>CAZFWV010000512.1:0-3998 GCA_964522605.1 uncultured Pirellulaceae bacterium
TGGAACTGCCGGCGGTGAGGAAGACCGCCGGCGATTGGGCCGACCCCAACCTGCTGGCGGTTGTATCGACTTCCTGCAGGAAGAAATCGCAGGAAGAAATCATTGTTCGGCGCAGCGGTCAAAGACACCGCCGCAGCTAGAAGTGTAGTCACCGCGATGGCGCCGGCGGGAGATTGGCGACCAGGAACGGGCCTCGTTCGTGCGTACTGACGAACCGTCCTGGGGCATTTGCGGTGTTCCGCTTCCCCGCTTCGCGACAGGATTCGAACCTGTAACGTTCGGCTCCGGAGGCCAAGGGGACGTTTTTCTAACCCGCGACTCTAGAAAACGTTACGGCAATCGTTACGGTGCGTGGTGAACGCCATGGTGCTCACTCGTTTCTCATCGCTTCGGCCGTTCGCATCAAGGTGAGCAGAAACCCCTGTATTTTCAGGGTAAATCGTGGTTCGCTGCAAGTGCCGTGTCAGGCGATCGAGAAAAGGCTGAATGCAAATCGATGCAGATCGATGCAAAGTCAGCCCAGTTTAACGCTTGGCCAACGGCATTCCTTTTGTATATGCAGTGTCACAATGCTCTCAGCCGGAGTTCAGCATCCGGGATGCGGATCATCTTCGCGATCGACGGTCATCGCTGCCGTCGATATCTGCTGGTCATCCGCGCTCGACGCGTCGCGAGAGTCTGGCGTCGTTTGGGCTTCTACAGTATCGTTCCGTCCCACAATTCATTTTCACGCGTCTCCTGATTCCTGCCCCGAAACGCCGAAGCTTTTTGAGACCGCCTTCGACACCTTGGAGCTCTCGGATCTGCCCTCGTTTCCGTTTATACACATTCACGCCGAAACCCGCCGGGCTGCTTAATGACGACCCAAAAAGTTTTTGGACTCCCGCAGATTTTGTGAGGCGATTGCCGCCCGTTTTGCGCAATATTCTTCGGCGGCGTCCCGATGTCGTGACGCTTACCACTTTATGTTTTCCTGAACCACAGGCGATGCAGCTTTTCGAGAGCCCCCAGCTTTTGAGAGTATCGCCCAGCGATCGTTTCCGTACCGATCGGTCTCTTTTGACCTTCGGGGATCGAGAACGTGGTTGAGGAGCGCCGAACTGAAGTCGATTCGCTTTGGGGACGTTCGTGCCGATGGTCTATCGATTTACACGCAAATCGTCAGCTCAAGGAGAGAGATGATCTATGGCCATTCGACGAATTCGCAGGAATGGGACTCGAAGATCTAACCGGTCGAACACGATCTCTCGCACGGCTCAGCGCGGGTCGTCGAGACAACAGTCCATCGAATTACTTGAACCACGGCAGCTGTTGGCAGCTGACTTCTGTGGCCCGGAGCGGCCGGGAGCTTCCGTCGCGCTTTCACGCGTGTTCGAAGTCGGTGACTTTGACGCGAACGGTCTGCTAGATGCGGCGGACCTCAGTCTGTTGGACGAAGCGATTTCGTTGGATGCGTCAGATGACCGGTGGGATCTCAGCCAGAACGGATCACTCGGACCCGAAGACCGGGATCTCTGGCTTTCGAACCTTCGCCGTGCACCCATCGGCGATGCGAATCTCGACGGCCTGTTCGATTCCGCGGATCTAGTTGCTGTGCTCATGGTGGGAAAATACGAAGATGGTATCGCGGGGAACGCCAACTGGAGCGAAGGGGACTGGAACGGCAACGGCGACTTCGAGACTGGAGATCTGATCGCCGCGTTACAGCAGGGGATGTACGATGCGGGGCCGCTTCCACTTCGCCTCGACTCGTTTATGCTCGCCGCCACATCTCAGTCGACATCGGTCCTCGACGTCTCGCCCGATTCTGTCATTGATTTGGTGGGCAAGACCGAGCCCTACTCGGTAGTGGAACTGGTCGGCATGGGACTGCATGCCAACGCGGATGCTTCGGGGCATTTCGCCTTGGATGATGTTCCTCTTCCTCTGGGAACAACTTTTTTTGAGATCGCCGTCACCGATATCAACTGTCAGAGTGCCACATACCATCGGGCGATTTCACGTGAGATTCCCGATCGAACCATCACGTTAGATCAGGATCAGGTGGTGATCCCGATCGCTCCGGGTGATACGGATTTTCAAGCGACACCCTATTTCGCCAGCGCCGCTGTGGTGAATCCATTGGCCGAGATTCGTGACGCGTATGGTTTGCGATTCGGAGGCGATTATCTTACGAACCTGACCGGTCTGGATGAAAAATGGATCTTCGGTACCGATAACACGAGCTTTTTTCTACTGCCGAACGGCGATTTGGTCCAATGGCAGGATACGTTTGAACAGACCGCTCAGGCGACATCGCTCATCGCCCGACTGGACCCGTCAGTGTATGAAGACCCCTCGCTGTTGTTGAACGCGGTGTCGGAGTTCCCAGCGCCCGCTCGTGTGTCGATCGAGGACGGCAACCTTGTTGTTGACCCGCTGGAAGCTGTCCACGGTGAGTTGATTGTGCGCGTGGCGGCCTCCAATGGAATGGCCACCGGATCCCAATCCTTTCGCCTGACGATCCAACCGGATCAGGAAACGTACGATTCAGAGCGGCAGCGCGTTACGGAAGTCCTCGATCAAGCGAACTCACTGACGCATGAGCAATTACCGGCGTTCATTCAACAATTGGCGGAGCTCGCGGACGAACTGGAGGGCATCCGCCGAGCGACTGTCGTCGATCTGCAACGCGACCTGCAACGACAGTACGATGTTGGGCTCTTGCAGCTCCAGATGTCTCAGGATTGGCTGGATGAGGCCGAGCGACTGCTGCTAGTCGATGTGGAACGGACCGAAAGTGTCCGGTCGGAATTGGACTTGTTGAGGCGAGAATATGGCGAAGCGTGGTCGGACGTGAGCAAAGACCTTTCCGACGTCCCGTCCATCAGCTTGGATCAATTGCAGGACGTGCCACCGATTTTCATTCATGGGAAGGACATAGGGCCGTTCGAAGTCGAGGTGGGGCGGCCGGTTCGCGTCGACTTGCGCGCCATGCATCCGGCCGCGCTACCCAGCTATCAGTTAGTTTCCGTCCAGGGCCCCGGCGATGCCGAATTCTCGGGCAGTGTTCATCCGGGAACCGGGCTGTTCGTGTGGATTCCAGGCGAGCAGAATCCGACGGGAGATTACCGGATTCGTGTGCGTGCCACGGCGAATGTCGCGGGGTTCCATGCTCGTTCCGAGATCGAGTTCCAGGTCACGGTGATTCCGGCCGTTCAGCCCACCGTCGCCTCTGTGACTGTTGCCCCCGATACGATCTCCGATAGCGGCACCGATTGGGTCACATTGACGGCGCTCGGCGTTTCCCATCCGACCGACCGAATTGATTACGTCCGATTCTGGCAAGATCTGAATCAAAACGGTGTTTATGACCGGGGAAAGGATGTCGTCATCGGTATCGATCGAGACGCGTCGGACGGATGGTCGGTGCAAAGTACACCTCGAGTCCCCCCGGGCAGCAGTGAAGTCACGGTGCTGGCTCAAGCGGTCCGACTGGCGGGAGTGAGTGAGTCGCAGCAGATCACGATTTCGGTCGTGCAGACGGTGCAGTTCGAATCGAATCTGGTTGTGCCCGAGGGGATCGGGTTCGGTGTAGCGGATCGTGGGCGCAACACGGTGCGCAGGACTGCAAGCAGCCAACTGGGCATCCGCCTTTGGTCGGATGACCGTGGCTGGCCTCCGAGTACTCGGATCATGGGGCAGTGGTTCGAGATGGACAGTCAAGGCAATGCGCGGGAGGCGTCGGGTCGGCTCGTCCTTTACACACATCGGAATGATGGAAACACGTTGGCCGATATGGAGGCTGCGATCGATACAGAAGGTAATGTGTTGGTCGCAACCGCCTGGCAAAGTACGGGGAATGGAATAGATAGTGTGGTCGCTTTGGTGATCAAGAAGCCGCAGCGATACGATCGTGACGTGACGGCAACACATGTGATCGGCGAAGAATTCTGCTACGAAGATGATGCAGGAGACTTGCACTGCCGCGGCGGAGACTTCCAATTGGCCGCGAGCCT
>CAZFWV010000513.1:0-3944 GCA_964522605.1 uncultured Pirellulaceae bacterium
CGACTTTTTCAGCAGCTTCGAAACGGGGCGAGGGGAGCCAGAGTGGATCGGGTCCGCTACGGACGAGCCTGTCAGATTTTCAACAGCCCAGCCTCGCCCTCCCGATTTTGAGACGCCGTCTACTGTTCACGAGTCTGTTTTGTCTACACTGCGCCAGCCTGTCTGCCGCAACTCCCAACGATCCGACGACCGTCCTCGGGATCCAGGGCAGTCAATTTACGTTAAACGGGCAGCCCACGTTCCTGTTAGGAATCAGCTATTACGGCGCACTCAGTGCTTCGGAGGAATTCATTCGCCAGGACTTGGATGATCTCCAACGACACGGATTCAATTGGCTACGCGTCTGGGTTACGTGGGAAGTGGATGGGGAAGATGTCTCGGCCGTCGATGCGCGAGGGCGTCCACGGGAACCCTACTTCCAGAAGCTTCGCTGGCTGGTCACGGAGTGCGACCGCCGAGGACTGATCGTTGATCTCACTTTGGCCCATGGAAAAATTTCCGAAGCGACCGGTGGCGGCCGACTGCCCGATTTCGAATCGCATCGACGGGCAGTTGAGCTGCTTGTCCGATCGCTGAACAAACACCGGAATTGGTATCTGGATCTGGCGAATGAGCGCGACGTCGGAGACGACCGTTATGTGGGTCCTGACGAACTAAAACGAATGCGCGCTCTCGTGCGACGGCTTGATCCCCAGCGACTCGTCACGGCTTCCTTCGGCGGTCACGACCTGAGTGAGCAGGACATTCGCCAGTCGCTGCAGATGATCGAATTGGATTTCCTTGCGCCCCATCGTCCACGACACGCCGAATCGCCTGCCCAAACGGAGGCACAAACGCGCGCCGTTCTGCAGATCCTGCAGCGTCAGGGGACCATTGTTCCGATCCATCACCAGGAACCATTTCGACGTGGTTACGGGAACTGGGAACCCACAGCCGACGATTTTCTCGTCGACTTGCGCGGCGCGGTCTCGGGCGGCGCGGCCGGATGGTGTCTGCACAATGGGCAGCAGCGAAACACGGACGACCATCAACCGGGCCGATCGTTTGACATGCGTCAGCGACGCCTGTTCGAGCAGTTGGATGGAGAGGAACAACGCGTTGTGACCGAGGCAGCAAAGGTCGTGACAGAGCACCGTTCCGAACATTAAGACACTGCCGTCGGCCCACGGCGCACCCGACTCTGCTTGGTTCTCTCGTCCCCGCAGCTGGTCGAATCAAGAAATCGCGTTCAGGTTGGGCATAAGGAAGAGTAGCAACCACGGATTCGACGGAGGGGACGGATGGGCACGGACAGATCCGCGGACATCCGTTCTATCCGTTGAATCCGCGGTTCCTCTTCTCGAGTCGGGGTGAAGGCTGCACTGCGTCTGCCTCGCCGCGATCATCCGCACGCGCCACGGCATGGGCCGCATCCCCCCGACGCGGCCTTGCGAAGAGCCAGTTGTTCTTCCAAGACGAGAGACGTGGGAGTGATCGACAAACCGCCCAGCGCAGTACATCGCAACTCACGGGGCATCTGCTCGGCGACCCGTCGCGCCGCATCCACCACTTCGTCAAAGGGAATGACTGGGTCATAATCGGCCAAAGCCATGTTGGCACAGGAGAGCGCCTGGCTCGCCGCCAGCACGTTCTTCCCTAGACACGGCACTTCGACGCGATTGGCGACCGGATCGCAGATCAAGCCGAGCATACTCTGCATTGCCATCGAGGCACCTGCGACGGATTGAGGCAAGCTGCCGTCGGCGAGCGTGACGAGCGCCGCGGCAGCCATGCTGGCGGCCGAACCGCCTTCGGCTTGACACCCTCCGACTTCTGCCGCAAACGTCCAGCGTGTGGCGATGAACGTTCCGATCAATCCGCTTGCGAGCAGCGCGCGAGCCATCGCTTCCTCCGACAATCCGCGTTGCTCCGCCACCGCGATCACGGCCGCCGGAAGCGCAGCACAGGCCCCGGCCGTCGGCGCCGCAACAATCACCCCCATCGAGCTCTTCACTTCCATCAGCGCAGAAACATACAACACGATGCGATTCAAGACTCCTCCGTCCAGAAGTCGGCCAGCGCGCAGCAATTCATCAAACCGGCCGCACTGGTAACCGAGTACACGATCGTCGTATTCAGTACCGGCAAGTCCCGCTTGAATCGAGCGTCGTAGAATCCGCACGATCTCAAGCATACGGGAGATCACTTCCGACTCCTGCAATGCACCGCGTGCCATTTCGTACTCGACCGCCAGTTTCCACAGCGGCAGGTGACGCCCCGCATCGTACCGCAGCATCTCTTCACAGCTCGTAAACGGAAGCTCCATGTGGGCTCGGGATCGCACCGGCAACACACTGTCGATCCGCCGGATTTCATGCGCACCCGGGCGGAGCTGCAGATGCTCAATCAGATCGTCCGGCACGAACTGTTCCGCCTTCACCTGCACGAGCTGCCCCACGCTCGATTCGTGGAGCAGAATCTGATCTGCCTGAATCTGCTCGCCCAATCTCGCGACCAAATCCGAACCACCTTGTTTGATCCAGAACAGCGTCTCGCGGTAGTCGCCAAACATCGATACGGGAAACCCATCGATGTCGATGATCCGGATCATGCCACCGCCGGTGGAAATCGCGCGCAGGCTGTGACGCGTACGCGAGTTCGAGAGAGTCAACCGATAGGTATTTGGATGCGGGTCTCCCACATCGATCGTTTCAATGCGAAGCTGGATGCCGGCTTCCTGCAATGCACGGGGGGAATCCGGGAGTCGGGGATCGTCTGCGTCCCATCCCATCAAACCGCCGAACAGGCCCATGTCCGACCCCTGGCTCTCATGCGTCGTCGGCAAGGAGCCGGCCCGATCGAATTCGACCAATACGTGCTGCAAATCACCTTCCATCAGATCGCGCGCCAACCGACCAATTCGCAACGCAGCGGCACAATGCGAACTTGACGGCCCGCGCATGACCGGACCTATCACGTCATTAAAGATGCTGACCGGCAGCGATTCACTCATCATTCCACACCATCCAAAGGAAGACTCGACACACAATCAATATCAATTACTTGGTAACCAGCAGTGTGCTGCGAATTCCCTGCAAGAGCATCTCCACGGCCACGGTCGCCAGAATCATTCCCATCAGCCGTTCTGCGGCGACCAGGCCTCGATCGCGCAGCAACCGCTTCATCGTAGGGGCAAACACAAGAATCACCAGAGATACGCTCCACGCGAGGATCGTCGCCGCCAGCCAGTTCAACCATTCTTCCGGCTGGCGCGCGGTCAGCAAGGTCAAGGTCGCCATCGCCGAAGGCCCGGCGATCAGGGGAACCGCAAGGGGAACCACGAGGGGCTCGCCATCTACGGACACACCAAACACATCCCCGCCGCCGGAGAAGATCATCTTGACTGCGATCAGAAACAGAATCGTTCCGCCGGCAATACTCAAGGAAGACTGCGAGATATGCAGCACCTTGAGAATTCCTGGTCCCAGAAAAAGGAAGACGAGCAAAAACACGAGTCCGATCGACGCCTCTCGGACGATCACGCGCGTATGCCTTGCCGGATCGACGTTCTTCAAGGCCAGGATGAACAGCGGAACATTTCCCACCGGATCCAGCACCAGAAACAACAACAACGCAGCCGAAAGCGTGGACATCTCGTTTCCGTCAACAGCAGGGCCCAAGTGCGGGCAGCCGATCGGTTCCGCCGCTCGACAAGGTAGTTCGCACGGGTCGCAGGTTCGGTATACTTTCAGCTGAATGATTGATGTGGATCGATGTCAAGTGGGCGTCGGTAATTCGTTCTGACGATTCTACGTGCCGTTCGTTGGGGGCACCGTGGTAGGGAGGTCGAGATCATGTTCTGCTTGCGTCTCGTGCGTCGCACCTTTGGAAGCATTCTCTCCGCACTGCGAACGGTGAAAATGTTGTTCTCTCGGCAAGAAACCGAGCGACCAACGGAAGCGACC
>CAZFWV010000514.1:0-3888 GCA_964522605.1 uncultured Pirellulaceae bacterium
GCCCACTCGTTCACGTCGGCTACGTCGACCAGGCCGTCCCCTGTGAGGTCGTATTCCTGGGGATTCGTTCCCGACGCCGATGCCTCTGTCAGCAGGTCGATATCGCCAAGGTCAATCTCACCATTGCCGTTGAAGTCGCCGGGGATACCGGGAACAAAAGTGGTGTCCACGATCTGAATGCTTTCGATTTCCAGATTCAGGCGTTCGGTGGACTCCCAGATGCTCTGGACTTGGACACCATACATCCCATAGTTCGGCACTCCATCACCGTTGTAAAGAGCGGCACCGATCTTCTGCGACCAGTTCGGACTCTGCGTCATCGGCATCCGCAGTTCGATGAACTCATCCTCGCTTAGATCGGCAGTGGAGAACTGATACTGGTGTTCCTCCGCTTCCTGATCGAGCTGACGCGGTACTCCATCACCGCCCCAGTCGACGATTTCGTAAAGACCGTCGTTATCAAACAGGACGACATTGAAGGCAGTTGCTTCATTGTTCTCGCCCAGTTTCGCTTTCACCACGAGTTCGTAATCTTCCGGATCATCTTCAAAATCCGTGCGCAACCATGCCGATCCCATTCCGCCGTTCACGCGACCAGGCCATTCGCTTTCGGCTGCTGGATTAATGTCGAACACGATGCTCGATTCGGTGATGTCAATCGTACTCTCCGGGTCATTGAACGCGCCCCAGCGCCAAGCCCGGACCGCATTATTCGAATTGAATTCAAACAGAACACCGTCCGGCACCGGATTGAGCGGCTTGATGTAGATTCCACCAAGTTCAATGTTCAAGGAACCTGGCAAGTCCCATGAGCCAATCTGCACAGAGGCGAGTCCTGCAGCGGGAATTTGGTCGCCATCCGGTGGCCAGATCCCTGTCGTCTCGGTCAGTGGTCGAGTCAGGCTGACCCACTCGTTTTCGTCGTAGTCGAGAAGCCCATTGATGTAATACTGAAACTCTTCTGCGGGATTGTTGGGATCTCCCGTGTCCGGCTCGTTCAAGATGATGCGAAATTGATCGGCCGTGTTATCGGACAGAACACGGAAGTTCACTTCGAGTTGATACAGATTCTGGTCGTACTTGAGCCCGTTGAACGAAACGCCCAATCCGCCGTTTGTTGTTCCAGGCCAATCGCTTTCCGCTGCCGGGTTGATATTCAGAACGATGCCTGCATCGCTGGCGTTGATCTCACTTTCTTCATCCGCGTATGCGCCCCATTGCCAACCCTCCTGCACGTAGAACAGGGGATCGATTCCGGCAATCGGATAGTCGGCAGCGAATGCCATCGAGCAGGTGGTAGCGAGGAGGAAAAAGCACGTCGCGAGCCATCTCATGGGTGTGACCTTTAAATCGTGTCCGAGAGGGTGGGAAGAACGGCGCAGTAGGCGAAAAACCTACCTCATGGGCCAAATGAGGTAGGTAATTGACCCACGTCTAGAACCATGCGGGCAATATAACCAGGGGGTACACAAAAGTCCAGTAATCGGATCGATGATCTGCAGTGCCCTCGTCGCAGTACCGCCGCCAACGCCAGGACAGGCGATGTGTCATGGCGGCCTGCGCTAGACGGAGCTAGCACAGGTGGAGCGAGAATGGCCAACGCGGGGACAGGCAATGTTTGGCGGCGCGGCGGAGTTTAGGTGGGGGATCGGTCTTGGAAACGGGGCACCCCGCCGTGGGGGAGTCATGCTAGCGAGCGTCGTAATAGACGTCGCGCTGCGTCCAGGGAACTCGTTCATTCCGGGCTCGGCCGATCATGAACGGTTTGGCGAGGGCGGCTCCCGCAATGAAGCCGCCGATGTGGGCACCGTAGGCGACCCCGCCCGAACCGCCGAGCACACCGAGGCTGCTCACCACCTGAAACAGGAACCAGATGCCGACGGCGACATAACCGGGGACCTGCGTGATCAGACGGAACAGCAGGACGGTGACTTTCCGCTGCGGGTGGAGCACCAGGTAACCGCCCATGACGCCGGAAATTGCGCCGGAAGCACCGAGGCTTGGGATCATCGACGACTCGCCACTCGCATTCATTACCACATGGGTGAGTGAAGCGAGCAGCCCGCACAGGAGGTAATAAACGAGGTACCGAAAGCGCCCCAGATCCTGCTCGATGTTATCGCCAAAGATCCACAGGAACCACATGTTTCCTAACAGGTGCGCGATTCCCCCGTGCATGAACATGGATGTGAACAAGGTGAAATAGACGGGGACAGGCGTCGGTTGCAGCCCGGGCATCTCAATCTGCTGGGGGCCGCCGGCCGTCTGGACCCATTCGACCTGGCCCTCGGTCACGATGTCCCGACCCGAGGTGATTTCGGCGGGTACGGTGGAAAAGGCGTATGTGAATTCCGCATTTGTACCCATCCCTTGAAACAAGACAAAGACGAGCACGTTCAGCGCGATCAGGGCGACCGTGACCACGGGAAAGGACGTCCGATCGGAATTGTCATCGCTGATGGGGAAGACCATGGCCGAGGCCTCCGGAGACACGGTAAAACGTATGTCCTAGCAGGACTTCTCGCAGCGGGCAAGTCTTTCCGGGGAAACGGGGTGACGGGATCCGCGCTCTGACGAAACAAGATCTGGGAGCTGCCATGTGGCCTGAAGCGAAATCAAGGATGAGACGGCAGCCGGCGGTGATGCTCGCCGCGACTCTCATCGCGATCGCGGTGTCCAACTTCGTGATTGCCACGATTCCCAGATCCTTGGGGAGTTATGAGACCATCAGCTCCCTGGCCCTTGGGTTGGGCTTCAGCCAAATGGCGCTGGCTGCTGTCTGGTCCGCCCTGGCGTCGTCGCCCGCCTCCCGACGGACTTTGCAGGCAACGATCCTCGTCGCGCTCGTGTGGTTGTCTCACTCCGCCTTTTATGGGCGTCTGGGGATCGGCTTGATCGGAGGCCTGATGTGTGGTGTGTACTGGACCATCTGGTTGGCGACGCAATTGCCCCTGTTGCTGCTGCGCCGCCGCATTGGTCTGGTGTTGATGAGTCCGGACCAGGGGGACGTGGATGTGAATTCCGACGACCGCGTTCAATTCGGAATCCGAGGACTTCTGATTGTCACTGCGATCGTAGCGATTGGCATGGCGTTCGGCCGCTACTTGGCGATTGAGAATTCCCTGAGTGCGGAGCTGGATTCACTGGACGCCATCGCTTTCTGGCGGCAACTTGCCTGGTTCTACCTCGTGACGTCGATCTGCCAGGTACTGGCCGCTGTGCCGCTCATTCTGGCCGTGCTAGTTCCTCATGTCATCGTTCGTTGGATGGGGCTCGCTGGGCTTTGGTTCCTCCTGATCATGTGTGTGGAAACGTACTTATTCGGTTGGTTGGTTGCTGCCGGGAGAATGCGAGTATCGCCACTCGTCTGGACGCACGGAACGCAGTTCATCACTCTTGCGCTCGTGCTGTTGCTGATGCGACAGGTTGGTTTGCGAGCTGTTCCGACGCAATGGGTATCCGCATTCAACGAGTCAGATGACTTCGCTTGATGTGTGCCGCGGTGTCCTCGCATCGGTTTCCGTACGTCGAGAGGAAGTCGACTGGCCGCGGAACCAAAGTCCAAGAAGAGGAACCGCGGATCAAACGGATCAAGCGGATCACCGCGGATCGATCCGTACCGATCCGTCCCCTCCGTCGAGTCCGTGGTTGCTTCTGCTCCTGAAGTCCAACCTCAACGCGATATCCTCTCGCTCGCGTCTTGATTCGACTCTCTCCAGCCTCCAGTCTCCAGTCTCCAGTCTCCAGTCTCCAGTCTCCTCATCTCGGCGGCGTCGGAAGACGCGCGCCGATCCAGTTTGTCTGCCGGTTCTCTGCTCAACCGTCATTCCGGGGAATTCAACGGTTCCGACATCGCGTCAAACCGATCAGGCCGGCCAGGCCGAGCAG
>CAZFWV010000515.1:0-3866 GCA_964522605.1 uncultured Pirellulaceae bacterium
ATCCTTGGACCCGCTCGACTTGTGCTTAACAACCAAGGTGATGCCCCAGGCGACGACGAAATTGAGGACGTAGGGCGCCGCAGTCCGAATTCTCACGAATCCGGCTACGAAGACGCTCCATGGTGTTTGCCCGGGCGGGCTGGTTGACGAAGTGTGTTGCGGCCCGACAATGGGCGGACGTGGAACACAAACGTCTGGAAAATCGATCGATCGTCATTGTCGGGGGAACGTCAGGAATCGGATGGTCCGCTGCGGTTGCCTGCGCCGCGGAAGGGGCCTGCCTGGTTCTGGTCGGTCGCACCGAGGGCGAATGCGAATCGGCAGCCACAGCAGTGGCGGATATCGCTGCGGATGTCGGCTGGATTGCCGGGGATGCAAGTCAGCCAGCAACGGCCGTCGAGGCCGTGAATCTGGCTGTGCAGCGTTTCGGGCGTCTCGATGGGTTATTTCACGTTGCCGGAGGAAGTGGACGGCGGGCCGGCGATGGTCCGCTCGATCAAGTAACGGACGAAGGTTGGCAGTATACACTTCGGCAGAACCTCGACTCGCTCTTCTACTCCAACCGCGCCGCGGTTCGTCAACTGCTCAAGCAAGCAACCGGTGGATCCATTCTCAATGTGGGTTCGGTGTTGGCTTCTTCGCCCTCGCCCAATTGGTTCGCGACTCACAGTTACGCCGCTGCCAAGGCGGGAGCGATTGGCCTGACGAAAGCCGCTGCATCATACTATGCACCGCACAAGATTCGCTTCAACTTGCTCGCTCCCGGCCTGATCGACACGCCCATGGCCCAGCGGGCCGTACAGGACGAAGCGACGATGCGATACATTCGGTCGAAGCAGCCGCTCGATGGCGGTCGAGCGGGACAGCCGTCGGATCTGGATCAGGCCGTCGTGTACTTTCTTTCGGATGAATCGCGCTTTGTCACCGGTCAGGTGCTGGCGATCGACGGTGGTTGGTCGGTCAGTGAAGGGGATTCTTCGCACTAGGGAGCCAGTGGTTCATGTCCATCTCGCCAGCGGATCAATATGTGGAGACCTGTCGACGGATCCTGGACGTCGTTGCGGCGCAGCGGCCCCAGATCGAGCAGGCAGCCGATTGGTTCAGTCGGGCGATCCTGGCGGGACGTGTCGTTCATCTGTTCGGCGCCGGACACAGTCGGATTGCCGTGGAGGAAATGTGGCCCCGGTACGGCTCATTTCCCGGTTTCAATCCGATCGTTGAACTTTCGTTGACTTTTCATAATCTGGTGACGGGAGCCAACGGACAGCGACAGGCGATGTTCTTGGAGAATCAGAGTGGCCTGGCGGAGCGGATCCTGCGAAATTTCGACCTTTCGGCGCAAGATGCTGCACTCGTCGTATCGTCGGGCGGCTGCAACGTTGTGCCGATCGAAATCGCGCAGATCTTTCGCCGCACGGGCATCAAAGTCGTGGCCGTTGTCAGTCGACAGCATTGTGATGCGAGCGCGAGTCGACATCCGGATGGGTTGAAACTCACCGACTGTGCCGACTTGGTATTAGACGGCGGTGCGCCGCCGGGCGACGCGGTCGTCGAGATCCCCGGACTCGATACGCCGGTGGCACCCGCCTCGACCGTTGGAAGCTGTGTGCTCATCAACTGCCTGAAAGCGGAAGTGGCGAATCGTTTAGTTCAGGCCGGCCAGCCACCCAAGGTGCTTACCGCCAGCTGCCGTGTCGGCGCGGAACGATCGCAGGAACTGTTCGAAGCGGCCTATGATGAACACGCCCGGCGCATGGCTCGACTGTACGAGAATTTGGGGGTACCGTCGGAATAATTCAACGCGGAAGGCAATCCAAGATGCAACCGATTCCATTACGTACGACGGTGATCGGCAGTTACCCATTTCCCGGCTGGTTGGAGTTCGCCTGCCAACACCTCGACCAGTTTGGCAGCGATGATCTTGCGGAAATGCAGGATGATGCGGTGATCGCCGCGATTCACGATCAAACGTCCGCCGGCCTGGATGTGATTACGGACGGTGAGCAGACGCGACTGGACTTTAATCTGTCGTTCTACGGTTACCTGGAAGGGATTGAGCTGGAGTCGGCCAGCCCGCGGCGTTTTGGTCCCCCGGCACACGACCAACGCGGTAAACACCGGATTGTGGGCCCGCTCGAGGCGCCTCGAGGTCTGGGCGCGGTCGAAGAATTTCGCAGGCTTCGTCGACTGGCTCCCGCCGGTCCCGTATTGAAAGCAAGTGTGCCCGGACCGTTTACGATGAGCGGACGATTGGTGCCTTGCCCGACGTATCCCGATCGCTTTGCGATTACCGAGGCACTGCTACCCTTGATTCGGAACGAGTTGATCGCATTGGTCGAAGCCGGTTGCCAGGAAGTTACGGTCGATGAGCCATCAATGAGTTGCTATGCGTATCGCGAAGACGGGGCCAAGTTGGTCGACATCTTCAACCGGACTGTCGAGCCGGTTGTGGGCAAGTGTCGCCTGTCGACCCATCTGTGCTTCGGCAATTACAAGGGCCGCGCCGTGGGACCTCGACGATACCAGCCGATGTTCCCGGCGTTCCTCAAGCTGCGCGTCGATGAGATGCACCTGGAGATGGCAAGCCGCGAGTTTGCCGAGTTAGAGATCATTCAGTCGATTGCGGAGCGCGTGGACGTTTCGGTCGGAGTGATTGATGTGAAGAGCTACTATATCGAAACGGTCGACGATATCGTGCAGCGCGTTCGTCGCTGCCTTCAGTATGTTCCTGCCGATCGACTATCTCTGGCACCCGATTGCGGGTTTAGTCAAACGGCTCGCTGGGCCGCTCGGAAAAAACTCCACAACATGGTTGATGGCGTCCATTTAGTTCGCCAGGAGTTGGGACTGTGATCCAGCCTGTCCTCTCGCATGACGCACTCCTGGCCGATATTCAACAGGCTCGTGCTGAAACGGAAGTCCTGCATTTCTGGTGGCTGGGCCAAAGCGGGTTTCTGCTGCAGTGGAACGAACACCACTTGTTGCTCGATCCCTACTTGTCGGACTCTTTGACACGAAAGTATGCGGATACGGATAAGCCGCACGAGCGGATGACGGAATTGGTCATCGATCCGTCGCGGTTGGATTTCATCGACGCGGTGACCTCCAGTCATAACCACACCGATCACCTGGATGCCGAAACGCTCGGGCCTCTGCTGGAAGTCAATCCGCAGATCACGCTGATCGTTCCCGCGGCGAATCTAGAATTTGCCGCCAATCGGCTTCAGGTTGCACCCTCGCGTCTGACGCCAATCGACGACGGGCAGTCCCGTGGTGTGCCGCCCTTTGAGATTCACGCGGTGCCCGCAGCGCACGAATCGGTGGACCGAGATGATCACGGGCGATGTCACTATCTGGGGTATGTTGTTCGATGCGGCGATGTGCGCGTCTATCACAGTGGAGACACGATCTTGTACGACGGGATGGTCCAGCGACTGCGCGAATTCAAGATTGACGTCGCCCTGTTGCCGATCAATGGGCGAGCGCCGGAGCGACGCGTTTCCGGCAATCTTTGGGGAGCGGAAGCTGCCCGATTGGCGCATGAGATCGGGGCGAAGATGGTCGTTCCCTGCCATTACGACATGTTTACCTTCAACACCGCAACACCCGACGAATTTGTCCGTTCCTGCCAAGAACTTGGACAGGGCTATCGTGTCCTGAAGTGTGGCGAACGCGGGAGTTGGAATCCGAGCGGGAACGAGTGGTCATCTTGACTGCACGATTCAGTTTTTTCGAATCGGTTCCGTGGTCCTCGTCTGCAATGACCGGGATGATCTACAACCGATTCAGCGGGGAACTGCGAACTGAGGTGCATCGATTGCTGGGCGCGTTGGAAGTGGAGAATCAATCGTCGCCGCCCGGTGATC
>CAZFWV010000516.1:0-3863 GCA_964522605.1 uncultured Pirellulaceae bacterium
GGCAAAGCCAGTGGCACACCCATTGCGCCGAGCGCGGCAGCACCCCCTTTGGTTGTGGCCCTGCCGCTCTGCGCCTTGCACTGCTAACGGTGAAAATGTTGTTCTTTCGGCACGAATTCGAGCGACCGATGGAAGCGATGCGTATAGGCTGGAGGCTGCGGACTCCAGACCACAGACTACCGACTACCACGGGTTGCGGTCCTGTCGCACGGGGACGGTGTCGCATGAAAAAACGACTCCAGCGCGGCTCGCACCTGGTCGTGGGCTTCTTCGACCACCCAATGCCCCGCTTCCGGCAGCTCGACGACATGGGCGTTGGGAATTCGCTCGCGGAGTCGTCTCAGGCACTCGGGAGTAAAGCACCAGTCACGCATGCCCCAGATCAGCTGAAAGGGACGCGTCGACAATTGCGTCAGCCCCTCTTCAATCCGCTCGAGCGTCTGCCACGTGGGGTGGGCCGGCGATGCGGGAATGTCCTGAACAAACCGCAAGACACCAACTCGATTCCGCCAACTGTCGTAGGGGGCGAGCATCCCCGCGCGGAATTCCGGCGAAACGGTTTTGGGATCGGCCACCGCCATCCGCAAGGCCGCCCGGGAAAAGAGGTTCAGGCCCCGCACGGCGAGAGGACCCAGCAGGGGAATGCGGCAGACCCGAATCCGTGCGGGAATGTAGGGCGGAGGAAAAGCTCCCGTGTTCAAGAGAACGAACCGCCGAAAGCGTTCGGGCCGTGCCAGCGCGGCCCCCAATCCGATCGGCCCACCCCAATCATGCCCCAATAGGGTGATCTGTTCCAGATTCAGGTGATCGATCAACGACACGAGGCGGTCAATGTGATCTTGAAGGGTGTAGGTCGTTCGCTGCACTGGATGCGGAGAAGATGTTGTTTCAGCACTCCGTTGGATTGCAGCCCTGCCGTCCTGTGGTTTGTCGCTCAAGCCACAACCAAGGTGATCCGGCGCAACGGCTCGAAACCGATCCCGAAACGCCAGCACAAGTCGCCGCCAGTAGAAAGACCAAGTGGGATTCCCATGAACCATCAGCAGCGGCTCGCCCTGTCCCTCATCCAGAAAATGGTAGCGGCCCGCGGGCAGAGTAAGCCAGCGGGAAGAAAACGGATACTGAGACTTCCAGTCCGAACGCGACATGCGCGAAAGATCTTTCTTCAAAAGCCGACTCGATAGATTTCGCAGCGTGAACGTTCATCGCAAACGGTGCAGGTCGATGGATCGCCGAGTGCACGCGCCAGACATTGTGTGATTCGCTGCTGAATAATCTGTAGCATCAGCGGATGTAATCCTAAAGGAGCCGTCACAAGATGCTGAACCCCAGGGAAGCGTTGAGCTGCCTCATTCACCAGTCGAGGAATGTCCTCCTGCCAATGCCGACCCGGTGCGAGAAAATACGGAAAGACGAGAATCAGCTGCGCACCTTGCTCCACCGCGCGACCGAACGCCGTGGCAATCGAAGGCTCCGCCAACTCCATGTGCGCGGGCTCCACAATCGGCAAACCGGTCGCCGTCCGCAGGCCTTCAGCGACATCCATCAACAACTGGTTGCTCGCCTCCCGCCGCGACCCGTGGTCCACAACGATCAGCGCGAGTTGATCGTTGCGAAGCCCGAGCTTCTTGAGTGCCGCCAAATCGAGCGAGGAGGACGCCTCAACGTGCGGGCCAGGAGACGGAGATGTCGACGAATCCGCACCCACACTACGGCTCCCCGATCAGCGCATCGAGAGGCATGATCTCGATCGCACGAAACAAGACATCCATCTCCTGACCACCGTGCAACTGAAGCGCGATGTAGCCCTCACGCCGTCCGGGATCGTCCCGCAGTTCGGCCGACGTCCGGCCGTTCACCTGGACGACAATCCGATCGCCGAGAGCCACAACCGACATGGAGTTCCACTCACCGGGTCGAAACCAGCGTTGGACATCTTCAGCCGACGGCTGAACCACCCAGGCTCGGCCACCCGTTTCATAGAGGCCACCGGCGTCGCGTTGCGCGTCGATTTCCGCCTGGAAACCCAGGACTCCAGCATCCCCACCCGGCTCCACACGAAAATACAACCCGCTGTTTCCCACTTTCGCCTTGTACTGCAGCCGAATCGCGAAATCCCGATAGGGGCGTGTCGTGATCAGGTGGCCATGACGCGGTTCCGAGGCAGCGGACACACCGTGAATCACGGCGCCGTCTTCCTGTTCGATCGTCCATTGCCCTCCGCCGATCGCCTCCCATCCGGTCAGATCGGTCCCATTCCACAGCGGTTCCCACGGCGTGTCGGGCAGCGTCTCGAGTTGGATGTCACGCCAACGAATCTGCCCCGACTGACCCGCATGAACTTGCAGAGCAATAAAGCCCTCGGCATCCATCGTGTCGATCAGATCCGCACAAGGAACACCGTTGACCCAAGTGCGAATCCACGGTCCCTCGGCCCGGATCTCGTACTGATTCCATTCTTCGCGGTGGAATGCGCTCTGCGCTTCCGGTTGGTCCCTCAACGGGTACAGCCAACCCCGGCGTCCCTCGTCATAGATTCCGCCGGACCAACCGCGCGGCGACGGATCGATTTCGACCTGATATCCGAAGACACGTCCATCGCCATTTCGCTGATGGCTGCGGATTTGGATGCCCGAATTCCCCGGCACATCCAGCTTGACCTGGACGCGCAGAATGAAATTGCGGTACGTATCTTCGGTACGCAAGAACGTATTCGCACCCGGCCCGACATGCCCCACAATGCAGCCGTCTTCGACCTCATAGGTGGCGCCGCCGCCGACTTTTCGCCATCCATGAAGCGTTTGACCGTCGAACAGGGCGACAGCCGTAGACTCCGCGCTCACGTCCTCGGCCGCGGAGCTCACGCCGATTCCGATCCCCGTCATTCCCATTCCCACGGCGGTCAACAGACCCCAGAAGAGCCGACTGGATCGAACGAATTGCAGAGTCACTGATCGATTCACAATTTCCCCCGTTTCGAATCACTTTGTCCGAATCTGTTGGATCATTTCGCCGATCGTTCTTCGCAGCAGCGGGGTCCCCCCAAACTGCATTCCCAGCTGCTGAATCTTGTCGGTGCGGATTTCATGTTTGGGTCGTGTCCGTTCTCCCTGAATCGAGGCGGGAACATCCGCAAGTTCGGCCGCAATCTCGGCAACTTCGTACTCGGACACATATCGGTCATAGCAGTTGAACGCGTGTCCCGCTACCTGGGGCGCTTCCAGCAAGAGTGCCGCAGCCTGTGCAACGTCGGTCACGTGAACCTCTTTTCCCCCGCGACGGCACTCCACCGGATCTCCCTGCAGGAGTGTCCGAACGAGTGAATACCACTTACTGCGTGCCAGCGGCCGATCGACTCCATAGATGCCCGTCGGCCGCAATGCGCAGATGGGAAAACCATCCCCCAGACCGTAACTGTGTACGAACTTCTCGATGGCCGCCTTGTGAGCCCCATAATGCGTTCGAGGCCAAAGGGGATGCGATTCATCCAGCGGCCGGTCCTCTAAGATCTCCTCATGAACCGCACAGGTCGAGATGAAGACGAATCGCTCGACGCCGGCCCGTCGCGCTGCCTCAATTAAACGAATGGTCCCCACGACGTTCCGCTCGACGAAGTCAACCAGGTCTCCCTCGGCTCCGCGAAATCCTTCGCCTGGTCGATCCAACGCCGCGTGAACAACGGCCTGACAACCTTCAACCAGAGCACCCGTCGATGGTTCATCATTCAGCTGACCCGACACCCATTCCAAGGGGGCGTCTCGGGGAAATCCACGACGATCGCTCGCCGGACGATACCAACAACGGCACGTATGTCCGGCGTGCAAGAGATGTGCTACCAGATGACGTCCGACAAATCCCGTCGC
>CAZFWV010000517.1:0-3853 GCA_964522605.1 uncultured Pirellulaceae bacterium
TTTCGACCATCTCGAGCGAACGTCATCGAACAGCTGCGCGTTGTCCGTGCCGCGGCACAAATGGAGGTCGATGCGCTCGTCGTGGAGTGCATGGCACTGCAACCGTCACTCCAGTCGCTCTGCGAACTGAAACTGATTCAGGCCACGCACGGAGTGATCACGAACGCGCGTGCCGACCATCTGGATGTAATGGGACCGCATGTCGAAGACGTAGCCCGAGCACTCGCGGGGACTGTACCGGTGGGTACGCGACTGTTCACAGCGGAACAGCGACATCTGTCGGTCTTTCGCCAAGCTGCCCAAGACCGACAGTGCCAGGTGATTCCGATCGACGACGATGACGTCGCCGATGTGACATGGGATGAGCTGGAGCGGTTTCCCTACGTTGAGCACCCCGACAATGTTGCTCTGGCACTGCGCGTTTGTACGGATTTGGGAGTCGATCGTCAGACGGCTCTGCGGGGCATGTGGCAGGCGCAGCCCGATGCGGGCGTGATGACCGTCTTCCACACGCAGGATTCCGGACAATCCGTCGTTTTCGTGAATGGATTCGCCGCAAATGATCCCGAATCGACCGGCAAGATATGGGAGATGATCCTGCAGCGGTACGGAACAGGACGACGAACGGTCGCGGTGGTGAACTGCCGCGCCGATCGGCCGGATCGTTCCCGCCAACTCGCGGAAGCCTGTCGCCAATGGACACCCGCGGACCACTATCTGGCGGTTGGGAGTGCGACGCAGTTGTTCGCCGAGCGGGCGTCCCGCCTGGGAGTCGCCCCTTCGGCAATCACTTGTGCCGAACACCAGTCAGCCGCGGCACTGTTGCCCACGCTACGTCAGTTGGCGGGACCGAATGCTCTCGTGATGGGGATGGGAAATATCTCCGGTCCCGGCATGGAGTTGGTCGATCACTTCCGACATCTCCATCTGGTTGAGCCGTCGGTTACGCGACCTGGTTCTGCCCGTCCCCACGTCGTGTCCGTCTCCAACGATCTGCTGCTGCGAAAGGCTGCCTGATGGATAGTGTCACCGTATCAATCGCGATTGGATTGGTCGTCAGTCTATTGTTCACCGAACTCTACGGACTGTCAGCCGGTGGAATGATTGTGCCTGGATACTTGGCGCTGCATCTGCATCAGCCATTGCCGGTTCTCTTAACACTGCTGACTGCCGCACTCACGTTCGGAGCGGTGCGGCTGTTGGCTCGATTCGCCATCATCTATGGGCGCCGGCGCGTTGTGATGATGGTACTGTTCGGCTTTCTCTTCGGCTGGCTGTTGCGCAGCATTCCCGTCTGGCTCGGTGGGTGGATCGGCGGAGAGTGGGTCTTCGCTTCGGCCCCAGGGAGTTGGTCGACGGGCGGCCCGATGACCGGCTCGCCGAGTTGGGGTGTTTTCTGCGTCATCGGCTACATCATTCCGGGCCTGATTGCGCTGTGGATGGATCGACAGGGATGGGTTGAGACGTGGTCCCCGCTGCTGACTTCGTCCGTCGTTGTGCGTCTGGTGTTGATTTTGATTGGCATGGAGGCCCTCTCATGAAGAGCCTGTATTGGCGACCGCGGAAAGTTTCACGTAGCTTCTTGCTTGCCGCAAGTGCGTTGGCCTTGTTGGGACTTTGGTTGGTGGAATCCGTTCCCCCGCCCCGTTCGGAGCGAACCGTTGCCCTCAAGTGGCGCGCCGCCGAACGAGCCGATCAACTGATGTACGCCGTACGCCAGGAGCGCCTGCGGCGCAATTTGGCGATTGACCCGCAGTTCGATCCGATGCGGTGTGGGTTGATCGGCGAACCGATGTCTCTCGTGACGACTCGGCCGGGAGAATTACGGGCGAAACAAACCTCGTGCAACCCGAACTTCGCGGCCGCAGTCGTCGAGTTGCTCGATCAGGCCGGCGTTCGCCCGGGCGATACGGTGGCGATTGGCTGGTCTGGATCCTTCCCGGCGATGAATTTGGCCGTTTGCGCTGCTGTGGAAACGATGGAGCTGCGACCGATTATCCTGGCCAGTGCGACCTCGTCCCAGTACGGAGCCAACCATCCAGACTTTTTCTGGCTCGATATGGAGAACTGTCTGCGACGGCGCGGATTGTTGTCACTGCGGTCTGCTGCAGTGTCGCTCGGTGGGGCGGCCGACCGCGGCTTGGGACTGTCGCCGCAAGCGATTGAGTGCATCGAAGCGGCGATTGCCCGCAACGAAATCCCGCTGATGCGTTCGACGACGCGCGAAGAAGCCGTACAGCAACGGATCGACCGCTTCACGGAACTGGCTGGTCATCAGGAAATCAAAGCGTACATCAACGTCGGAGGTGGCGTGGCTTCCACCGGCGGCGAAGCGGCTCGGCATCTCTACCGCGCAGGCCTCAACCGAAGTCTGCCACATGCGGGGCCCGATGCGGACTGTGTGATGACCCGTTTCGCGCGAGAAGGTCGACCGATCATTCATCTCGTCGAGGTGCGTCAGCTCGCCGAACAGTTTGGGTTTCCGCTCGCACCCACCACGCGCCCCGTGTTGGGCGAGGGCACTCCGTTTCGTCCCGGCGGACACTATCGACCGCTCACATTCGGCGTGCTGGGCGCGATCCTATTGGGGCTTCATGCCGGCGTCTCCACCGCGTGGGTATACTCCATCCAGCGCTGGCTGCTACGGCTTGGTTTCGCCCATCACGAGCGTCAGTCTTCTCGCACGGAAACGATCGAACCCCAGTTGATGGTCTGAGGGCAGTGCCAAGACGTTAGCCAAAACCGCTCAACGTGGATGACGTGGGCGGTGTCGTGGACCGCGGGCGAGTAGTTCTTCCAGAGTAACTTCACCTTGCAGGACGCGCTGAATGTCGTCCCACTCAAAGCCTGCCAAGAGCAACTCGCTCGGATCGTTTCCCCGCGATGGGATCCCATCCGGCCCGGCCAGAAGATCCGAGTCGGAAGTTGATGTCGACTCCACCTCCGGGTGACTCGACTCGGATGATGCGGCTTGTGCGCGGATGGCTTCCAGAAACGCTGCGACCATGCCCAAGTTGGGAACCTGGGCCGCGGTCAAGTGAATGACCTCGGTCTTGTCTGTTGCCCCGACGATTCGCAGTCCGCGCCCCTCCTCCAAAGCAATCTCGCGCACGCTGTGCCAGGCGAACAACTTCGAGTTGACCTGAACGCCGTTGCGACGGAATGTCAATGGACGACCAAACCGAACCGGGAATCCTTCGCGGAATGCCTGCACCGTGGTGGGAAGGAACTGGTGCGTCACAGCCGTTTCGATACGCACACCAAGAACGCCAAGATCCTCGAACTGTTCCAACCGCCATTCGCGTCCGTCATTTCGTACGATTCGACAGGACCAGGCAAGTTGGCGGTCCCGACCAGTGCGGCGCCGCGTTCGGTAGACCTCTCGGATCTCATTCCAATAGATGACCCGCCGGCGACGCCCAAGGGACCAGACGATCCCCCGCTGGAACAGCTCAATTTCCCGCGGTCGTCGCACGCGCCACTCGTGAATCCCAATTGAGGTCAGTAGGCCGATGAAAAACAGCAGGATCCAAGGCTGCCCAATCCCCTGCCACGTCGAGCCAACCGCTGCGAGTGACAACAGCACGATCACGCCGATCGTCCAGCGGACCTGCCTCCGCGAAGGCGGCAGCGGGCGATACAGCGCGATCCTTTGCCCCAGTTGATCGGTGATGTCGGTCGTTCGATCGGACATCCGTGTCCATTCCGACTAAGACAGTGAGTAATTCGGCAAGTGCGTGGCGCGCCGGATTATGTCGGAAATCGTCCGCTTAGCGGAAGAGGAGTATTTTTTGGGAGGGGAGGCTGGAGGCTGGAGGCTGGAGGCTGGAGGCTGGAGGCTGGAGGCTGGAGG
>CAZFWV010000518.1:0-3839 GCA_964522605.1 uncultured Pirellulaceae bacterium
CCGATAATTCGAGCCAGCAGACAGGCGAGGATGTAGGTGCGGTTACGACCGTTTTCCCGCCAACCACGCACTCAGCATCGACACGATCGGACGAGACAGATGCGGCAGACAATTCTGTCCATCCGGCGAATGCGCTGTGTTCCGCGGTTGGTTCTCTCCACAACACCGAGTTCTTCCGCACCGTTGCCAAGCTCGGGATTCAAGTTGCCGACGCTCTGGATTGTGCACATCAACAGGGGGTGATCCACCGCGACATCAAACCGTCCAACTTAATCCTGGATCCCCGTGGGAAGTTATGGGTCACCGATTTTGGCCTTGCCCGCATGGAGAACCGACCGGAGGTTACGTTGACTGGTGACCTCATTGGCACGCTGCGGTACATGAGCCCCGAACAGGTGTTAGCCAAACGGGCCGTCGTGGATCATCGCACGGATATTTATTCTCTCGGGATTACGCTTTACGAGCTTCTCGCCTTAAAGCCCGCCTTCCCGAGTAACAATCGAGATGAACTTCATCGTCAAATCGCGATCGAAGAGCCGGTATCTCTGCGACGGTTGAATCGCTCGTTACCGTCCGAATTGGAAACAATCGTCCTGAAGGCAATCGCGAAGAATCCTACGGAACGTTACGCCACAGCGAAAGAGTTGGCGGACGATCTGCAGCGATTCCTGGACGATCAACCGGTGATGGCAAGACGCCCTGGGCTGTTGCTGAGACTGGCCAAATGGTCACGCCGCCACCGACAGATCGTTCGATTGATGCTGATCCTATTGCTCCTGGCAGCGGTCATTGCGCCCGCCATGTGGATCCGGGAACGATCGTTGCGCAAGATCGCCGACATCAAGACAACTGAAGCGGCAGCAGCACTCTGGCGTTCGTATGTGGACCAGGCGAAAGCGCTTCGCCAGACCCGTCAGGCCGGGTACCGATTTCGGAGCCTGGACTCGCTGTGCAAGGCGGCCGGGTTATTGGCCGGCCTGGCCCCTGGTGATCCAGGCCTGCTGGAGTTGCGGAACGAGTGGATTGCCTGCAGCGCTTTACCGGTCGACATTCGGCGTGACCGAGACATCTCTGTCGGCGGCGAACTCCTTCTAATCGACAGCCGCCTGCGGTACTGCCTTTGCGCGGATCCGCGAGGCAACGTTCATCTATACCGTTTTTCGGACGGCAAGAGAGTCGACTGGATCGAGGCGCAAGGTGACTTCGCCTTCCGCCAGTATAGCAGTGAATTCAGTTTGGACGGGCGGTACTTGGCCGCTCGTTCCCAATCCGACTTCTACCGTATTGTGGATCTCGATGAACAGCGGATCATCCGGGACATTCCCGTACTACCCGGGTACATGTCCGTCACATTCACGCCCGACAGTCGAGCGATTGGCTACAGCGACGCCGATAAGGGCATCCACGTGATGGATCTGGCGTCGGGGGAACAACTTTACCATTTGTCAGCAGGACCGGAGATGCCGCTGCGAATGCGATTCGCGGCCGACGGTCGCCAGTTGGCTGTGGTTTACAGTGGAAGTCGGGAAGTTCATATTCGAGACGTCGAGACGGGCGACAACAAGGTGTTGGACCATCCAGACGTCATCCGGCTGGCAATGTGGAGTTTTGACGGCCGGCTGTTGGCAGTCAGTTGCGATGACTTCAACATCCATGTTTGGGACACGGAGACCTGGCAGCAAAGAAGCACGTTACGCGGTCATCAATGGTACGGTGTCGACGCCGTATTCTGGCCCCGAAGCTACCGTTTGTATTCGGGCGCCTGGGACGGATCTCGCAAACTGTGGGACGCCGCCGCCGGTCTACAGTTGCTCGAGATCCCAAGTGTTACTCGGACGATCGGCCTGAGCCCCGACGAGCGTACGATGGTGCGGCAGTCGCGGGACGCAACAAGCCTTTGGGAGGTCCACACAAGCAAGACCTTCCGTTGGCTCCCGATCTCCGCGCCGCATGACATTCAGCGATTCAGCATCGCCTTTGATTCGGACGGCCCCATGCTCGCGTGCGCCAGCACCATGGGCCTCCACCTTTTCAATTTAGTTGAGGGCCGAGAGTTTGCGCGGATGAAAATGGATGCTTGTTGGGGTGCAGTATTCCAGCCGTACGACAGCAGTCTGATCACCAGTTCATCGGCCGGGCTTCAGCGATGGCCGCTCCAGGAGAATGCGGATCACGATTCCATCCGTTTCGGTGCCGCCGAGCCACTGGCAAACACGCCCCGGGATGTGACGTATCGATGCAGTCTGAGCCCGGATGGCCGATTCCTCTCGGCCCTGAGCGCGCGGGGAATCATCTGGTGTGACCTGCTGACTCAAGAATCGAAAATATCTCCCCAGATTCCAAATAAAGCAGGCTTCGTTTCTGTCAGCCCGAATGGTCGCTGGGTTGTCGCCGGAACAGGAGCCGGTGTGGGGACCACCCTTTGGGATACTCAGAACGAACAGAACGCGATCACTGACCTATGGCCCGAGGCCCGCGTGTTCTGGCCCCTCTTCGATCCCACAGGACGGTGGCTGCTCATCAGCACAGAACAAGAGTGTCGCATCTACCAAGTCGGTACTTGGAAGGTCGTGCACCGAGTCTATGGAACGGAGCAACGGGACCACGAAGAGCCCTTTTTCGGTCCGGCGGCGTTTACGGCGGACAGCAGCATGCTCGCCATCCGTTGCGATTACGGCCGTGTTCGACTGTTTGAAACCTCAACCTGGAAGGAATTGGCGACTTTCGAGCCCCCAGAGGGTCGCACCATTATGGGCCTGGCCTTTTCTCCCGATGGCAGTCTGCTCGCGGCGCTCACGCTCAACGATGTCGTCCAGCTCTGGGACCTGGAGCAGATCCGGTTGGAACTGCGCGAGATCGGTCTGGATTGGAGTCTTTCAGGAGCGGCGGCGAACGCCTCGGGATTCACAGGCACAGCACAACAAATTGAACAGGCCGCTGGCTTCAATGAGTCGCCGGATTTCTTTCCTTCTCGGACAGGAGAGTGATCGTGGTCGTCAAAGAGATCCTCGGCGCCATCATTGATCGCGAGTTTGTCACCAATGACCCGCACACGATCAATCGAGCATTGCTTGCCGAAAGCATCGTGGAATGTCTATCCCGCAGCCACGTGCAGCGACTTGCCGGCGAGACGCATCGGCCCGAATGGTATGCACTGGCCAATACGGCCTGCCGTGTCGTCCTGGTCGATGGTGTGTGCTATGGCCGCGAGATCAACGAGCCACCGATTGAATTTGCAATCAATGAGTTTCACCTCGGGAGCTGCCAATGATCAAAGACTCTGGATCCTTCAGCGATGGATGATCGCGTTGCTGGTTCGCTGTTCTGTTTTCGTTCCAGGGTGCTCCTGATGCCGATTCCTGCTTGTTTCCCTCGTTGGGACAATGGAGGAAGGCGTAAGCGTGCAGGGGCGATGACTTCAGGTTTGAGGGTCGAGATGATGAAGACAACGAGCTGTTTGCTTTTGCTGGCTCTCTGCGGCGGGCTGGTCATGACCGGTACGTTGCAGGCTCAATATGTCAATGACGTGTGGCTGTGGGGTGAGACGCCCGACATGACTCCGCCCTCGGCGGGCAGTGGGGCCTATATCAATCGCTTGGGCGGCTTTGGTTCCTCGATCTGGTACGACCAGGTGAGCAGTGTGATGTATGCCGTGCCGGATGCGGGTCCGGCCGGCGGACTGACGCCCTTTGATACGCGCATGCAAAAATTCTCGCTGGATGTGGATCCGGTCACCGGAGCTCTCAGTAATTTCACCTTGCTGGATACGATGCGCTTCACCAGCGCCGACGGCAGCGAAGTGTTCACCGGCCTCTTGCCCACCGATCCGCTCGTGCTGG
>CAZFWV010000519.1:0-3828 GCA_964522605.1 uncultured Pirellulaceae bacterium
CCAAGATACCGGAGTGGTTTCAGTCATCCCTCAGAGTATTCTTGGTTCCGACGATGGCATATCGCGTTGATTGAACGTGCAAAGCCTCAGGCTCCTCGGAGATCTCTCATCGCCGGCAGCCGATACCCAACCTGATCGCACGGCACGCATCAGTCCGACAAAATGTCGAAGTGAAATGACATCCCGTCGTACCCCACGACGTCATCGTCCCATTCTGCAAGCGACGACGTCTGTCGCCTGGAATTTCCTGACAGCCACGACGTTTCCTCTGATCGAATGGGAAATGGACAGCGCGTCGACTCGTGGCGTGGTTGGCAGTTCTTGTGTACGCCCCCTCACGCAGCGGCGTCCGATCCGACGGCAGGGAAAATGCTTTGGTACTTGATTTGCGGGTTGGCTTTGCAGGTCTAACTGATCCGTGCCCCGCATTTTCAACCACACGAACGGCCTGAGTCGAATTCTCTGAGGCGATGCGACTCAAGCCTCGAAACCTCACAACGCCTCGGAATACGACATTCATTCGATGAGGAGAAGTGAAGTCATGAGAAATTGGAAACCTCATCTCACCACTGCGGTGGCGGGGTTTATTCTCGCCATTTGCCTGCCGGCCGTCAGGGCGGCGGAAAGCGACATCGCGGAGAATCTGGGCGATCGCAACATTACGATTGCCGTCGAGACGGAATTACTGTTGGACGAGGCCGTTCCCGCGCATGCAATCGACGTGGCCACGGAGGACGGCATCGTTACGCTCTCTGGGTCTGTCGACTCCTACTACGCGAAGCTGGAGGCCGAGGACAATGCGGAATCGACAAAGGGCGTATTGGAGGTTATCAACAATATCGTTGTGAAGCCACCCGTACGGCTGGATTCGCAAATTCGAGGCGACATCGTTGCCGCTCTTGCCGCCGATCCGGTTACGGAATCGTACGAGGTCGTGGTCAACGTCGATGACGGGATCGTAACCCTGACGGGCGACGTCGATTCGTATTCGGAAAAGACTGTCGCCGAGGAAGTCGCGGAAGGCATCGAAGGTGTGAAGCTGGTGAAGAATCAGCTCACGTATGACTTAGTGACGGACCGAACAGATCCGGACATCAAGTCCGATATTGAATATCGGCTGAGATCTGACGCGACCATCAAATCGGGCTTGATCCAGGTCACGGTCGACGAGGGAGACGTAACTCTCGACGGTAAGGTCAGCAGCGCGGCCGAGAAGAACGAAGCGGAGACCGAAGCTTGGTCGGTCTTCGGCGTCAAATCCGTCGAGAACGATCTGGACGTCGAATGGTGGGCCGGTACAGGCACGAGCGATTGGACGGTTGGCTGGACCGACGAAGATATGCGTCAGGCAATTGAGACAGCGCTGACGACGAATCCTCGAGTCGAGTCCTTCAATGTTACGACAACCGTCGACGACGGAGTCGCCACACTGACCGGTACGGTCGACAACTTATTGGCGAAACGGGCAGCGGAAGAGGAAGCACAGGACGTGCTGGGGATCTGGCGCGTCAAAAACTTCCTTCGCGTTCGGTCCGCCTACTCAAGAACCGATAGTGAAGTCGCGGCCGATATTCGGAATGCGTTGCGACGGTCTCCCTATGTCAACCGCTACGATGTCTTAGTCAGTGTCTACAACGGTAGAGCGTATCTGACGGGTGAAGTGGACTCGTGGTTCGTAAAGAGCGAGGCTGAGGAAGCAGCGGCAACGGTGCCTGGTGTGATCGACATTCAGAATAGTATGACGATCGACTACGACTACACCGCCAAATCCGACAAGGAAATTAAGGAGGATATTGAAAGCCAGCTATGGTGGAGTCCGTTTGTCGACAGTGACGACATCACCGTCATGGTAAACGCCGGAACCGCAACTTTGACGGGAACTGTCGAGGATTGGGATGAACTCGAAGCGGCGAAGGAAAATGCCCGTCAGGGTGGTGCTACGTCGGTGGTCAGCAAACTGAAGATCGCAAACGGAGTCGGGGCAGGCTAGGGATTATCCTCCCTAGACACGTACTGCCGTTTCGAGAATGTGAATCGAATTGGGGGCTTCACTTGTCACCTCGGGGTTGCTCAGAGAAGTGCTTCCCCCGATTCTTGATTTCCCTGATCTGAGCGGGACCCAGCAACACCTTTCTGCCCCAAGAACCTTGCTCGGCCCGCTCGGATCAGCGGATTTCTCCACCAGAGGGAGAGTGAATCCTGCTCTTCACATCTTGCAGAACCAACATTTCCAGACTGCATGATTTTCGAAAGTGGTTCTTGAAACACACTCCTCCAACGAAGGGGATCAACTCGTGACCACAGCGGCCGAAAGACGACCGTGCAGAGACCCAAGTCCTGCAGAAATTCGTCACGATACGGAACGTATCCGCCGATCCTGGTCCTCCGCGGAACGTAGACGCCGTCGACAACTGTCCTGGCGACGTCAAACCAGATTTGCTGCGCTCATTGGATCGCGTCGCAACTTTTCGCGGCGGGACACATGAATACATTTCCACCCGCAAGTGACCTGTTCCTGCGAGTTTTGGTAGCTCTTCTGGGCGCGGCGGCACTAGGCTGGCAGCGCGAGCGACATGGAAAGCCTGCGGGTCTGCGGACTCAGATGATGGTCGGCCTCGGGTCCGCCATGTTCACGTTGGTCACGTTGAAATTTTACCTAAGTCTGCTGGACGCGGGCGCGGCAGGGCGGATGGACCCACTTCGTGTCATTGAGGGGATTGTAGGAGGGATTGGCTTTCTTGGGGCAGGGACGATCATTCAATCCCGTGGCTCGGTCAAGGGAATTACAACTGCCGCTACGATCTGGGTTGTCGGAGCTTACGGGATTGCTTGTGGCCTGGGGTACTTTCTGCTGGCCGGAATGAACGTCGCATTCGCCTTGATCACACTAAGTCTGCTGGGAATGCTCGAACGCTCTGTCATGAATGAGTATGACACCGATCCGAAAACTGACGATTCCAGTACATCTTCCACACAGAACGAAGACTGACGGGTTCTTCTATTTCCCTTGCTTCAAGACCCATTCCGCAGCCAGGCGTGTGAGCGCGGTAACATTATCAATCTGCAACTTACGTTTGATGTTTTCTCGGTGTGTTTCCACGGTATGCGGGCTGATGTGCATAGAGCGAGCGATCTGACTCGTCGTCAAACCTTCTCCAAGTAGACGGAACACTTGCAGTTGTCGGTCGGTTAAGGTGTCAATCGGATCTGAGGACGCATGACGATTCATCCCAACAGTCTGTTGAAGTAGCCGTCGACTTAGCTCGTCACTCAAGTAAATACGGCCTTCAAGTACTTGGCGAATGGCGGTAAGGACTTCAAGCGAGGATGCCCCTTTGTTTACATATCCCATTGCTCCAGCACGGAGGCATCGTTGAGCGTACATCGCGTCATCGTACATCGAATGGACAATCGTACGCACGCGTTCCCGACGCGCCACAAGCCGCTTGATCAGATCAAGTCCATCACCGTCCCGAAGAGAAAGATCCACGATCACCACGTCGGGATTTGTGAGCTCAAATTGTCGGAGAGCCTCGCCGACCTCTGCGGCCTCGCCGCAAACCACCAAATCCACCTCCGTGCTGATTCGTGCCGCCAGTCCCTCTCGCACCGATGGATGATCATCCACGAGCAGGATCTTTGCCGGATTGAGGATCATCGATCTCTTGCTCGAAGGCATCCCGCCCCTCCCGTAACGATCCCCAGGCAGAAACACCCTCGGTCAGCCTGCGGTAACCTCTTCAACCAGACTCCTCGCGAAAGGAACGTGTCACACAGCGAAAGACTATCGAGCATTTATCATACCAGCTGCGCGCGAGCCCGCCAAAA
>CAZFWV010000520.1:0-3827 GCA_964522605.1 uncultured Pirellulaceae bacterium
AAAGCTGCACGACCTCCGAATACGGGGGTGGCTGAATCTTGCCAGGTCTGCTTGCAGCGCCAGGTCTAATTTTTTCGTTTAACGGCAAGCCGAAGGCGACGATTTCTGTCGCGTACCCACCGACGCCTTCGGCTTGCCGTTAAACGAGTTGCGTGGACGCGGCGCGCGGGTGCCACTGGGCTCTGCCAGTGCTCCGCGAGAACGGACGCGCCGTCAAGGGCCGGCTGACTGGGTAATTGTCAACTGTTGGTCCGCCGGAATGTTCTCCAGCACGTCGACGCCTCCCCCAAGCCAATGGACTTCGATGCGGTCGACCTGACGATTGCCTCCCAATCCAAAGTGCAATCGCATGCCATAATGACTCTGATAACCGCGACCACTGTGGATTTCATCGACCAGCGTCAAATCACCGGCCTGAATCCTGACGATCGAACCGACTCCATCCCGGTTCGTTCGAACACCCCGCAGGCGGACCTGGAGCCAGTGCTGATCACCGGGCGAGTCGTTTCGCAAAAGCGTGGGTTTCTCCCGTGAGTTGACGATCACGACATCCAGGTCGCCATCTTGATCGAGATCATCAAAGGCCGCTCCGCGACTGCTGAAGACCGCTTGAAGTCCATCCCCTGCTTGGGCAGACACATCCACGAACCGGCCGTCGCCCGTATTCCGCAACACGAGATTCCGAACGCGATAGGATGTTGTGGAGTCAAACTTTTCGACGTTGTCATGCAGGTGTCCGCACGCAACAAACAAGTCACGATAACCGTCGTTATCGAAATCGACGATTCCGCAGCCCCACGTGACGTGCTCCAACGTTCCTACGCCCGACCCGGTGCGGCGCGTTACATCCTCGAAAATACCTCCGCCCTGATTTCGGTAGAGTGTCGCCAGATCCTGCTGATAAGAAGTTGCGAAAACATCCAAGAGTCCATCATTATCGTAATCACCGCATTCGATTCCCATCGTTCCCTGCGGTTTTCCGCTCAGGTCATACGCCAACCCACTCAGCAATCCCACTTCTTCGAATCTTCCGTGGCCGTCATTCTGAAAGACAAAGTTGCCGGCCATGTCGTTGCCGACCACGATGTCCGTATCTCCATCCTGATCAACATCAAAACAGATCATCCCCATCCCGGGGCCTTGATGCGTGGCAACACCCGATTCGGCACTGACGTCCGAAAACGTACCGTCACCATTGTTCCGATAGAGCGTATCGGCTGTGGGTTCATAATCGAGTGGTCCAACATAGGCGGGATAGCCATTGAACCGGACTTCGCGATGATTTTGATACGTAAAGGCAACGTAGTTGGACACGTATAAATCGAGATCACCGTCCGCGTCCATATCCAGAAAACACGCGCCGGCACCTACCTGATCGCCATTCGCAACGCCGGCTTGCCTTGTAACGTCAGAAAAAGTGCCGTCGCCGTTGTTGCGGTACAGCACGTTTGGCCCGAAGTTGTTCACATACAGATCCAGATCCCCATCGTTGTCATAGTCCGCCGCAGCCACTCCCAGGCCGTGTCCAGTATCGCCGACGCCCGCCTGTTCAGTCACATTCGTGAACTTCCAGTTCCCATCATTTCGATACAGAACATTCTGTGGCGTCGGATCGAACTTAGTTCCGGGCAGAGCGCCACCGTTGAGAAAGTAAATATCTTCGTCGCCATCTCCGTCGTAGTCGAACAAGGCGAGACCGGAACAGACAGTTTCCACGATGTAATGTCGCCCTGAACTGCCATCGGTGTGAACAAAGTCGACACCGCTTTCGGCCGAGACGTCGCGTAGTACGATCGGCCCCGCCGCATCCGCGCCCCACGAGGCCGGAAGAGGCCCGACGAAGTAGGCCACCAGCAGTCGGATGATGACCGAAATCTTGATGCCGCCAGGATTACGGTTCATTCTTTACGGACTCCTAGACAATGCCATCCTGCGTTGGCGATAACGGGGGTTGGCCGGATCCAGCCGAACCGCCTGCTCCATCGCCCGCAGTGCCTCACTTCGATTTCCGTTGGCATCGCACAGGTCACCCAACAGAGCGTACACGGGAGCCGACGGATCCAAGTCCACGGCAGTGCGGGCCAGTACGACTGCTTCCGGAATGTTCCGACGGGAAACCAAATAAAATTGCGCCAACGCACGATAGCCGTCCGCCCGATCCGGTGCCAACTCAATTGTCTTTCGATACGCTTCTTCGGCATCGCGGAAGTTCTTCAGCAACACGTTCACATTTCCTAAATGGAACCAGTGCACGGCCTGGCGTGGCTGAAGCTCGATCAGTTGCTGGTAGATCTCCGCCGCATCGGTCAGCCTTCCCGATTGCTGATAGAACTCGGCCAACATCAGGCGACTTGCCACATCTTCGTTCGAAACCTCCATTGCCCGCCGAAACAACCTTTCGGCTTCAGCCGCTTCACCCAAGCGCTGATAGACGCGCGCTAAATCCGTATGCGTGTGAGCGACGCTGCGTCGCGTGATCTGCAGCGGATCGTAAACCTGCCGAACCTCTCGCCCTTTCGTCTGCTTCGCCTGCTCCAGGTCACGAAAAACCTGCTGATGGTACTTCGCTTGCTCCGGGTCTTTCATCGCAGCGTAGACGCGAGCCAAACCGTAGTGTGCTTCCGACGATTCGGGGAAAACGTCGAGCGCCCGTAGAAACGCCTTCCGGGCTCGCTCAAGATCCTGCTCTTGCTGACAGGCCTGACCCAGCAACAGGTACGCCTGTTCTTGCTCGGTCACGGCAGGAGAACGCTCCTCACCGCTTCGTCGACTCTCACTGTCCACAATGTTCCCATCGGTTGCGTCCGCGGGCACATCAAGCGGCAGCACCGGTTCGAGCGTCGTGACAACTTCGCCGAATCTCCCCTCGCGCATGAGTGCATTTGCCAGCCGAACTCGGGCACCAAACAGGTCAGGCTGCAGCGCAAGTGCCTTGCGGAACATCTCGATCGCCTGACCGAGTTGACCTTTCAGCACATAACCCTGGCCAAAACTGTCGTAGAGATCCGACCGCACTGCGTCTAATTGCTGACATTGCTGCCATCGTGTGAACGCTGCGTCAATGTCACCCTGTTCCTGATGGATCAACCCGAGCAAATAGATGGCGTTCTGGTCGTTCGGGAATCGCTCGACCAACTGGAATGCCTCCTGAATCTGCTCTTGGCGTAACACGCGTTCTTGCTCTTCCACCGCGCGCAACGATTCTCTGGGAGGCACATCGATCTCGACAGAATCACCATCCGCCGACGCGGACTCTGGCAATGGACCGGACGTCTCGCCTGGCTGCTCCGACGCCGCTGCATCCGTGGGAAGCGACGAATTCAAGTCCTCCCTTGGAGGCCGTAGCGAGTCAATTGCGTCGACGGTGCGCGATGAATCTTGTGCCCGTCGCGAGATGAGCTCGCTTCGAAAGAAAACAGCCGCGATTCCCAAGATCAATAACGCCGCGGCGATCGCCACGAATCTCTTTCGAAACCCGTGCGCAAGACGACCTTCTCTGCCGCGACCCACAGTCTCGGCAGGCGAACCATCCACCATCTTGGGACGGCGCGATCGACGTGATGTTCTTTTGCGATTCATCGTATGCTCTTCCGGCAGCGTTGCGGGCCCCGCAGGCGGCCGATCACACGATTGCGGATCAATAAAGGGCGGTGAAAAAACGGCGGTTCGGGAGGGCGAGGCTGACCGGTTGAAAATCTGCCAGGCTCGTCCGCAGCAGACCCGATCAACTCGGGCTCCCCTCGCCCCGTTTCGGGGAGAGGGGCTTTCAACTCGCCACAATCCACGAGGAATCTTGGGACTTTTCGATGCCGTGCCCCCTCATCCCC
>CAZFWV010000521.1:0-3794 GCA_964522605.1 uncultured Pirellulaceae bacterium
GCCCGGGCGGGCGCGGCGAGTATGAAGAAACACACCACGACAAACAGGACAGCGGGATGCAGCGCTCGAGTCTCCCGACTCTGCATACTCATGAAGCACTCCACTGGCTTTGCCAGTGTCCACTTGAGTTGATGAAAAGCACTGGCAGAGCCCATTGGGACCCAGGTACTGGCAAAGCCAGTGGCACACCCATTGCGCCGAGTGCGGTAAGGCCTCCTTTGGTTGCGGCCGAAGGCTGCACTGCGTCTCTGCGACCTCTGCGTTAAGAAAGATGAAACGCAGTGCGGCAGGGCCGCAACCCAACGGGGTGCTACCGCACCCGGCCGAGGATCGCTCCCGTTGGTCGCTCGATTTTTTGCCAAGAGAACAGCACGTTCACCGTTAGCAGTGCAGAGCCCGCAGAGGCGCAGAGGGCCGCAGAGGATTTCGCAAATGCGCATATTGTCTGGTGTCGGTTTGTGGGGCGTCAGTCTTACAGTTTGGGTTGTCGGTGGATCTGTCAGGTGAGCTCGGTGAGTCGACCGCCGGTAGGTACGTCGGCGGATGCAGGGGGTGTGACGCGGACTTTCAGGCCTTGGGGGTGAGGCAACGTTCCGTCGGGATCGATGCCCAACTGTTGATAAACGGTGGCGATCAGATCCCAGGGGTAGACCGGGCGCTCCGCAACCCTTTCGCCTTTGGCATCGGACGCGCCGACGACGTGTCCGCCTTGGAATCCTCCTCCCGCCACAAGGCAACTGAACACCTGCCCATGGTGCCCTCGGCCTCCATTCCATGGGGCTTCCCACTGCACGCGAGGCGTGCGACCGAACTCACCAAGGCACCATACAATGGTGCGCTCGAGCATTCCGAGTTTCGCAAGATCCTCGATTAAGGCCCCCAGCCCTCGATCGAATTCCGGCAGTTTACGCCGCATCGTCTCGAAATGTTCCTTGTGCGTATCCCATCCGCCGTAATTGATCGTGACATACCGGACGCCTCGCTGAATCAGACGTCGTGCCATCAAGCAAGATTGGCCAAACGTGCTGCGACCATACAGATTCCTCAGTTCCTCGCTCTCCTGCGACAGATCAAAGACTTTGCCCGCATCGCCGAGGATCAACTCATAGGCCTGCTCATCACATTCGCGGAAAGGATCCAGTACCGACTTGCCTTGCATCGCTGCTTCGAACGTATTCAATCCCTGCAGGAGCTTGCGGCGGGCCTGCTGTCTTTCATCCGAAATCCCCTCCGCAACGACTCCTTCCACGACAAATCGCGGGCGGTTGGGATCTCCCCCGGTGGCGAATGGTTTGTAGCGAGAGCCGAGAAAGCCAGCTTCCGAAAAACGACCTTGGGGCTGTGTCAGAACGATATACGGGGGGATCAGACTGTCATAGCCTGCGCCGTATCCTCGGAAGAGGGAAACAACGGAGCCAACGCACGGGTAAACGAGGTCGTCTTCCGATTTGCGACCGGTTTGAACCATGTAGGATGCTGTTTCGTGTCCGTTCACTCCATGCGTCATGCTGCGAATGATCGAGTAATGGCTGGCCTGTTTCGCCAGTTGCGGCAGCATTTGTCCGATGCGAACACCGGGAATATTCGTGCCGATCGAACTGTTCAACGGTCCGCAATAGTCCTGTCCGGCCTGCGGTTTCGGATCGAACGTATCCAGATGGGATGGACCTCCCCACATCCAGATTTGGATTACCGCATCCGCTTTCGCTGCAGGCGCCTCGGCCATCGACGTCTGGGCGAGCAAGTCTCCCAGCCAGACGCCGGTGACCCCCACGAATCCTCGATGCAGTAGATTGCGCCGAGAGATTCGGACCGGCCACGTGCAACTTCGTTGGGGGAGCACGGGGGAAGTCTCGCCATTGTCTGTTGGATGAGAATCGTTGGGAAGCTTCATTTTCCGTTCCGTCCAGCGCCCGGCTTTGTCTCAAAACTGCACTGGCAGAGCCAGTGGCCCACTAGATCAGCGGGTGCCACTAGCTAGCTGTGCCAGTGCTGCGGAAGAGTTTTGCGACAAAGCCTAGGCTTCATTTTCTTACAAACCTTAATGACGGCAATAAAACTCGGGCGTATTGATTAAGGCCCAAGCCAGATCAACGAATGCTTGTTGTCGATTGACTTGGCCCGACTGAAGGTATTCGTGAACCGTCTGCAATTCTGCTTGCGTAGGAAAACGCGACAGAATCGTGAGATAGTACCTTGTCGCATCTTCCAGCGGATTCTTGCTGCTTCGGGCGAGTTGCCGCAGCTCTTGGCTTCGTTCGATCTTTCGTTGAATGTGCGTTGAGTTTAACAGGTGGAGTCGTTGTGATCCGGTCGGACGATCGTTTCGTTCGGTGACGAGGCCGGTATCCCTTGGCGGCCGTCCGAAGAGTTCAAGAAAAGGACTCGTGATACTTCCGTCAGCCAATAAAATTGATCGCTGATCTTCGGGGATGAACGTGAATGGTTCCGGAATTGGACTCGAATACTCTTCGGTTGAGCCCGTAATCTGACAAAGTGCATCAACCAGGACTTCCGCCTCCAGTTGACGAACAGGGTAGAAAGCGAAGTCGAGGGCAGCTTCAGGATGTTCGGTTTGTGGAATGGACGACAGTTGGTACGTCTTTGAATTCAAGATCAAACGATAGATGTGTTTCAGGTCATAGCCGGCTCCTACCAGCTCACGCTGAAGCAGGTTCAGCAATGGAGGGTTTCTTGGAGGATTGTCCGGTCGGACATCGTCGGGCTCGTGAATGATTCCGTGCCCCAGCAGCCAGTACCAGATTCGGTTTACGATGTTCTGCGTAAACCAGGGATTGGTGGGCGTAATCAGCCAGTCGGCGAAGGCTTCTCGGGGATCTTCTAAAGGAGACAGTTCGACCTGAGTACCGTCTGGCAAGACGGCCATTTGCGGGGTGCTGGTGGTCCATGCGGACCGGGCTGCCAAGGAGTCGAAGAAGATGATCTCCTCTTTCCATTCGCGTGTCGGCTTGCTGCCCAATCGAGCGAAGAATGGTGCGATGTTTTCGAGTTCGTGATTCGGCCAGCCTTCGGCACGAACTCCCAGGAAAGTCAGCGAAACAGCTTGTGCGATGGCGGACGGATCGGAGCTGGGGACTGCCCGGTAGAAATTCACCTGAGGCACGCGAAAGTTGCTGCCGCTGGCAGTGATGATCTCGCGAGCGAACTGGTCGTACGGCATGTTCTGCTTGATGCAATTTCGGATCCAGCGGTGGTAGGCCTGAACCGCATTGGGCCACAGATTGATCGGGAATTCCGATTTGACTCGGAGCAGATCGGCCCATTTCATCGCCCAATAGTCGGCGAATTCCTCCCGTTCGAGCAGTTCGTCCACCAGTTCGCGTCGTTTGCGCGGATTACGATCGAGCAGAAAGCGAGCTGCTTCGTCGGCGGTCGGTAGCGTTCCGATGACGTCCAGATACACTCGGCGGACGAAAACGGCGTCCGAACAAACTCGCGCAGGATCCACCTTAGATTTCCGGAGATGGCTAAAAACGTACCGGTCGACCTTGCCTTGCGGGGTCAGATCCAGATTGCTTTCGTACACCGCCGCGGCCAACTGTTGCGGGACGTCGGGTGGTGCCGCCATCGAAAGCATCACGGCCAACCACCCAAGATTCATCATGCCACCTCGATCCCCAGCGGATCCTCATCGATGGCCGACGCACTCGGAAAGGACGATGGGGAACCGAGTTACGCCGGCGTGACAACAGCGCATTTCAAAACCCATTTCGTGGCAGGGTGGCTGGTGGCAGAGCGCAGCGATGCCCCAGCAGATCGGCAATCTGGGGCAT
>CAZFWV010000522.1:0-3789 GCA_964522605.1 uncultured Pirellulaceae bacterium
CTCCTTGTTCGTCAATCTCCGATTCCCCTCCGACCGTCCAACAGGGACTTCAACCCCCACGATTCTCCCGTTGACTTTTCCGACCGTAGCGCAAGTCGGCAGAAACTGACACGCACCCGGCAAACCCAGGCTTGGCAGGATCCTCGCTCTTTCGAACGATCGTCTTATTACGCCGCCCGAGAACCTTCGCTATCCACCGAGTAGCCGAGGGGTTCGAGAACGGGCCGAAAGAGTTCGCTGACCTCTCGGATCGTTTCCGGCTGCAGTTTGCGACGATGGTCGCCTGGCAAAACCTGGCGCTTGTGGGAGTAGATGTCTTCGTTCTTCACGTCGAAACTGGCCATGCGGATCAGACGATTCCGCAGCCGCCGCGAGAAGGTCAAGCCCCAGATTTCGGACAGTCGATCCAGCCAACTCGAAAAGTCCAAGACCAACTGTTCGTACGTCAACAGGTGGACGTTGGCATGCTGTTGAAGAGCCGCACAGTACTGCGAATACCGCTGGAGCCAATGGGGCGCTTCCGCCAGCACAAACTCGTCGATCTCTCGCTGGCGCACTTCCTCGCGATGAGCGAAGAACTGTTGACGTGCTTCAGAGTTCTCGGGAGGTCGGTGGCTATAGGCGATCGAGAAATAGAGTGACGTCAGGCAATCGCGCGGGTCACGAAGCAGGATGATCGATTGAAATTGATCGAGTTGTTTCAGAGATGTCAGTAAGGTCGGCCTGCGAATGGGTGCGTAAAGGCATCCCTGCGGGCGAAACAGAATCTCGAGATTTGACTGCAAATCGCCGGGATCGTCCGCTTGATCACTGTGGAAAATTGATTCGAGCGTGGGGCGTAGTGCTCGATCATCGGCGTTGGGGCCAACTGCACGCAAGTACCCATCGTAGTCAAGTGTGCAGATCTCATGGTCGCGGGCGATGCGGTGCAGCAATTGTGCGGCAAAGGACGACGCGGCTTTGTGAACCGTGAAGAACAGTAGACTTCGGTGATGATTCGGACACCGTAGTGCGCCCTTCCATAGGTCTTCGATCGCTGCATACCGAGATACGGTTCCTTGACGCTTTTTCCAGGACATCCACACGGCTCAGTTCCTCCTCTCGTCATTCTTGTGCCCGGTGGCTCGCAGCAGGGAGAGCCCGTCTTCGATCCACCTGCTCGGGCGCCCTCGCACAAGCGATTCCGAGGTCGGACAGATCGGTGTTCGCGAATCCTCGACCTCGATCCTTCGCAGCAGTGATAGCACCAAGGCGTTGACAGAAACACCGTCTCGTCCGAATCCCGAAGGACGCGGCGGAGATCAGGAACAGCGTCGGGAGCTCCATCGTCACCCAAACGCGTTCCGTGTCTCGCCACCCGACGCCACACTTCACCAAAGTATCGGTTAACCGTCCTGGGAAGGCTTGGACTTTTTGTGGCTCTTTCCGTGATGTCGTCCGCATGCTGGCATTGATTGCCGCTTTTTGAACGAACTTCAGTGCGCGCGGAGTTGAATCGAAACTCGAAGAAGCAACGCTGCCTGGACGGTGTCGGTCGCGCAAATTTCGTCAACTTTGACGGCGGCGCAGCCGAAGAAGTCCCATGAAGTTGTAACTTCATCCGAGCCAACAACTTGAAAGCCGTATGATCTCCACTCGGAAGGGTGGCGTAGCTTCCGATGAGCCATCGACCAAAACCTGCACGACCTTGAGGTAGCGAAGGTCTTAAAAAACGTCTAAGTGACTGAGGGAGAAACATGTTGCGGTTTTCGATCATTGTCCCTTCCCTCAACCAGGCGCGTTACCTGGAAGATTGTCTTGCGAGTATCTGGAAGCAGTCCGTTGATGGCTTAGAAGTCATTGTTGTGGACGGTGCCAGCACGGATGGGACGCCCCAAATTCTCGAACATCATGCTGCCCGAATGCGCTGGCTCAGTGAACCGGATGGGGGACCAGCGGACGCATTCAATAAGGGGCTCCAACGGACGGATGGAGATGTTATTGGCTGGCTGAACGCGGATGATCTTTACGCACCGACGGCGTTGACAAGAGTGCGCCGGTTCCTGGCCGATCAACCGGAAGTGGATGTTGTCTATGGCGCGATTCGACACATTGATTCCCAGGGCGAAGAGTTACGGACGATCAAGGCACGCGATTGGTCGATCGACGCGTTGAATTCGAATTGCTTTCTGCAACTCCCGAGTGTGTTCTTTCGGCGTCGCGTTCTGGACCGGTGCGGCGAATTAAACCCCCGACTCAAGTACTGGGCCGACTTCGAGTTCTGGCTGCGTCTCGCGGACGCCGGGTTTCACTTTGCCCGACTGTCGGACGTGTTAGGTAGCTGCCGTTTTCATCCCGAGTCGCGCCGTTGGGGTGCTCACGACCACCGTGTATCCTCACTGATCGAATGGAACGACCTGATTTACGCCCGAAACGGGCGACTTTCTTCGCGGCGAATTCTGCAATACGCCCATGCCGAAGCGCAACGTGAAGGCGTCTCGCGCGAATGCTCTGTCCATTTCGATCGGACCGTCTTGCGGCATGCGCGGGAAGGAGTCAAGCGATGGAGCAGGGGGCCTGGTTTGCGAATGTCCACGCGAGAGCAAGTTGCGATCGTGGCGAGACATACAATGAAGGAGCTGGAATTCCTTGTCCGTCATCCGAATGCGGGCATCCGTTTCTTGCCGCAGCCGATTCGCGGGTTCTTACAGACCCACCTGCGGAGAAAACTCTTCAAACTTCGCGTCTATGACCCGCGTCCCGTCCGGTTTCCGGCCTATTACCAGCAGCCAACTCGTTTGCTGGATCCGCCCACGATTTCGGTAGTTACGCCCAACCTGAATCAGGGAGCCTATCTGGAACAGACGATTCGCAGCGTCGTCGACCAGCAGTACGCCGGATTGGAGTACATCATTCAGGATGGAGGATCGACGGACAATAGCGTCGAAATCATTAAACGATACGCCAATCAGCTCGCGCGTTGGGACTCTTCACCGGACCGAGGCCAGTCGCACGCAATTAATCGGGGAATGGAACAGACGACCGGCTCCATCATGGCCTTCCTCAATTCCGATGACCTGCTTTTGCCGGGCAGTTTGGCCTACGTTGCGGATTACTTTCAACGCCACCCTGAGGCCGATGTGGTGTACGGACATCGATTGCTCATCGATGAAGCGGGCAACGAGATTGGTCGCTGGGTCCTACCGCCGCATGACGACCGTGTCTTACCCTGGGCGGATTACATTCCCCAGGAGACGATGTTCTGGCGGCGTTCGGCTTGGGAACGAGTTGGGGGCCAATTGGACGAATCGTTTCACTTCGCACTGGATTGGGACCTGATTCTCCGATTCCGGGCGGCGGGGTTGCGTTTCGTCCGACTTCCACGGTTTTTGGGTGCGTTTCGCGTTACAGAACAGCAAAAGACTTCTCAGCTGGTCCAGACCGTGGGACTGCGCGAAATGGCGAGACTTCGCAAGCGCGTACTCGGACGCGAGCCTTCCGCGCGTGAGATTCGCCGTGTTGTCCGGCCCTATCTGCGTCGCCACATGCTGTGCGAAACTCTCTATACGCTCGGCCTGGCCCGGTACTAGTGCTCTGTCTTGGATTCAGGCTTGGGTGCCACGGGCTACGCCAGTGCCAGAGCTTGCTGACTTGAACAATCGTCGCACTGGCAGAGCCCGTGGCACCCTAGTTTCCAGACTGGACACAGGACTACGGGATGACCCAAGAACAACTTCGGTATTTGGGTGCCTGGGTATGGGTGCCTGGGGTCGAGACGCGAGGAACGAGCGTCGAGCCCCCAGCCGCGTG
>CAZFWV010000523.1:0-3785 GCA_964522605.1 uncultured Pirellulaceae bacterium
GACCTAACGTCGCCGGGTGACGCCGAGCAGCGAGGCCAGTCCCATCAGGACCAGAACGACCGCATTCGGTTCCGGCACGGCGGCAACGCCGTTATTGGGATACAGGCCTTGCTCATAGCCACCCCCGCTCAAAGCCACGACCAAGTCACCGGTTTCGAATTTCAGATTTCCGTCCCAGTCGCCTTCCGCCCAACCGGCGCGCTCACCCGTTTCGTATTTCCCCGCCGACAACACCTGCACGAAATCCGAGGTATTGAATTGAAAATCGAGGTTGGAATCACCGATCCACGTCTTCTTAAGATTGCTCAGCCAGACTCGACGATCGGCAAGATTCACTAAATTGTCGCCGTTCAAGTCGTACGACAAGGGGCCCTGGTCGATGATTGCCTGCGCCTGCAGGTCCAGATCGGGTGCGCCCAGTTCGCCGTTGTTGTCGTAGTCGCCGATAATGGTGACGGCTGCGGGGGTCAACTGCAGGGGAACATTCCAGGCAGACTCGCCAGCACCATAGGGCGAGCCCGCGCCCGGTGCATGCCACAGCAAGTGATGACCATTCTGACCGCCCGTTGGCTCGCCTTCGTCGTTGTCGTCGATGGCGGTGTTGATCAACATGAAGTCGCCCGTCTTCATCGGCACGACGTCGAATTCATCTCCGGTCGTATTCAAAGAGGCCAGGGGAATCTGAAACTCGACGATATAGGTCCCGCCATTTTCGTATTCCCCATCAATCGGGTAGGCGAGGCCGGCCGAGTAGAATTCGCCTTCGATCGGCGGCGGGTCTGGAGTTGCCACGGGGATCAGACCGCCGCCGGCAACTCCGCGATGATTCAAGTCGGGATCGAGGTCACCTTCGGGCACATTGGTCCATGCAGCATCGACATATAGCTGATGCTTTCCCGGCCCCCAGGCATCGCCGTTGTCCAGATCGTAATTCATGAAGATCTCGACACCATCGCCCTGGAACGAATTCGGGCCATCCAACTCCAGGAAATCGTCCCACACCTCGAAGGCCACGAACAAGTACTCGTCGGTGTGCGCCAGATAGAGATTGTTTCGGAGGTCGTCATCACCGTCATTCAGATTGTCAAGATCCGGCCACGAATGGCCCGGGTTGACATTCTCTGCGTACGTGAAGCTGCACATGTTCGCGTACTCGTCGACATCAATGATGCCGTCCGCCACGGGACTTTTCGTCATGTACGGAGCCGCCATGGCAAACTCGATCTCGTCGAGTAAGCCAAGTTCATCGGTCAAATACTGAAATGGCGTGGGATCCAGAGGGACCGTGCACACGCCGTCTTGACCGAGAGCCACTTCCAGCTGACAAGCCAGGACAATACCGATCAATACAGTTCGGATTCGCATGGTGCTACCTCTACAACTAAACGAGACACAAGAAAGAGATTTGGTCAGACGAGATCAGCGCGCGGAATATAACAGGCCGCCCAGCGCCAGTCAACTTTTTCGCCTTTTTGGACCCGGACGGGTGGCACTGGCTCTGCCCGTGGGAACCGCGCGTCATCGTGATGTTGTCATCATCACTTGACACGCTTCGGCACTGGCCAAGCCAGTGGCACACAGTGGACGCGTAGCAGTTCACGAACACGGCGTGAGTGGCAATTCATCAACTCGAGATGGCCAAAGAGTTCGCCGATCGTTGCCGTCTTGCAGCCGAGCATCTTGGCTGAGGCCCCATTCTCATCCTCCGTATGCAGCGCATCGCAGCCCGCGCTCTTACCGAGCGAGCCGCAGCAGGTACCCGCCGCCGGGGGCGAGTTTCAAGTCCGTCCGCGATGCGCCGAGGGGTTGCCAGACTGAGGTCGTGGCGTCGAACAGTTCCAGGTTGCCGGGCCCGACCAGCGTCGTGTCGAACTCGGATAAGTAATCCAGATTCACCACGACCACGTGAGTCGGCTTGTCGCTCTGGCCGAAGGTACTCAGCAGCAAGCCGCGGACGCGTTCGGGAACGCGATACTCCATGTCGGGCACAGCCGGCTCGACACGGAAGACGGCGTCCAACGGCAGGGGTACCGAACCGGGCGGCGTCATGCCCAGGTGGTAGACGCCCAGCGATCGCACCGATTGCAGTTGCGCGGCGATCGCTGTGAATTCGCGATTCAAGGACTTGAGCGCGTGGTAGATTGGCGTCGGCGTACCATCCGTCTGGGCGATCCCGCCGGTGTGGTTCGGCCAGCAATAAACGTAATAAGAAATCCCCTGGGCGCCGTAGGCCAGCGTGGTGTAGACCAAGTAGCGCATTTCATCGTTGCCCGGGACACGCATCGAGGGCGTCCAGGTGCAAGCTTGGACGATGTTCAAGAAAGGCAATCCGGCGGCTTGCGACGCCTGCCGGATCATCGCGAGATTCAGGAAGTACTGGTCATTGTCGCCGCTCGTCGAGAACTGGTAGTGATCGTAACTGATCAGCGCCGGTCTGACGACTTCCACGTATTGGCGGAGGTGTTCGCGGTAGGCCGTGACCGTGTCTCCTTCGGTGCCAAGCTGCTTGTTGTTTGCGTATGTGGGGAACAGGTTGATATACGCGTAGTGAGCCGGATCGCGCTCGCGCAAATAGGCGACCAATCGGCCCAGATCTGGGAAGGCCCCCGCACTGGGTTCATCGGTGATGAAATAGCAGTACAACGCGGGGTGGTTGCGGACACGCTCGATGAGCGCATCAAGTTTGTCGCGCGCCGCCGGGTCGTCCAGGGTGGCGGGTGAAAGCAGCCCGTCGGTCAATTGAGCGCGCAGACCATGCCGGTGGGCCGTGTCCAGTTGTTGCTCCGAGCACCAGACCACGTTGAAGCCGCCTTCGGCCATCTGCCGAGCGACCGTGTCGTTCAGCGGCGGACCGGCCCAATAAGTCACGATCGGCGTGCCGACTTGCCAATTCGCGGTGCCCTCCGGCACGGCCTCGGCGGCACGCGCCAAAGGGACCAAAGTCGGGGCAGTTGCGAGTAACGCGACCAGGAATCGGGTGCGCATGGTTCTGTCCCCCTGTGGTTTGAGTCTGCACTATTGTCCCGCAATCTCGTCCGTCGGGAAAGGATGGGGATGCCGAAGCGTTCCCTCGATGCCTCACGATCGGCAACTACGCCGAGACGGTTCACGCCGCGAGTCGCTGGGATTGGTCAGCCGATCGGGGATCGCAATTCTGAGGGGTGCGGGATTCTGTGACGGGACAGGGGGAGTTGGAGATCTTCTCGGAACTTGCCCGGGGCCTAGCCAAAGTTTTCTTCGTGTGGTAGGTTTAAGCAACCTAGGTGCGAGACCGGCACGCGCAGTCGTGCCGTGTTCATTCAAATTCGAGATAGCGGCCACCGGGACAATTTTTGGGCACGACGCCCAGGCCCTTGCGTCCTGGTATCTTCCTTTCGACCGCGACTGATTCTCTTGCCCCTGAACGAATTTTGCCGGTCGTGCCGCGCCCCGTCAGTCCGACCGTGTGGTCATTGCGGGCCTGCCGCCCTGCATGGCCAACGGCGAAAACGTTGTTCTCTCGGTAGGAATCCGAGCGACCAACGGAAGCGACCCTTACCCGGGTGCGAAAGCACCCCATTGGAATGCGGCCCTGCCGCACTGCGCTTTGCTGCTCTGACGAGCGGCCATTTGAGTCCTTTGTTGAAAGTGAAACACTGAATGACGTTTGAATCACTCGCACTTTGCGAGCCATTACTCCGCAGCCTCGAAGCAGCGGGTTACCAGGAGGCAACTCCGATCCAGCAGAAAGCGATCCCCGTGGCGTTAGCGGGGCGAGATCTGATTGGTTGTGCCCAGACAGGAAC
>CAZFWV010000524.1:0-3784 GCA_964522605.1 uncultured Pirellulaceae bacterium
CCCAAGTCGGCCTCGCTGCGCAGTGGCACGCCCTGCCAAGCTGCCTGAGATTGCGGCACGAATGCCCAGGTTCTCGGCAGCCTGCCGTGGGTGGATCGAGTCTCAGCCATCGGGAAGTGAAGAAAAGACGGGCTCCGCCAAAGCGAAAGGAATTGGCACGCGAGTTGCTCCCCACTGGGCGGCTCCGGGTGGATTGGTGGGCAGCATGAGGTGGATTGATGGGCGGAGAGCAAGCTGAGGTTGGCGGTCTGACATTGCACCTACTCGACTCGTCCCAGGGCCACCCGATTCAGAGCTGGACGTTTCCCGCGGGTGGGCGAATTCGGATCGGACGGGCATCCGACAACGACATTTGCCTGAGCGATCAACGGGTCTCTCGTTTGCATGCGGAGCTGGTCTACTGCGACGCCGACTGGGTCCTCTACTCACATGGGAGAAATGGAACCTGGGTCAACGGGACGTCCGTCAACGAGTTCCGTTTAAGCAACCAGTCGATCTTTCAACTGGGGTCGAATGGTCCTTCGATTCAAGTGGGCACCGGCGACACGTCGGGTGCGAGCAAGCCGACGATCAACGTGGCGGAAACCAGCGACTTGGACTTCCTGGTGATCGACGAGCGGCGGCGCGAGGAGGAAGTCCGGCAGATCATCGATTCCGAGGCGTTTCAACAGCTCCAACGACACGCTCACCTGTTGAAGCAAAACAGCGAGGATTGATTCAGCCGTCGAGCGGCCCGACGGAAAGTTGAATCGGCAATTCTCGAAAGGCGGCTGTGAGGGGAAGAGGGACACGTGTCGAAGATCGTATCGGTACATTCGTTTCGCGGCGGAACCGGCAAGTCGAACACGGTTGCGAATCTGGCCGTCATGCTGGCGCGTAGTGGCAAGCGTGTCGGATTGGTCGACACAGATATTCAGTCGCCCGGCGTCCACGTCCTCTTCCAACTCGGGGAGGACCGTGTGAAGTACTTTCTGAATGACTATCTCTGGGGCAAATGCCATATCGAAGAGGCGGCTTACGATGTGACAACTCGTTCTGCGGCCGGTGACCAGCCCAATACGGAATCCGGAAAGCTGTTCCTGATTCCGGCCAGTATCAAGGCGGCGGAGATCGGTCGCGTCTTAAAGGAGGGTTACGAAGTCGGTCTGTTGAATGACGGCTTTAAACGACTGGTCCGCGAATTGAACCTCGATGTGCTGCTGATCGATACGCACCCGGGTGTCAATGAAGAGACCTTACTTTCGATCGTGATTTCCGACACGCTGGTCCTGGTCATGAGACCGGACAGTCAAGACTTTCAGGGAACTTCGGTCACGCTGGAGCTGGCGCGCCGATTGGGCGTGGAGTCTCCCTTGCTGCTGGTCAATAAGGTTCCTCCCGACATGGATCGGGCTTTGCTGCGGCAGAAGATCGAATCGGCCTACAAAGTTCGCGTCATCGGAATGCTCCCACTTAACTACGAAATTGTTCGTTTGGCCAGCAGCGGAATCTTCGTTGATCGCCATCCGGACCACCCGTTTTCTCGCGAGTTGCAGCTAGTCGCCCACGCCATCGCAGATTGATTCCATCAGGTCGATCCATGTCTGATCCTCTGCACGCTCTGCTATCGAAGATGAAAGCCGCCGCATCTCCCTTGCGCGAGACGTTGCAGCGGCTACACGAAAAGCACAAGACGGTCGACGACGGCGAAGTCGCCGATTACATCCCGGAATTGGCGAAATCCAACCCGGATTGGTTTGGGGTGTCGATCGTCACGACAGACGGGCAATCGATCGACGTGGGCGACCACGATCAGCCGTTCACGATTCAATCGATTTCAAAACCGTTTGTTTTCGGTCTCGCGTTGGAAGATTGGGGGCGAGAGCACGTCTTGTCGAAGATTGGCGTGCAACCAATCGGCGAGGCATTCAATTCGATTACACTCGACCAGTCTTCAAATCGTCCCTTCAACCCGATGATCAATGCGGGGGCGATCGCGGCCGCCGATCTGGTCAAGGGCAAGGACTTTCCGGAGCGTGTCAGCCGGATGGTCGACATGTTCAGTCGCTATTGCGGGCGGAAAGTCTTTGTCGACAATTCCGTGTTTGCCTCCGAACGAACGACAGGGCACCGCAACCGGGCGATTGCCCACTTGATGTTGAACTTCGGCATGATCACCGAACGCCTGGAAGAAACGCTGGAACTCTACTTTCAGCAATGCAGCATCCTGGTTACGGCCCGCGATTTGGCCGTCATGGGCGCCACGCTGGCCAATGGAGGAGTGAACCCGATCACGGGGGAAACAGCGATTCAGTCGGAGTTCGTGAAAGACCTGCTGAGCGTCATGCACACGTGCGGCATGTATGATTACGCCGGCGAATGGGCCTATCGGATCGGAATCCCGGCAAAGAGCGGAGTTGGTGGAGGGGTCGTGGCCGTGGTGCCCGGCAAACTGGGCATTGGCACGTTTTCTCCCCGCCTGGATGCCAAAGGTAACAGCGTCCGCGGAATCCGCCTCTGCCGCGATCTGACCGAACAGTTTCACCTGCACATCTTTGAGTGCCAGACCCATCAAGAATCGATTCTCAGCCAGCTCGAACCGGCCCGCTCTTCGTCGTGAAGTCGCCCTTGCTAGGCATTCGCCGACGCGACTTCCATGCTGGCAGCCTTCACGCCGCCGGAAAAATTTGACTGTCCAACCCGCCTCCCGGCAGCCGAATTACCAGTAGGACCGGCAAACTTGGCCCAGGTCCACCGTCTGGAATCGAGGGGGGTGGTATGGAGTGTCCGCGACGTGGCTGCAGCGCGGTTCGCGCAGAGCGGCAGGGCCGCTACCCAACGGGGTGCCGACGCCCCCGGGTAACGGTCGCTTCCGTTGGTCGCTCAATTTCTCGCCGAGAGAACAACTCGTTCACCGTGAGCAGTGCGGGGGGCAGCGTTTGTCTTGTCCGTAACTACCAACTCCTGCTGGCAAGCTTGCTCACAGCGCTGCTGCTTTCAGGCAATGGCATCCGACTGCACGCGGCAACGACCGTCGGAAAAGCGTCGACCACACGGGCAACACGGGATGCCGCGGTTCGCGACATTCCCTTTGATCGATTGACGCCAGAGGCACGTGCGAAGATCTCGTCGGTCGTGACGAATCCAAGCATGTTCCGCCGCATGCCCGTCAACGTCGTCGAATGCGACCCCGATTTGTATCGCTTCTTAATTCGCCACCCGGAAGTGGTCGTCAACATCTGGCAGCTGATGGGAATCACGAACGTCAGCGTCGAACGAAAAGGACCGTTCACGATCGATGCCACCGACGGAGTGGGTACTGTGACCCGCGTGGAACTGGTTTACGGTACGGATGATACGCACCTGATTTACTGTGAGGGAAGCTACGAAGGCCCCCTGTTTCCCAATCGTTTGAACGGACGTTGTGTTCTGCTGTTGCGGTCCGGATTCGAGGCGGCCGAGTCGAATCGCTGGCAGGTGACGAATCGACTGGACATCTTTCTGCAAGTGGACCACGTCGGAGTCGACGCACTCACGCGGACCCTGCATCCCCTGTTCGGCAAGTCCGCCGACACAAACTTTGTCGAGTCGATTAAGTTCCTGGAACGCATCGCACGCACGTCCGAAGAGAACGGACCGGGGATGCAACGGTTGGCCCAGCGGTTGGACAAGGTGGACCCTGACGTGCGGACGCGATTCGCCGAGTTGACCACGGACGTCTTCCAGAATGCGCAACAGCGGCTGGCTGCATTGGAAAACGCCGACGCCGCAACGCCACCGTCAGAAGAGTTGGAACGACGGTAAT
>CAZFWV010000525.1:0-3736 GCA_964522605.1 uncultured Pirellulaceae bacterium
ACGGACCGTTCTAAGACTTTGCAGGTCGGTCACCAATCGGCGGTGAAGTCGACCATCACCGTGTGACCGTTACGAATAAACTCGTCCAGCGATGCCAAACTGTAAGGTCGCCAGGGAAGTTCGTTCTCCTTATTGCGTTCGTAGCCGAAGGCAAACCAACCAATGATGGTCACAAAGACCGCAGCCCCCACCCACGCACTCACTTTTTTCGCAAAACCGTCGACCGGGGTTGTGCGGCCAATCCACCAGCAGCCGGCCCACAGCGCGAAAATCAGCGCCAGGGTCGGAATCACATTCTCCGGCGCGAGCATCGTAAACATGTAGACGACGGTGCCCATGAGGACGAAGCCCATCAGTTGTTTGAAGGTGTCCATCCAGGCACCCGGCTTGGGAATGAAACGGATCAGGCGAGGAAACGCGCCGATCACGAGATAGGGCAGCGCCATTCCGAGCCCCATAAAGGTGAACACGAGGTAAACCAGATACGGAGGCTTCGTGGCGGACCAGGTAAGTGCCGTCGCCAAACCGGGACCGCTACAGGGTGTCGCGAGGATGGTCGTGATCACCCCCTTGAAGAACGCTCCACCAATGCCTTCTTGCTTGGCCAGGTCCGCGGCGCGGCCCGAACCCGCCAGGCCAGGGATGGGAATCTCCCACACTCCCAGAAAACTCAGTCCCATCGCGAAGACAACCGACAACAGCGGAATCGTGAATCCGTCATAGTTGAATTGCTCGCCCCATCCCAGCGACTCGCTACTCAAACCGAGCGAGGCGGCGGAAGCGAGTGTCGCGAGGAGCCAAAAGATGGACAACATGCCGAACGCATACCAAACATTCAGCATCAGAATCCGACGCCGATCCTTGCCCGCCTGTTGGACGAAGGCCATGATCTTCAGGCCAATAACCGGCAAGACACAAGGCATGAAGTTGAGAATGAATCCACCGATGAATGCCAACAGCAGGATCCACAGCACGGACTGATCCCGGCCTTCATCGACCTGGATTTGCGACGGGTCAAACCGTACCGTCTGGGAACCGGCTGACGGCGGAGGCGGCGTATCGGCTAGCGAGGAACGATCACCGGAAAGGTAGGCGGAAACGGTCGTGTACGAGCTTTGCGCATACCGTAAGGGCGCCGGGCCTTCCGGCACACTGCCTGCGGCTTGGACTTGGACCACACCTTCAAACTGCGCGGCCACCGGCGGATCGCACTGCGTCTCGGAACAAGTCTGGTAACCAATCGCGCCGCGCACCGTATAGTTGCCCGGCGCCGCATCGGCGGGAATCCGAATCGGAACCGACCACTGAACCGTCGACTCGTGATAACGCTGCTCCGGCTCAATTGCGATCCCGGTACTCTTGATTGTCGGAGCGGAGGAGGGCTGTGCTTCACCGGCGACCCAATTCGTCGGCGACGTGACGGCGATCAATGTCGGCTTCGAAATGCCCTTCGCCTCACGCGGCTGATACGCATACACGTGCCAACCCGAATCCGGTCGTAGCGTCAGCGTTAAGGTGATTTGCTGCCCCGCGGTTGCCGCGGCAGGCTGCAACTGGCCCGACAACGAGGCGTGAACGGTGCCCACCCGATAGCCGTCGGCCGGAGCTTCTTCAAAGGCAACCGTGGAAGACGTTCCGCGACCATCGCGTTCGTCGACGCGATCGACGGGGGGCGTGCGCCGCTTGATGGCCGAATCACTTTCTAGCGCTTCGGCCACCACCAAGGGCTCACCCGAAACCCGACGGGCAGTGAACCGTGTGTCCAGCGTGGATAGCGGAATGCACCCCCCCTGTTCGTCGCAGATCTGACCGTTCAGCTTGCCCGTTATTCGCAATGACTGGGGTTTCGCGCCCGCGGCAATCCGAAACGGAGCCGTCCACGTCACCGGCCCATGATGCTCCTCGACCGGAACCGTGAAATACTCAGCCGACTTCGTCTTCGGCGGTTTGTCGGGTTGGAAAGGTCCCGTCAGCGCAATGTCTGCCGAAGAATCCAGCAGAATCTTTGTCGGCATCGGTCCTCCGCGCTGCTGCGTTACCGAATAGATGTACCAACCTCCACTCGGTTGTGCGGTCACGCTGAGAGAACCGTGCGAGCCATCGGCCGCGACGCGATATTCCGCCGACACGGACAGTTCCGAGTCGGCTGCCGCCGGCAAAGCAACTGCCGACAGGCCAGCCACTGCGACGTCGTCTTGCGCCTGCGTCCCGACAGGCCCGGCCACAAGGATCCAGAACGCAAGCAACCATGTCGTTGACTTAAGGAGCCTCATCGTATTCCTGTGTTTCCCTTCCAACTCGACGCACGAGAGAATCATCTCGCGCAATGGACGGCTGATCGTACCCCGACGCGCGGGTGCGGAGGCCGCGTCACTCCCCGGATGCGAGTTCGAAGCTCACCCCGCTGACGCGGGACGCTAATCGATCTACGCGCCGTTAAACACTCAAAGGAAAGACTTCGGGATTCTATCTCTGGATCGCGAACGGGGTCAATGTGCACCTTCGTCGCACCAAGCTCGCAGCCGACCGGCAATTTCGCTCATTCGTTCGACCACGCCGGATAGGTTTTCAAAGGACCGTCCCTCGAGGAATAACCAGCGAATCCAATTGAGGCCCCCCAACAGGCAATTGCTGCGATCGAGGATCGCTAGCAGGCTTTCTTCCTCCGTTGTCAGCGGCCGAACGCGACGGTAGGCGTCGATGCCAACGCGCCATCCTTTCGGATCGTTGCCGACCAGGCTGCCCAACAAGCGTGCGACGTCGCCAGCCACCGTATCGATATCCATGGCGCCGTAATCGAGGATCCCGCTCACCCGGTCTCCGATGAACAGAACATGGTCGTGCCAGACATCCCGGATGCAGGGCTGCAGCGGCAACCGCAGTTCAACGGCCCGACCCAGAGGAATTCGGATCGGTTCCGCGGTCTGCGTCGTCATTTCGAGGATTTCGGACGCCATTCGCTGGAGCAGATCGCCAAATCGACCATCGACGGCCCGTTCGAGGCGCCGCAATTCCGCCTCATCAACCGACTTCAGTTGCCGATGGCGTCGCACAAGCCCTGCGGATTGGCCCGATAAGCCAGGGGAGATCACGCGTGCCGCCTCGTGCCACAAGGCCAATGCCGACAGTGCCGACTCGAGTTTCTCCTGCCCAGGCTGTCGGCGATAATTCGCCTCGCCCGGCATCCAGGGCGTCAATTCCCAGAGTGCTCCGTCCCCCGAGACCCAGGTCCCCGACTCGGGCAAAACTAGAGGTCGAGGCACGAAATCGCAGCCGCTTGCGGCGACGCGCCGCAAGACGCGGTGGATCCAGTCCAGACGCTCAGGCGTCGGGTGGGCGGGGGGCCAGCGACGCAAACAGAAGTCCGAGCCCGCGGTTTCCACCCGCCAGAGGCGAGATCCGCTGAAACCACCCGCGTTTCCCAAAGGCTCAAGCCGCCCCACCTTTCCCGGTAATCGCCAGCGACCGAGAATCATGATTACGGTTCGTTCCATGGTCTCCATCGCAGAACTCCAGGCGGGAGGCTCTCGCCCAATCCAAGGACGGCCATGCGAGAGGGGTTACGTTTCGAGTACGAGTACGAGTACCGGGCTGCGCCCTGAGTACGAGTACGATCGAGGGCCAGAGCCCCAACAACGCCGACCCGGATCACTCGGGCTATTCTCTCCCTCCAGTCTCCGGCCTCCAGTCTCCGGCCTCCAGTCTCCGGCCTCCAGTCTCCGGCCTCCAGTCTCCG
>CAZFWV010000526.1:0-3716 GCA_964522605.1 uncultured Pirellulaceae bacterium
GAGAACTTCTGCAACCACTGCTGCCGCGTGCGATACCATTCCAGAGGACCCAACCTCGACGAAGCGAAGGAGCCAACGACAGGTCGTCTATGGCGAGCGAAAAAACACTGGCAATCGTGATTCGGTTGATCGAATTCAGTGAATCGAGCTACGTCGCCACGCTCTTTACTGAGGATTTCGGCAAGATAACCGGACTGGCGAAGGGCGCTCGGCGTCCGAAGAGCGCTTTTGAGAACGCCCTTGACCTGTTAACGATCTGTCGCGTAGTGTTCATCCGCAAATCTTCAGAATCCATGGACTTGTTAACGGAGGCCCGATTGGAGCGGCCGTTCCGCGTGGCATCCCGCGACTTGACACGTTTGAATGCCGGATACTACGTCGCGGAATTACTACAGTCACTCACGGATCAGCGAGATCCGCACCCTCGAGTGTTTCGTGTTGCGCTGCAAACGCTCGACGGGTTGAACGCCGAGGCGGATGTCGCGACATCCCTATTGTATTTTGAACTCCAGATTTTGAAGGATCTGGGACACTTGCCCTCACTGGATGATTGCGTGGAGTGTGGACAGCCACTCGCAAGGACAGGCAACCGCGTTGCCTTTGGTCTGGTCGCGGGTGGCGTGCTGTGTGTGCAATGCAAGGCGGGTCAGCGGCCGGTTGTGTCGCTCAGCCGTCGGGCGGTCGATGCGCTGCAACAGTTGTCTGCGGAGGAAGGAAACGGGGATTTCGAACCGATTGATCGCTCTGTCCGCGGCGAGTTGCGGGGACTGATGACGAATTACCTCAGTCACCTGCTTGGCCACCGACTGCGGATGAGTGATTTTCTGGCAACATTACGATAAAGGCGATACGAACGGCGCGGCGAAAGGGTGACAAGGATGTCTTGGATGAATCGTGAGAACGGCGGCGCTCGCTTACCGGTCGTAATTTGGACGGCCTCAAGTCTGTTTTGGTGCCTGACCGGCTGTGCAGCGATCGGAGAAGTTCCGGGACCGACCGGCGATGCCGGACCGGGAACCGTCCGTGGTCAAGACGAATCGGACGGCTTGATGAGTCAACTGAATCCCACACGATTTCTCGAATCGGCGAAAAAGAGCGTTGGACTGGGGCCCGACGAGGGCATTGCGAAGGAATCATTTGGTCAGGCGGAGAAGATCTTCGTCGAAGCCACTTCACTCGAGGGCGAACAACGCAAGGACCGTTTTCTCGAAGCGGCCAAATTGTACAAGAAGGCGGCAGACCGCTGGCCCGATTCGGCACTGCAGGAAGATGCCATGTTCATGCTCGGGGAAAGTCGCTTCTTTGCTGACCGATACCCGGATTCCGCCGAGGCGTACGAGGCGCTCATCAAGAAATATCCCAACACACGGTACATGGACACGGTCGACAAACGCCGTTTCGCAATGGGCCGTTACTGGATTGAACACCAGGAAGTGGATCCGGATTGGCCTGTGACTCCCAATCTGCTGGCGAAGGACCGTCCGCTGTTTGACAAATTCGGACACGGAGTGCGCGTGCTTGACAAGATTCGTTTTGACGATCCGACGGGTAAGTTGGCCGACGACGCTACGATGGCCGCCGCCGTGGCAAAATTCAAGGCGGGCGATTACGGGCGTGCCGACGAACTCTTTGCCGACCTGCGTCATTCGTTTCCCAACAGCGAGCACCAGTTCCAGGCGCACGTGTTGAGTCTGAAATGCAAGCTGAAGATCTATCAGGGCCCGGACTACAGCCTCAAGCCGATGGACGACGCCGAAGCAATCCTCAAGCAGATTCATCGCCAGTTTCCGCAGGAAGCGGCGCAGGAACGAGAGTTTCTTGCCAATGCGTGGAAAGAGATCCGCATGAACAAGGCGCTCCACGACTGGTCGATGGCGAAGTACTACGATCGGCGAAACGAATACGCGGCGGCGCGCGAGTACTATGAACGTGTGAAAGAGCAATACTCCGATACGAGTCTCGCCGGGGAGGCTGAAGAACGACTCGCCAAGATCGCCGATGAACCGGATAAGCCGGAACCGCCCGCGCCCTGGCTGACCCGCATGTTTCCCACACCCGACCGCGAAAAGCCGCTCATGGCGCGCAACCCGCTCGAATCCATGAAACGCTAATCGCACAAGAAAGGGGCAGGAGCCTTTCGGGATGTCTGGGCACAACCAAGAGCCGAGCGAGAATGGTGCGGCGACTCTGGCCGCGACGGCTCGGCGTGGGTCTCATAACCGCGCCGCATGGCGTGCCGAAGTGTGCGGGGTCGAGAGATCCGCGCACAGCAGACGACCTCAGCGCGGCTGGCTTCTGTACGCCGAGACGCTTCACAATCCCACCGAGTCCAGCTCCAGTTTCTTTCCGCGCCGCATCGGTTCGCTCCTCACCGCCATGTTGGTGTTAGTGCTGGTCCCCTGCGGCGGCGGTTGCGCCGGCTACCGGTGGGGGCAGCGCACACTGTACCGGCCCGATGTACAAACGGTTCATGTTCCCATCTTTCAGTCGGACAGCTTTCGCCGAAATCTGGGCGAGCGACTCACCGAGGCGGTCGTCAAGGAAATCCAGTTAAAGACCCCTTACCGGCTGGCTCCGGCCGAGTCGGCCGATAGCGTGTTGCGCGGGCGGATCATCTCGGAGACCAAAGACGTCGTGGCCGAAGACTACTACGATCTGCCGCGCGTCCTGCAAACCGATCTCATGGTTCAGATCGATTGGACCGGGCGACAGGGGAATTTGTTGACCAATGCGGTGACGGTTCCGCTTCCCGACTATTTGTTGCACATCGGTCAAGGTGAACAGTTGATTCCCGAGGGGGGCCAGTCGATCGCGACGGCCCAGCAGCAGGCGATTGAGCAGTTGGCCGAACAGATTGTCGCCCAAATGGAAATGGCTCCGTGGTAGATGGCTGGCAATTGCGCGACCGAGTGCTGCCCTTCGGCAGGATCCCCTTGCTGATGGGGATTGTGAACGTTACTCCCGATAGTTTTTCCGACGGCGGGCAATTTCTGTCAGCGAACCGGGCCGTGGAACACGCTTTGCGTTTGGTTGAGGAGGGTGCCGACCTGTTGGACATCGGGGGCGAGAGTACTCGGCCCTATTCCGAGCCGGTGGCGTTGGACGAAGAGCTGCGTCGCGTGGTTCCGGTCCTGGAGCAAGTCTGTCGCAGCACGACCTGTCCCGTATCGATTGATACGTCTAAGGCGGCAGTTGCCGAAGCGGCGATCGCCGCCGGCGCTCAGATCATCAACGACGTTACCGGATTGGAGGGCGATCCGCGAATGCTGCCGATCGCGCTCGACAGTCAAGTCGGTGTCTGTGTCATGCACATGCGAGGCACACCGCAAACGATGCAGGACGACCCCCAGTACGCGAATGTTGTGCGCGATGTGGGCGACTATCTGCGCGGTCGCCGCGACGCACTGCAGGCCGCGGGCATCGATCGACAACGAATCTGCCTCGATCCGGGGATCGGTTTTGGCAAGACGACCGATCACAACCGGATGCTGCTGCGGAACTGCGGTCGCTTCCATGCGCTGGGCTGTCCCCTGTTGGTCGGTCATTCACGAAAAGGGTTCCTGGCGAAGATCGTGGGCGATTCCCAGACTGATCGGAGTGCGGCGACGATCGGCGTCGCGCTGCAACTGGCGCGTCAGCGGATCCAGATTCTGCGCATTCATGATGTGCGTCCCGTGCGCCACGCGCTCCTCGCCTTTGCCGCCACCGGCGGGCTC
>CAZFWV010000527.1:0-3680 GCA_964522605.1 uncultured Pirellulaceae bacterium
GGAGGATCAACGCAATCGGAACGTGTCGATGGCCACATCGACGTCCGAAGCGTCGCAGGGATCAAATCGCAGCATCGAAATGGTCCCGCGCCAACGGGGATTGGCGCGCAAGTCAAAAGTGTAGGTATGCACGCCCCCGTCCGTTTGCAGGGGCACGGAGACACTGGCGGTTTCACTGGTGGCACTGCCGCCGCGTGCCCAGAACAGTTGTGCGCGCATGGCGGGTGGCAGATTACCGGAGACTTGCATGGTCACCTCCGCCGCTGCGAACTGAGAAGCGTTGACGCCTGTGAGGGGAACGACCAGGGCCGGGTCTCGGCTGAGCGATTTCACGCGTAGGACGCCGCCCTCGACGCGCAATGCGCCAGCATTCATCATGGCCTGCCAATTGCCCGGATCGTTGTCATCGAAGTCCCAGATCGTGGTTGGTCTGATCGGGGGATAATCGTACGGTCCGCGCCCTACGTCGCATGGCGCAACGTTGATCGGCCAGGACGCTGGGTCTCCTGTTGCGAAGACGGACCGAACGGCCTCCAACATCCCGAATCCATACTCGGTGCACGGTTCGATGTAGCTGCCTTCGCCCCATTCGTTGACCGGGCCAAGAATGATGATCTTCCTTCCGGTCGCCTCGCAGAAGGTTTTTGCTTCGCGCAACAGATCTCGAAACATCGCAGGCGATCGCCCTGCGATGACCAGAGACTTGTCCCCATGCCAGGGACGCGAATCCCAGCCGGTGTCGACGAGTGGATAGTAGGTGAGCGGTTTGCACATCGCATCCCGACGTGCCCATTCGCCGGGAGCCGTAGCGACCACGTCCTCGAAGCGCGCTCGCTGCGGCCGCACCATGGACTCGGTTGCCGTGCCCCATTCGTGGTAATTGGTCGCGCCCGCGTATCCTTCCTCGATGAGCATTTCCACGTAGGCGGGGGATTCGGCCGTGTTGACCGCGATGAACTCAATGCCCTCGTATCCGGTATCACGGGCCATTCGCTGTGAATCGTCGAGGGCCGCCTTGGCGCCTTCCGAACCGCCGAGGTCATTGCGCAGATTTCGCGGATCCCAGAGGAAGAGCGCGGGTTTGCCTTCGATGCGGTAATAGCTCTCCATACCGAAGTACTTTTCAATCCACTCCTTTGTGACGTTGCGCCAATCCTCGCGCGAGTGGGTTCTCGGCGGATTGTGGTTGGCCCACATGATGGCCACTTTGAGTGAGTCGCGATACCGGGACTTTCGGTACGCGTCGAACCAGTGGGTCAGATGTTGGTTGCCTTTCACCCAATACCAATCGACAAGGAACACGGAAATGCCGTTCTCGACAGCCCATTTGATCTGCCAGTCCACGCACTCGGGATTGCTCTCATCGTAGTAACCCAACACCGGTTTCCGAATCGGTGCGACTCGGCGGATGGGATCCCATTTCGCAGGCGAGTTCCAACCGGGGAAATAGTACGCCGCCACTTCGATCTCCGTTTCGATGGGACGTGGCGCGGGCACGTAATCAGCTTTCGCCAGGCCCAGGTCTTCCGTGAATCGGAGTACGGCCGATGTGGTCTTCGGTATCGCGTCTTTCCCGGAGAAGTGCACGCGGATCGGATACGCTCCGGGATTCGCGGCGCGCACGGTCCAACTGAAGTCTGCATACTCTTCATGAGCAAGGCCTTCTGCCGACATCCGTTCGGGTTCGGCGATGACTTCAATTGCCGGATCCGCATCAAAGTGCACGCCGCGGATGCCCTGGACCCGACCGCCGAGATTCGACACGCGCAACAAGATTTTGCAGGGAGCGCCCGCCCGGTTGATGCCGTTCTCAAAACCGAAGTCCGTCACCGCCAGTTCTGCAGGACCTGCTGGCTCGTTGCCAATCGACACGTTTCGCAACGCCACGTCTGAATCGTCTGGGAAGTGCAGACCGAGCGCAAGCAGCGTTCCTGACCAGGCGCTATTGCCGTCGAGTTCCAGGTTATACGCGCGGAGCTGCTCTCCGCCGCGAACCGAAAAAGACGCGCTCTGAATACCAGGCACACCCTCGACTACCCACAGCAACGTTCCGACGGTGTCGCGATCTGATTGCAGTTCAATGGTTGCCCAGCCGCGATCCTCGATGGGCAATCGCAAGGGTGGCGACAAGCGGTCGCTGTCCGCGTGCGCGATGCGCCACGCGCCAGCGTCCTGAAGATTCCACGAGTATTGATCCGTAACTGGGTCTTCAGCGTCGCCCCAGTCGTGGATGGCGATCGAATCGATTTCGAACCGCGCTCCGTCGTACAGGTCCAATCGAAGTTTCACGATGTGCCCCTCAGCCTGCCAGAAGGGAAACACAACAACATCGCGAAAGACGTTGTCGCCCGGAACGTGGAATCGCTGACTTCGATCCTGTGAGAATCCGCCGTACTGCCCCTCCTCTGTGCCCGTGAAGAACAACTCGCCCGACCCGGCACGGTCCGCCTTGATTCGAATGACGACATATTGCCACGGTGACGCCGGAAACGAAAGACCCGAGCAGGTGAAGAAGGGATCCCAATCCATTCCCTCCGCGACAAGCACGCCGTTGCCGACGTGGACATTGGCAAAATGGGCATTGGGCTCCCACGAACTCCGACCGTCCACCGAGTCAAAAGTCCAGGAGGGCAGTTCCACCGCCGCAAAAACCGTTACAAGAAACAGGCCACTTGCTGCCAGCATAGTCCACACCTTGATACTGCAGTTGTCTCGATCGTTTTCGAAGTTGAATTTGATTTCTCAGACAGGACGGTCACCAACTTTTGGGATCTAGTTTAGAGCATTTTGTCCGGTCGCTCACGCGGATTCAATTCCCTGCAGCGCAGCGACTGATCCTCAGGAAACAACGCGAAAACGAATAGCGGAATGGGCAAATCTGCAGAACTTATCGCCCAAGAAAGTCTGCGGTCTCAATCAGCGCCTTCAACTGGCCACGCGTCGGACGGGTGAGTTCGTTGGCTGGCCGTGGCAGCAAGTGCACGCTCGAATGAGCGAACCTTTCCGATTGACACTGTCGGGTGTTCGTACGGATCTCCGTCACTGGTTCGCCGTCTTCGTCCGTCACTCTTCACGCCGTGTCCAAGGCCTTGCGACCTTCGATCACCAGCCACACTCTGCCGAGGTACAACTCCATCGAAGGCAAATGCGACTACGAAGGTTCATTGGACCATCGTGCCTTCCCCTACGACGAAGGTCGCGGGGCAGTTTGGAGACGAGTATACTGGTTACCCGTGCTACACCAGCGCGACTTGATTTGCCAGTGTCTGCTGGTCCAATTTCAGTTGTCGTGTGTGTCAAGACCTGAAAGGCAGTCAACAACTCATGAAACTAAATCGACGAAGGCTCCTTGGCGTCGGTCTTGCCAGCGGGGCGACAGCCGCCGCGTTACCGATATCCTGTTGGGGCCAATCGGACGCGGACAATCCCAAGTACGCCACACTGGATGCCGTTCTTCGTGAGCCGATTTTCAAGAAAGAGCTTTTTCCGGAGCCGATTGTCATTGAGTCAGTCGAGTTGCTGCGCCGTGGTCAGTCTTTCTTGTGTCGCGTGCGATCGAAGAATGGTGCGGTAGGCATCTCAGTGGCTCACGACACGATGAGTCTCCTGTATCCGATATTCGTCGATCGAGTGAAGCCCGTCTTCGTCGGTCAGGATGCTCGGCGTCTCGATGAACTGCT
>CAZFWV010000528.1:0-3659 GCA_964522605.1 uncultured Pirellulaceae bacterium
CGCGGTCTGATGCGGTTCACGATTTCGGGCGAGTACACGCAACTCGTTTAACGGCAAGCCGAAGGCGTCGATTTGTCTCTCGTCCCCGCCGACGCCTTCGGCTCGCCGTTAAACGAGAATCGGCCCTGCCGCACTACGCAGCTACTCGTCATTTCGGAACCAGAAATCGGCAACAACGGGATTGTGGTCGGAGCCGTGTGTTTCGGGATCGCCGTGATAGATGCGATAGCTGTCGCCCACGTACGTGTCCGCCATGGCGGGTGAGGCGAGAATGAAATCGATCATGGATCGATGCGGGCCCTGGTTGTAGGTGACTCGTTGCTCGAATGGCAGGTCCTGCAGCAAAGTCTGCAGCGAAAGACGTTCGGAACCTAACAGGATGCGAAGCGATCGACTTTCGAGCGTATCGTTGAAATCACCCAGAAGGAGAATACGGGCTCCTGGTTTCGCGTCAATTGTCTGGTCGTAGAGTGCTCGGATTTTCTGCGCTTCCGCCGATCGAATCGGCTCGGAAGTCCGTGCGTCATCACCGCTGCTCTTTAAATGGATGCACCAGACCTCGAAGGACTCTCCGCGAGGTGGCTGAACCGTGACGCGCAACAGGTCTCGTCGGAACCTCTGGTTTCGACCTTGTTCGTCTTCAAAGGCCGCATGCCGGTAGGATGTTACGCTCTCAATAGGAAACCGCGAGAGCATTGCCACATCGATTCCGCGTTGGTCGTTTCCTTCATAATGAATGACCTCGCGATAGCCGGCATCTGCCAGAAACGTGTGGGTGAACTGTTCCAGGTAACCGCGCGATTCCACTTCTTGAAGTGCAAGAATGTCCGCATCAAGTTGACGAATCGTCTGTGCTAATCGGGCCAGGTCTTCTCGGGGCTTGGCCGGTGTGGTTTCGTCGGCTGCGTACGGATCGTCCAGATCATCGAACAGATTCTCGACATTGAAGGTTCCAACACGAAAACGATCGCTGGCGACCTTTGCGGGGCTTGGTGGCTTCGTCAGGTCCGGCCAGACGGCAAGCACCTCGATCTGCGTCGGTGAAGTGACACGGATTTGCGGCGTGTCTCGATACTGCGTTACCTGGCCTTGAACGCGCACGATCTTGTGCAAATACAACTCTTCCAGCGAACCAGGAAAGAGCTCCAGATGTTCCTGGTAGATGACAATGGTAAATGCGTCGCGACGTGATTCGTGGAAATTCAAGAAGTGGATTCGCGTGGCGTGACCAACTCGCTCGACACGGCCCACGACAGAAACCATCTGCCCGATGAACTCGTCCGCGTCCTCCCAGGAAACCTGCGAACGGCCTTCCACCGCATCGATGGTCGAGGCCGCGGGAGTGCAGGCATTGCCTGGCAGGCCGATTGCAAGCACAAGGATCAGTCGCCTCAGCTCTGCACGGCGACGCCGAAAAATCGATCTGCTCTCGATCTCCACCATGCTCACAGCGGATGCTCCCCAGGAATGTTCGCTTCGCTCGCGGCCGAGACCGTCGGCGGTGGCAAAGGTGCGGCGATCTGTTGCTCGATCCAGGTAAGGACCATCGCGGACACGTCACACTGTAGACAACGGGCCAGCTCACGCCAGCCGGGCACGGCATTGACTTCCAGGACATAAGTCCGTCCATCATCGCCTTGCAGCAGGTCGACTCCAACGAACGATGCCTGAACGGCCTGCGCGGCGCGTCGGGCAAGGTCCCGCTGTTGTGCGTCCGGCTGGACGGATTCTCCGGTGGCTCCACGACTAACGTTCGTCCGCCAGTCGAATGGATTCCGACGGCGCATCGCCAGAATCTGATCGCCGATGACCAGCAGACGCAAATCCCATCCTGGATGAGGAATGAACCGCTGCAGATAGAGAACGGCACCGATGGAAGAAAGCGATTTGAAGACGCGCCAAGCGACTGCTTCATCGTTCAGGCGAGTGATGCCGCGTCCTTCGCTGCCGAAGAGCGGCTTCAAGACGACGTCGCCTCCCAGTTCCTCAAAGGCCGTCATCGCGTGCTCGACCGTCTGACAGACAATCGTATCCGGCGTGGGCAGTCCGGCTGCGTGGAGTAACGCGGAGGTCAGATACTTGTCGACGGACATCTCGAGACAACGCGGCGGATTGAAAACCGGGGTTCCACCTGCCGCCAATCGGTGAAGCGCATCCATGCGAAAGACAATCTGCTCCAGGCTGCCCGGTGGCATCGTTCGAACCAATACGGCGTCGAACTGGTGAAGAGGCCCGGCGGGATTGGTTGCGATCCAAGGTGTTTTTGCCAGGCCGGCGGTTAGCTGAGTAAACGCTAAGGCCTGCAACTGAACATGCGGTCTCGCCGCCCGTTGCAGGTCGCGAAAATACCAGCTCTCGGGTGATACCAGGACGCCCAGCCTCACTTGATTGCTCCACATTCAAACGATGTACGCAAAATCTCGGGATGGGCGCGCCCCGCTTCAAACGTATTCCCGGAATCCAGATTGACCAGTCGAATGACCGCTGGACTGAATAGATGCGGATCGATCTGATAGAAATCGTAGTTTGCGCGCGCAAATACGTCGCGAAAAGGTAATCCAAAGTCGCGCGAAGCGCTGCTGGGCATCTGCTGCACGATCTCCACCAACGACTCATCATCACCGCGGACCCAAAGTGTAACGCGCGCGCCATACAGAATGGCGTCGTTCGTGCGACCGATGGCCGTCATGTCGTCGGCAGCAATCGGCGGCAAAGGAGCTGAGCCAAAACCGCTGATCACACGCTGCAAATCGAAGCCCAAATCGAACAACTTGTGCAGTGCTGTTTCCACGCTGCGGGCCACGACTTGCAACGTTCCCGCCTGACTTGCCGTGGGAGCGACCAGTAGACAGAGACCGTTGGGGCTCACACCACACTGCTCGGCAATCCATTCCGTCACGTCGGATGGCGGAAGTTGACTCGCTTCGAGGACGCCGACGGCACAAGATGTGGCTTCCCGAATCTTGAGTTTCTCCAAGAGTGCCTCTGTCCCGACGGCGGCGCGCATGGGACCGGAACCCATGGCAAAGTAATCGGAATGATGGATCTTCCAGCCCGCATACTGGGCTCCCATACAAGCCAGCACCGGATGATCGGTCCAGACCGTGACGGCCGGACCATTCCATATCGCAGGGTCGTCCGGCGCCAATCGGATGTGGCCCAAATCAGCCAGGCAGATTCGTGCCAACCAAAGGCCCGCCTCCAGACCACCCTCCACGTCCACGCCGAAGTCCCAACAGATGACGCCTTGATGATTCGGGTGCGACTGAATTCGCAACAACCCCTGCCGCATCGTCAATTCATGACAACAGTGAGCTGCGCGTTCATTCAACTTCATCTTCGTCTACTCCTTCCCCCATTTATTTCCCCTTCCTCTGCGGCCCTCTGCGCCTCGGCGCCCTCTGCGTTAATCCTTCTTTCCGCATGCTGGAGACACGTTCCAGTGTGCTGAAGAAAAAACGCAGAGGGCGCCGAGGCGCAGCGCAGCCTTCGGCCGCAACCAAACGGCGTGCTACCGCGTTCGGCGCAATGGGTGTGCCACTGGCTTTGCCAGTGTCCTCTTGAGTCGAGGAACAGCACTGGCATAGCCAGTGGCACACAGTGAGGTTGCTGCGGAAGGATGTGCCTTACATCAAAATGCCAACAATAAAGCCAAGTAG
>CAZFWV010000529.1:0-3649 GCA_964522605.1 uncultured Pirellulaceae bacterium
CTCGGAAATCGATGGACCGGATGGCTATGGAACTTCCATCACCTACGAGCCAATGTTCGAAACGGATGGCGAAGATTTCGTACGGGAGAGTTTCGGGTTCGACCAAAATGTAACGGCACGATATGTCGAGTTCACGGTCCTGTCGAACTACTACGAAGAAGGAATCGGCGACGGCAATCAGGTTGGTCTGGCGGAAATCGCCTTTCAAGCCGCTCCAGGCGTGGAAATTCCGATCCCAGATCCCCTGGAGTTCTATGAAATCGAAAGCATTGAATCGACGTCCATCAACTACTTTCCGGTCGAAAACCTGATTCAAGGGCCGGGTGTGGGATTCAGTGACGTCCAACCTCACAGTCGAACTTCGGGAGACGTCTGGGTTACCGAGGCGTGTGGATTTCCTTGCGACTATTTGGGATCTTTCGAGCCGCCCGTTCTGTGGTTGGATCTGGGCGAGGATCGCGAGCTGAACGAGATCGATTTATGGGGTTATAGCAACTCGAATGCGAACGGAGTTCAGGAGTTCTCCTTGCGATTCGCCACCGAGGCCGATGGACCCGATGGATACGGCACTTCGATTGAATACAATCCCACGTTTAGTGAGCTGCCAAACGATGATCTCAATCGGATGGCGTTTGCCTTTGATCGGACCGTCACGGCTCGCTATGTTGAGTTTACGGCGCTCGACAATTTCTTCACCGCGCCCGGCGATGGTTCAGGCGGAGAAACGCCGGGAGGCGACCGTGTCGGACTGGGCGAAATCGCATTTCCCATTATCCAGATTGTTGGTGAACTGGGTGACTACAACAACAATCAACAGCTGGACAGCGGGGACCTGGACCTACAAGCATCAGAAGGAATCGCCAAGCAAGACCTGAAGTACGACCTCAACGACGACGGGAAGGTGGATTTCCCGGGCGACCGGGTGACGTGGTTGCACGATCTAAAGGGAGTCTACGTTGGGGACGCCAATCTCAACGGCGTATTCGACACGGCGGACTTCGTCGCCGTCCTGAGCGCTGGCAAGTACGAAACCGGACTGCCTGCCCTGTGGGGCGAAGGCGACTGGGACGGCGACGGAGTATTCGGTACCGGCGATCTGGTCGTGGCCTTGAGCGATGGTGGGTACGAAATGGGACCCTACGACCAGGAAATACAGGCCGTACCGGAACCGGCAAGCATCGTCCTTGCGATCCTCGCGGTTTGGCCGCTAATCTGCTGCCTTTCCTCTCGTCATCGGCGTTGAGCGTTTCTGCCCGTTGGATGCCGAGTCGAATCTGGCCACGTGAAGGCGCCTCTCCTCCGCGCCGGTGCTTCCCGTATCAAATGACCGAGCACCAGTTCCCTACTCCAGCGTGATGATCTCGGGACGCGCCATGAGTTCGGGCCCGTTCTCGTTGCCGACCACGTTGTAGTGGCCGTCATCACTCCAGAAAACGAAACCTGCCAGTTCCGGATAACTGGCCTCAAGCTTTCGAAGCACGTCGAGACAGTCCCTGGGGCGATCGGAAGCCCCACGAATTCCCAGTTCCGACCACCAGATGACTTTTCCCAGCTTCTTCTTTTCGATGGCCCATGCGTACTCCGAGAAATTCAACCCGGTCCCGTACGCAGATTTTCCCAACACGTCGACGTAGTCGTCGCCGGGATAGTACTCCTGCAGTGCGCCATGATTGCTGGTGGTGTGATAGGCCCAAATGATGTTGTCGAGCCCCTTGCTCTTCTGCAGATAGTCGTGGATCAATCGGTAGAGCTTGATCGCAGTTTCACTCCCTTGCTTGGCATGCCACTTGTTTCGGTCGTCACTTTCGACGAGCGGTGTGTAGACCACCGGAATCCCTTGGTCCTTGAGCCATTGCAGATTGGTAGCCATCCGGTCCATCTGTGCGTAGAAATTGCGCTTCGTCGGGTTGTCATCCGGCGCGAAGATCTGACGGATATCGACTGGGGCATTCCACGATCGACCCGACGGATTGGCAAAGAAGCTGAACGCACCCACGAGCATGCCTCGGTCCCACATCTTCTTGATGCCCCGGTTCCACACCTCGTCGGGAAACGGATTGTCGTCGAAGTCGTAGGTGACACAGCCGTACCGGGGTAGTTTACCGGTGTGGTCATTGACCTTCTTCAGCCAGTTGCTGCCATGATCCATGTCCGGGTTTTCGTTGTGGACCCAGGTCGCAACTTGCCCAAAGAGATAGGATCCGTTGCCTCGGCTCTTCAGGTAGGCCAGCACATCTTGCGTCGGAGGTGCACGATCCTCTGCGAACAGAGTCATAGGCAGCAACGCAAACAGAGCAATCCATCGGAGCTTCGTCATCGTGGTCCTACCTGTTGAATTCCATGAGTCGTGTTTTGTGACCGGCGCCGTCGAGAACTCGACTCGATCGTACGTCTTCTTCTTCGCGGCCATCCCCTGATCGTGATGCGTTCGCTCGATCGGGACCCTCTGGTTCGCCTATTGAACCAGGGGAACTTCTGCGGCGCGCCCCGACAACATTCACGAGGAACGGCTGCCTTTTTCGGCAGACGACCGGGCCTGCCGCGCAATATAACGTACCTGGGACGACGCAGAAAACATGTTTTCCGTTTCTGCGCAACTCCTTTGGTTGTAGTCGTTTGCGTCGGTTTTTTTGCCGATTTTTCAGCGCAATGGCTCATAGTCACATCGACAGGACGCTGCGATACGCTATGATCAGGGGTCGTCACCTCGTTGCGTTCATCGCACTGCGTGTGCATCTTCGTCGGTGGCGATCTCATCTGTCAGCGAGGTTTTAGAAGCACTTTCGAACAAGTTGTTGTAACGGTCGAGTTGGATTCTCGCTTCAGACCCGGCTTTCTATCGAGTTCTCTCTGGTTTGCCTCAAAGTCTTCTGCTGATTGTCCCAGCGCCCTTGGCTGGAACTCTTCACGGTGCCACCGCACTGGATAGTTCTTCACGACGTGTGCAGACGCTTGCCCGATGGGCTGTTGGATAGGCGTGAATTACTTCCGGTCAGCTGGAGTTCCCCATTTTTTCTTAGCAGGAGTTTCTGCATGAACATTTATGTTGGCAATCTAAGTTTTGACGCGACCGAGGCGGACATCGAAGACGCATTTCGTGAGTTTGGCGAAGTGAGTTCCGTCAGCATCGTCAAGGATCGAGAAACAGGTCGTTCGCGAGGATTTGGTTTCGTTGAGATGCGCGATCAGCAGGCGGGCCAACAGGCGATCGAAGCCTTAAATCTCAAGCAGATCGGTGGACGTGCGATCACCGTCAACGAGGCGCGACCGCGTCAAGATCGCGGCGGCGGCGGCGGCGGTCGTGGACACGGTCGCCGTTGGTAATCTTCAAACTCGCGCCGGTCCATTTTTTGGGCACGGCACTCGGTAGGCGTAACACGCAAAGGAGGCCCTAAATGCCAGACGGTACGGTCAAGAAAGTAATTGCAGATAAGGGATTCGGCTTCATCGAAGGCGACAATGGTGACATTTTCTTTCATCACTCGGCGCTGATCGGGGTTGCGATTGAGGCACTTCGGGAGGGAGAAAAGGTCAAGTACGAGGTCGGTCGAGGCCCAAAAGGACCGCGTGCTGAAAACGTCGAGCGGGCGTAGATCGCCTTTGTGACCGGGTTATTCTCTCGGCAAGAAATCGAGCGACCAACGGGAGC
>CAZFWV010000530.1:0-3646 GCA_964522605.1 uncultured Pirellulaceae bacterium
ATGGCAGTGGTTCATACGGAACACGTCCTGGTTGTCCCGACGGCTGAGTTTCATCGGCTGGGATATTTCCAGGGGATCTCAACCGATGTTCAGCGATACCTGGACCGACTGCTGGCTTCGGAACTGGTCAGTTTCCGCCCGCGTCAGCAGATGGAGCAGGATCCGAGTTTCAAGCAACTGATCCCGTACGTCATCTTTCGATATCGGGATGATCAGGGGGCAACCTGGCTGTTTCAATACACGCGCGGAACAGGGCAGGGCGAACAGCGATTACATCGAAAACGCAGTGTGGGGGTGGGCGGTCACATCTCGTCGGAGGATGCGGTCGTGACCGAAGATGCCGACCCGTACGCTGAAGGTTTGCGGCGCGAGTTGGACGAAGAGGTCTGCGTGCGAACGGCCTATGCGGATCGGCGTGTGGCGCTGATCAATGACGATGAGACGGAGGTTGGCCGCGTCCATTTGGGCGTAGTCCACATTTTTGATGTGGAGCAGCCGAACGTCGAACCGCGCGAAGACGAATTGCACGATGCGGGATTTCAGCCTCTGAGTGCGCTTCTGGCCGACCTCGACGGGATGGAAAGCTGGTCTCGGATCTGCCTGCAGGGTCTATTCGCCTGACTCTCGTTCCTGGATTTCTATGTCTGGCTCGATCTATCTCGACAATCACGCCACGACATGTGTGGATCCACGGGTCGTCGAGGCGATGCTGCCCTATTTCACTCAGCAATACGGCAACAGCAGCAGCACGATTCACGCCTGGGGACGTGCTGCCCAGGAAGCACTCGAAGCCTCACGAAGTTCGATCGCGGAGGCGATCGGGGCCCAGGCTGCCGAAATCGTCTTCACGAGCGGTGCGACGGAGAGCAACAATCTGGCTCTTCGTGGCCTGGCTGATCGGTCCCGAAAGTCCGATGCACGCCTGGTCAGCGCCGCGACCGAGCACCGCGCCATCCTCGATCCGCTCGAGCGGCTTCGGCGTCGTGGATTCGGCGTCACGCTCTTGCCTGTAAAACCGCAGACCTCCGCGGAGCCCGGCCAGATTGACCTCGATCAACTTGCCGCCAGTTTGCAAGCGGACACGCTGTTGGTCTCGATCATGTTGGCAAACAACGAGATCGGCGTGATTCAATCCCTGCCGGCCATCGCAGAACTGTGCGCGGCGCGCGGCATTCCGCTGCACTGCGATGCGACCCAGGCGGTCGGGAAGATCCCGCTGAATGTCGATCAGTTGGGCGTCGATCTGATGAGCTTCTCGGCGCACAAGCTGCACGGTCCCAAGGGCATTGGCGCCCTCTATGTTCGGCGTCGCTCGCCTCCCATCCGACTTTCGCCGCTGATTGACGGAGGAGGTCAAGAAAAAGGCTTGCGCAGTGGAACCGTCAATGTGCCCGCCATTGTGGGATTTGCCAAGGCACTGGAATTAAGCCTGCAGGAGATGCCGCAGGAGAGAACACGTCTGGCCGCATTGCGACATCAGCTCTACCAGGGTCTCCAGGAGGCAATCGGCGATTGCGAACTCAACGGTCCCCGTTGGGAGCTCGAAGGCGCACCAGGACAAGTTCGTTTGCCGGGAAACCTGAACGTCTGTTTTCACGGAGTCGATGGCGAAGCCGTGATGTTGAAGTGCCCCCATCTGGCACTCTCGAGCGGCAGCGCGTGTTCGTCGAGTCGGCCGGAACCAAGCCATGTGCTGAAGGCGCTCGGTTTACCGGAACAGGCGATTCGCAGCAGCCTGCGTTTTGGACTGGCGCGCTTTAATACGGCTGAGCAGATTCCGCTGATCATCGAGATGCTGGGCACCGTCGTGAATGACTTGCGCCAGCAAGGCCAAAGTGCCCGCTCGACGCGCCCCTGATCCCGTCGGGAGGTCGCGCGGTTCTCGAGTTGATCGTTTGAGAGACATTGCACCACCCTCCCACGGGGGAGATTGTTCAGCCTTCAAGCCGAGGTTTTTCCGGAGTCTCCGACCAGGATGCATGGCGAGGTTCGTTTAGCTCGCAGCCCTCAGGCGAGGTTCGCTGAGCTCGCAGCCGTCAGGCGAGGTTCGTTGAGCCGCAGGCTTACTCGTACTCAGTGAAACGGTACTCGTACTCGTACTCGTACTCGAAGTGATCGCGATACCGCATCCGAGTACGAGTACCGCGATGCTGAGTACGAGTACGAGAACGAGAAAAACTGGAACAGCGGCGCCAGATCGCCACGGCATTCGTACGCCGTGCACATGGAGCCGCACGTCTCCAGATGTTACGGCCCGCGAAAAACCGATCCAGAAGCGAACCTCGCCTGACGGCTGCGGGTTAAACGAATCGCCACTGGGAGGGTTTTGCGTGAACGAGCTACTCGCGCCGTATGCGTTGCGCGCTCCGCCCTCGCCAGACCTTCCGGCCTGATCGCTTCCCTCCAAAATCGGAACTCCTCGTTCGTCAATCTCCGGCGCGCTTTCCCTGCCTCGGCCCTCGGTCCTTGTCCCTCGGCCGCGAGGGGGGGGCCGTCCGGCGAATTCCCCGGGGAGAAGCCTTTTCTTCCACGCGGGATTCCTATAATTTACACAAGAAGGTGTGTTGAAATTTAATCTAACCCGAGAGAAGGGGGTTTGACGACGATGGCGATCACGTTGACCGAACGGGCGGCGAGCGAGGTGAAGCGGATTATTCAGGATCAGAAGCTGGACGATTCTACGGTGCTCCGAGTGGGCGTAACCGGGGGGGGTTGCAGCGGGTTCATGTACAAGCTGGCGTTCGATCAGGGGCATGACACGGCCAAGGACGCACTGTACGAGCAGCATGGTGTTTCGATCGTGATCGACAAGAAGAGTGCCCTCTACCTGGACGGGACGACCGTCGATTTCTACGACGGTTTGGACAAGCGGGGATTCACCTTCGACAACCCGAATGCCGTCAAGTCGTGCGGATGTGGGAGCTCGTTCCAGGCTTGACCAGGCTAGGCCCGTGGCAATCAGTTTGACGGACCCGCCGCTTGATGTGGTCGCTGTTGGCGCCCATCCCGACGATGTCGAGATGGGATGTGGCGGGATGCTCGCGAGCCTGGTTCGCCAGGGCTATCGGGTGGGGATTATCGACCTGACCGACGGTGAGCCGACGCCCGGTTGCCCCAGCCCAGAGGTTCGTCTGGCCGAGGCTGTTGCGGCGGCGAAGACACTCGGCGTGGAGCATCGCAAGACGTTGAGTCTGCCGAATCGACGGCTGTTCGACACGTTCGAAAGCCGCATCGAACTGGCACGCGTGCTGCGGCTCTGGCGGCCACGCATCGTGGTCGGTTTTGGCGACAAGACCCCACTCGCATCACCGGATCATGATCAGGCGGTGCAGATTACGGACGCCGCCGTTTTCTATTCGCGATTGACGCGGTGGGAGGAGCACTTCGAAGACCTCCCTCCGCATCAAATCTCCGCCCAGTTGTATTTCAAGTTGGATTACGACACGGGGATCTACAGCCCAACGATGACGCATTTCGTGGTCGACATCAGCGAGACGCTGGAGCAGAAGATGTCGAGTCTATTGTGTTATCGCAGCCAGTTCCCGCCGGCCAAAGAGCGTTTTCTGCATCGCTGTCGCAGTGCCGCGCTCCACGTCGGTGCCTTGGCGGGCTACCACGCAGGAGAAATGTTCGTTCTCACGCGCAC
>CAZFWV010000531.1:0-3640 GCA_964522605.1 uncultured Pirellulaceae bacterium
CGTTGCGATCAGCAGCAGGAAGAGCAGGACGCAGCCTGCCGAGACGAATCGTGCGACATTCAATTTGCAGTTCACGTGTCAGCCCCCTTAGAGAAAGTCAACGTTTCGACCGCGCCGTTGGCGCACAAGATGACATCCCGAATCGTCGCCTGTTCTCAGTTCCTAGATGAACGAGCGGATCCAGCATGGGGCTCTGTCGAGCAGGAATTGCGTTGCAGCAAATTGCCGACAGGCACGAATGGAACCAACTAAGAAGCTGTTTGGGAAATGGGGTGGTACTGGCTATGCCAGTGTCTATTTTCGATGTAGCAACGGCACTGGCAGAGCCAGTGGCACACTCGGTAGCCCGGTTTTTCGTGTCTCCGAGCACGTTCTAAGACTCCGGACGAAGTATCGACGACTCGCGTCCCTCAGCTTGGCTGCGTCATGATCATGACACCGATCCGAACCGGTCAATGCATCGACCACTCGTCCCCTCCCGGAGCGAGAAGACGCTTTGCCGGTTGAGATCCTAGTTGGGGGCTGGTCTCAGCCGTTAGTCTAATCCGTTCCGCGGAAAATCCAAGCAATTTTCGGCGAGGAAACCTCTCTTGATCGGTGGAGGCTGAGCGGGCAAGCCGAAGCCATAGCCTGGCCGTGGTCGCTCGCGCCGATGCCACGCAGTGCCATGACCCCAAAAACAAACGCGTCGACCGATATCAGGTCGGTCGACGCGGATTGTCTACGTGTGGTTTCAATGGCTCCGCTCGCGCGGAGAAACATTCGCTTAGCGCCGTCGCGCGGCAAGACCGATCAGGCCCAACAGCAGCAAGAGCAGGCTGCCGGGTTCCGGTACGGCGGCGACATCGGTGCGCGGACCAATTTCATAGCCGCCATCCGAAAGGGCTGCCACAAGGTCGCCCGTATCGAAGGCCCCATCGCCATTCCAGTCGCCTTCGGACCAGACGGCCGTGGCATTCAGGTCCTCGTACTTACCGGCACCGAGCACCTGAACGAAATCGCCCGTGTTGAACTGACCATCGAAGTTCGCATCGCCGATCCACGTATAGCCGATGTCCTTCGACTTCGCCCAAAGTTTGACGTCCTCTCCGTCGACCAGGTCGTCCCCCGTCAGGTCATACTGCGGCAGATTCGTTCCGGCCGCCGATTGCGCGGTCAGGATGTCGATGTCTTCCAGGTCCAGCTCTCCGTTGCCATTGAAATCTCCTGGCAACGTCACGGTGCCGAACTTGATGTTCAAGCCGTTCAGTGGGACTTCTGTGTCAATCGCGAATCGACCATCGAACAGAATCATCACATCGTGAATGCCGTCGGCCTCAAAATTGAAGGTGGCACCTGCGTCCAGCATCATCTCTGGAGTCAGCGAGCCGACGGGCGTATTGATCAAGGCAGCATTACCGAGCACGCCGGTGTCCACGAAACCATTGCCATCACCGACGTCGACCAGGATGTTGATTGCTTCACACTGAGTGTAGCCTGGGTCAAGGTGGTAGCTGGTGACTTCATAGGGACCCGCGGGCAGGTCACTCAGGGTTACACGGATGATTCCCTGATTGTTCTTCACCAAGTCCTCACCCAATTGAATCAGCGGCAGGTCGAAGGCATCTGCGAAACGGTTGTTGCCCCGATCACGCCAATCCAGGCCTCCCACAAAAACTTCATCCTCGTCCAGGTTGTCGATCGTGATCGAGAAATTGTCACCGAGGTTCGATACCATATCTCGAACGTCGAGATCGAGCCCGTTCGTATTGTGAACATCGGCACCGATCTGGGCGACTCCGTCAGTATCCTGCATGGCACCAAAGTCCGGTCGCCCACCGGTGGCTCCGATGTCAATCAAACCGAAGTTGCCCGGCTTGAAATCACTTCCGGGCCATTCTGTGGGCAAGTCTTCCCGCATATCAGGGCCCGTTCCGGGAAGCATGAACGCCACGCCATACATGTTTTGGCCGGGGGACATCGGATCATAAGTTGTCAAAATGCCCGCGGGAACATCCGCCTTTTTCCAGACCCAGAAACGCTGGTTGATCCCTTGCCCTGGTCCTACTCCATCGCCGCCTTCGTCGATTCCAATTTCATGGCCGGTCCATACCCAACCGTTTTCCTCCAGCCAGGGAGGTACCACGGCGTGACGTTGATCCTCGAAGAAGTAGGCGTCAACCGTTTGAGCGAGCGTGATCTCGACCTCATAACCTTGGACATCTTTGTTGTCGTTGGGGAACATGACGATTTCGGCGCCCACCAACCCGACTTCCTCCAAGGTGTAGACGTCGTCGACTCCGTTGTATTCGTGGGTGCGGTCCGTGAAGAACGGGACATCCTCGTCCAGCAGACCCACCTCAAAATCATCTCCTTCATTGGGGTGATTAAAAATCTCGCCGGTCCAATAGACACCGGCACCACTGTTGAGGACTCCGACCTCTTCAGCGTAGGTGACCAGCTCACCCGCCCGCACAGTGGGTGCGAAGGCTACAAGAATCAAGATGCCCAGTCCAACGGGCCAGAACAGGGATCTGTTCAACATGATGTACTCCTCGAAAATGAAACTGCGGGAGAGTGACGCAACGGAAAAACCGACCTATCCAGTATCAGTTTAATTATCCTTTCAGACGGTTCCAGCATTTGTTCCGAGATTCGAACAAACCGTGTTCAATCCACCGAACGCGAGTCAAGGTTTTTTGTTCATGTTCGTTGGCGCGGTTCGAGCCATCCTGGTGACGCGTTTCATCCACTGCAGCCCGGACGATGGTCCCCATAACGCGATGCGAAACCTATCAACACCGGACTTCCGTTGGTCGTCCTGGATCATTGGCTGCGTCGCCGTCGGCAGGACGGGCCGTTGAACGGCTCGTCGTGGTAGCCGTGAAGGACGTGAACATCCGATCGATGCTTGCACATCGACTATTGGAGATCGCGTCGCGCTGGTGGGTTGTTGCCAAGCGTGCTGTCCCAGACGTCTCGGGCGACTCGATAGAGCGATTCACTCTCGGCCGGCAGTCGCTGACGGATCGTGGGGTCTTGAGAGAGCAGGACCAGGCAGAGCAGCAGTTTGGCGTAGACGGATACATTGGCCCAACTGTCGCCGCTCCAAAGTTTGAGCGCCGTCCCAAACGATCGTTTGATTCGGGGGCGTCCCCAGAGCTGAAAACTCCAGAGTTCATCCAGGATCAGGTGTGTCAGGTAGCCGAGGATGACCGCGCCGACCTTGAACAGGCGGTATCTCAGTTCCAGATCGGCACAGAGCAGGGCGGTGATCAGACCTGCCACCAGTGCAGCGGGAATGCTGTGCCACATTCCGCGGTGGACCGTGTAGCGGCGCAGGACTTCGAAGAAGCCGAATCGGACGAGGATGTAAATGCAGCCACCGGCGAGGACCAACGACTCCGGCTGCAGTCCCAGGCGTTCCAGTCGCGGGATCAGCAACAATGGAATGACGGCCGAAGCAAAACTGCTGATCTCCCGCACGGGCTTGCCAGAATCGCTGTCCACATCCGGCAGGATGCCGGCGATGCTGCAGAGCCCACCCGCGACGGCCGCGACCGGCAGCGGCATCTGCGCATAGACGTGACCGGCAACCCCGTACGCGACGCCGACCGCCGTGCTCGTGCTGATATGCGTGTTGAATCCCGCCATGTCCCCT
>CAZFWV010000532.1:0-3634 GCA_964522605.1 uncultured Pirellulaceae bacterium
AAGCCGTCATCCTCTGCCGGATGCGGGCTCAGCAAGGTATGTCGCAGCGTTCCGCTGTCGGCGTCAAACACATAGGCGGCGCCCGCATGTTTGGCACCCGTACTGTCCCCGGGTGCCCCGACGATCACGGTGCGGTCGGCAATCGCGACGGAGTACCCAAACTGATCCGCAACGACGGGTGTGGGGTTTGCGAGGGTGTGCTGAAGCCGACCCGATGCGATGTCAAACAGGTAGGCGGTGCCCGCGTTGACCTGTCCCAGATCATCGCTGTGAGCCCCAACCACGAGCGTGCTGCCGGAAATCGCTATGGATGATCCAAACTTGTCGTCCCGGGCCGGAGCTGGATTAGCAATTGTCCGCAACCGGCTGCCCGTTTGCGCGTCGAACAGATAGACCACGCCGGCATTTCGCACCCCGGTGTCGTCCAGCGGTGCGCCAACGATGATCACTGTGTCCGATAGGGCCACCGAATAGCCAAACTGATCGCCGGTCGAATCCAGATTGACGCCCAGTACGCGAATATAATCCCAGAAGAAATTCTCACGATCGCGAAACGGCACGATCAGCCGGCGACTATCGTGCGAAAAGGCAACCGACTCGTTGCGCGCCCCCGTTTTCATCTGCAGCTTCATTTCGCCGGTGATGGAGCAGACCCGCAGGTCCTCGTACCGCGACGCGGATGCGATCAGTTGTCCGTCCGGGGAGAAGGCGATGGATTCCACCGTCGTGTCGTGCGTCGTCAAGTCGCGGAACTTTTGACCGGTGGCGACGTCCCAGAGTGCGACGGTATTCTCGCCGGTTGCCAACATCGTGCCACAGGGCGAAATGGCTACGGCAGAAAGCGAGTCGTCACCCGTCGCAATCGTCGAAAGCAACTTCCCGTCCGCCAGTCGCCAGATCCGCACTCGCCCATCATCACCGACTGTGGCGATTTTTTTCCCGTCGGGAAAGGCGGCCAACTCATTCACGGATCCGTCGTGACTCTTCAGAACCATCGGCGGCGGTTCTTTGACCAGGGTATCCAGCAGGTGCCACTCGAAGCCGCGACGGTCGGCCTGTCCGGGGCTCGGGATGTGTTTCGCGAGCATCACGGAGGCTTCGTCTGTCCAGCGCCGATTCCACGCCTGGTAGGCCAGCTTCATGTCCGAAGCATAGAGCGAATCCGCCACACCATCGAGCGCGTCTCGCGTGTGCTGGTTGGCGTGGAAGACCAACCCCGTCCCGATTGCCAAAGTCATCACGAGCAACAGGCCAACCGCGGCCCCGCTAAGGACGATTGACCGATGCCGACGCGACCACTTCGCGATCCGATCGATTAGCGGAGGACGGCGTGCAAGAATAGGCCGGTTTTCGAGGAATCGCTGCAGGTCATCCGCCATCGCCTGCGCCGACGCATATCGATCCGAAACCTCCTTCGCTGTGGCCTTCAAGATGATCGTTTCCAAATCGCGCGGAATGCGTCCATCAATCGTGCGCACCGGTGGTGGCTGCTGATTGCCAATGGCCGAAAGCAGCAACTCGGTGTCTTCCTCGGGAAACATCGGCGTCAGGGTCACCATCTCATACAACGTGGCGCCCAACGAGTAGACATCGCTGCGCTCTCCCACTTCGGCTCGTCGCCCGAGTGCCTGCTCGGGGCTCATGTAGCGCAGCGTGCCCATCACATCGCCGGTCATCGTCAGGTGAGCGTCGCGCGTATGAGCCAGACCAAAGTCCGTGAGATAGGCTTTGCCCTGTTGGTCGACCAGGATATTCGAAGGTTTCACGTCGCGGTGGAGGATCCCGTTCTCGTGGGCATACTCGAGCCCCTCGGCGATTTGTCGGGCGATGTCCACTGCGCGATGCAATCGATCGTGAATCGGCGGAGTACGCTGCTTCGTGGATTCACTTCCCATCGATGCCTCGACCGCATTCGAGGGGACTTCAGCCGAGTCCGTCTGTTCCCGCTGCCGCGTAACCCACTCGGCAGCCGAGATGCCTGCGATCAGCGGCATCGCAAAGTAGTGCACATGGTCGACCTGCCCCATCGCGAGCACATTGACGATGTTCGGGTGCGACAGTTGGGCCTCGATCAAGGACTCATTCTTAAACCGCTGTAGTTGTCGCGGATCCAGCAGTGTGGCAAACGGCAGGACCTTGAGCGCCACACGGCGACGCAAAGAAATCTGTTCCGCTTCATAGACGACCCCCATTCCGCCGTAGCCAATTTCCCGGATGATCCGATAATCACCCAGGATGCGCTGGTGCACACCCTGCCGTCCATCAAGATCGGGGGCCTCCACGGACACGACAGACGCGCCTGTCCCCAAACCTGCGGCTGCCTCGAGCGCGGGCATCAAACGTCGCAGACGATCAGCATGCTCCGGGTGGTCGCGCGTCAGCTGATCGATGTCGACCGATATGCCCGCCTGCAACTGCTGCGAGAGCCACTCCACCAAGTCGGCAAACTCCGCCTCGAACGCGGAATCTGATGCTTGCTCCAATGGTGGCCGGACCATCGTTCAACCCTCCTCGGGCTGATCATTCAAGAAATCTCGCAATCGTTCGAGTGCCCGGACATGGCGCATCTTGACGGCGGCCTCGGAGATTTGCAGGACCGTTGCGGTTTCGGCCACACTCAATTGCTCGACGTAGCGCAACAGGAGCAATTCCCGATGCTGTGGCCGCAACCGTTCCACAGCCCGCTGCACGCGCTCCGCCTCTTCATTGCGCCGTAGGATCGTACTCGGACCCGCCATTTGGGCGAACAGTTGCTTGGCCAACTCAATCCGGGAAAAATCCGGCGTCGGCAGTGCCATTTCGCACTCGCGCAGCACCGAACGTTTCTCACACTGCAAATGCTGCGCATGCAGGTGCGCAATCCGCTCCCAGGCAATTTGCCGCAGCCAGGGATAAAACGGCAGCGGGCGCCGGCACAAATACTCCGGCAGTTTCTGCGCTGCCTCGGCCAGCGCGTCCTGGACAACATCCGACGCATCGAGTCGCGCAGAAAGCCTTGGATCAAGCCGCACGGCGACCATCCGCTTCAGTCGGTCCCGATGCCGGTCGACCAACTGGCTGGCCGCAGACAGATCCCCCTCATCGGCTCGCTGGATCAGGAGCCGGGTTGTTGAGTCGTCGTCCATTGCGGATTCCCCCGCGGACATGATTGTCGCAGAAGGAAAGGGTGGGAGCCAGCAGAGGGCTTACGGCGGATTGCGTCAATTCGCAGGCACCCCATTCTGGTGGCAAGAAATGCCACCGCGTCCATTGGCTTTTCATTCCGCTCCTGTTCTGCGGTGGGCGCGCAGCGCAACGCAACGAAGTTGCTCGGGATTCGCGGGAAGTCTTTCCAAGACCGCCTGGAACAGAAATTCAAAAGACTTCTGTTCATACCGTTACCTTTTTGGAGTTTTCGGAAGATTAGTAATAGGGCGCGTGTATGTGCCAGAAGAAAATAGCAACGCGTCGTCCGATTGATGCAGCGATGCGCGGCCGACTTGATACGCCTGCCTAATTCGGCGGCGTTTTTTTCAACGAGGAGAAGAAGGCCGAACGCTAGAGCGCATTTCGAAACCTGTTTTTTTCGAAGGGTGGCTGGTGGCAGAGCGCAGCGATGCCCCAGCAGGTCGGCGATCTGCGACATCGCTGCGCT
>CAZFWV010000533.1:0-3552 GCA_964522605.1 uncultured Pirellulaceae bacterium
AAGCGAACGGTCGTTGTCGTTTCTAATCCCTACCGGTTTCAGAGCCGACTGCTGAGAGAATTCCGGAAGCTGCTGGGCGAGTACGCCAAGCATTGATTGGAGTAGAATGGACTTTGTCTCAAAACGTGAGCCGTGGCGCGCAAGCGGGCCGGCCCGCGCGACGGATTCATGCAGCAATCGGGCCCGCGGTTCGTGTTATCGACTCACGAAACGACCGATGCTGTGATTTTAGACAATACCTAGCGCCGGTCGCATGTTGCTTTGCTTGCGTTGCATCAGTGAAGTCAAGTGTCGATTGACAAGTCGTTTGAGCGGAAGACCTGCGGTGCTGGACCCCACCGCCATCTCTCGTGCGTCGTGGGCGTGCGACGGGTCGACGCTTTCAGGAACTGCGCGCAACTGGATCGATTTGTCTTAAGAGAACCAACGTGAACTGCTGGCAACCGCGAACCGGGATGAGATTTCAAACGGCAATGCTTGTCGTCGCCGTGCTGACGGGCTTTTTGCTCGTGACGGCCCAACAAGCTCGAGGGGATGCTTCGGGTCAGGCGACTGCCGAGAGCGCCGGGCAACGGGAAAGCATTCCGCTCGATTCCGGATGGACGCTGGAACGCTCCGGGACGACGACACCGATCTCGCTGGGAGATAGCTGGGAAACGGATGGCTTTCGAGACTTTGATGGTCGAGGGATCTATCGAACCAATCTGGTGGCAACTGCTGGGGTGAAAACTTCAGGGCGCTGGCTGTTGGAGGTCGATGGGGCAGCGACAGCGGCCGAAGTTCGCATCAACGGCCAGCCGATTGCGAGTCATCTGGGCGGCTGGACGCCGTTTCGGATGGACGTGACAGAATGGATGCACGCTTCGAACGGTGCGAGCCCCGCTGACAAGGAGGTGCGTTTGGAAATCGAGGTCGATGAACGCGTGGGGCACAACACGCAGGGATTCTTGCCCATCGTCGTTCCACATTTTGGCGGCATTTGGAAAGGCGTCCGCCTGATCCGGACCTCGGGATCGATGTATCTGGACGACATGACGTTGAGGCTGTCCGGTTTCGACGGCGGGAACGCGATCACCGTCGAGGCACAAGTGCGCGGGCCGGAAGGCGTCAGCTTGGAGGGAAAGCAGGTTGGGGTTCGTATCGTCGGCCCCCTCGCAGAAGTCCGTTCTGACTGGAAGTGGTTTCCCATCCTGCGGGAGGCGGAGCGAGGAAAGGGCGAGAGCGTTGTGGAGGCGTCGGGAACCGATCACCTTCTGGGCGTTTCCTCCGGCTCCATCGTCCCGCCCGTGATACGAAGGTGGAGGCCCGAATCGCCGTTTCTATACGACGTTGAAATCGCGATACGCGATTCCGAGAGCGGCGTCTTGGTCGACCGCATCGGTCGCCGTGCCGCGTTACGTCATTTTGCGACGGATGGACGGCGGTTGTTGGTCAACGGCGAACCAGTGAAGGTTCGAGGCGTTCTCAATTGGGGCTACGCGCCGCCGAGAATCGCTCCGTCGATCGACGAAGCCGAGATGCGTCGTGAACTGGAATTTGCCACGCAACGCGGCTTCAACTTAATGAAATTTTGCCTGTGGCTACCGCCTCGCCGCTATCTGGAGTTGGCCGACGAGATGGGAATGCTCACCTGGATCGAATACCCGACGTGGCATCCCGATTTCAGCGCCCAACGATATTTGGAACTCCGCACGGAGTTTGCCGAGTTCTTTCACTACGACCGTAATCAGGCGAGCGTCCTGCTGCGAAGCCTGACCTGCGAAACCGGACACGGTGCGTCGATCGACGTGATCCAAGGGCTTTATGATCTGGGGCATGCAACGATTCCCGGGGCAATCATCGAAGATGACAGTAGTTGGATCGGGTGGCATCGCGTCCATGATTTCTACGATGACCATCCCTACGGAAACAATCACACTTGGCTCCAGAAACTGGCTGAACTTGACGACCACATCGCCGATCGCCAGGCGAAGCCGTTGTTGTTGGGAGAGGCGATTGCCGCGGATACTTGGGAGCCGTCAGGGCCACAACAAGTCCGTTTGAATTCCAGGCATCGCGCCCTCTCCTGCGATGCACAGGCGGACTACATCTCGACAGTCTTGTCACATCATCGCTTGAGTGATGCTGAACGGATTCGCGTCGATTCGTATCGGTACGCCTTGGCGATGCGGAAGTATCAAGTCGAGGCGTTTCGCTGGCGCCTTCCAGATGCCGGTTACGTCGTCAGCGTGATTCGCGATTTCCCCAAGGCTTCCATGGGGCTGATCGACCGATTCGGTGTGCCAAAGTGGACGGAGGAGCAATTTGCCTGGCAGGGACCGATTCAGTTGGTACTGCAGGATGGCCAGGCGGTTCGCAGCGTTGCGGCCGGGCAGGACTGGGCGTTACGCGTTGGCGCGGTAGGAGAGGGCGATTTGCCGGGTGATTTGAGCCTGTTGCTCGAGTTGCGTGCCGATGACCAGTCCGTGGTGACGTCGGCGCGATCCAGTGGAATGAAGACGGAGCGTGACGATCAGGTCGTGTTTGCGGCAACGTTGCCAACGCCTTCCACCGATACGCCTTTGGCGACAGAACTACACGCGACCCTGTACGCCGGCGACAATGAAATCGCCACCAACCATTGGCGCGCATGGCTGATCCCGCAACGAGACGGGCGTGATGGTGATGCCGGGAAGCCGCTGTATGCGAGCGACGCATTGTCGACGGCACGGCGGGAGGAACTTGGTCTCACCGGTTCACGAATCGTAGGTAACGTCGCGGATGCGAACAGGCTGCTGACTTCCGGGCTGAACGTCGCCCCGCCGGTGATCTTGGCCGATCGCTTTGATGCGGAACTGATGGAGACGATTGAACGGGGCGGTCGCTGCGTGATGCTCGTCGACGGTCAGCCGCGATCATGGCTGACGGCGAACCACTGGTTCCTGCGAGGCGGGCCGATCGTTGCTGACCATCCGATCATCCGTCGTCTGAATGCGGAGATGCTGGTTGATTTGCAGACGATGGATCTGGCCGGTCCCGTGATGGTGGACTTTCCCTTGTTACAAGAAGGAACGCCACTTTTTTCGCTGTGGGACAACCACGACCTGGATCATTACCGCACGCATGCTCTGCTGTGGGAGGCGCGTGTGGGCGCCGGCTTGCTTGTTTGCTCGTCGCTGAATCATGGACCTGGCTCAGGGGTTGCGGGGCGGTACGTTCTGGAGGAGATGCTCGAACATGCTGCTCAGCCGATCACCGCGCGCCGTATGACTTTGATGAGTTTGGCTGCATTGAAAAGCCAGATCACGCAACAACAAGTGTCGATCGCTGACCAGCCTTGGTACTTTCGTCGAGCGAGTGGATCGGAGGTCAACGGTGAGTCGGTGGTTGAGACACACTGGCTTGCGGAGTCGACGACCGAGGATCCGAACTGGTCACGAATCTCGGTGACCTCGCATTGGGACGGCCAGGGGCATGGAGACCTGGACGGATGGGGGTTTTACCGGACCACGGTTGCGATTCCCGAGGACTGGACTGGCGAAACGCTTTACGTGGCGTTCACCGGGGTCGACG
>CAZFWV010000534.1:0-3527 GCA_964522605.1 uncultured Pirellulaceae bacterium
CAGGCGAGGACGATTTGCCTTTTATCCTCGCCTGGCGGCTGCGGGTTAAACGAATCGCCACGAATCCTGTCCATAAACGCATGCAAAACCAACACTTCTAAACTGCACGGCCTCTCTGGTAGAGTGACTCCTGCTTCTAGCCCCAGCCAGAACCAACAATTCTTGGCTGCACCACCGTCATTAGAGCAACCGCCACGGTCAGCCGCCAACTGGTGGCAAGCTTGCGTGGGAGTTTCGCAGCCGCAACAATGCGGCAGCGGATCACGGCTGCAACTGCGAATCGGTTCGCTCTCGATAGGAGACGCCTCATGCATTGTGTCTCAAAACCCACGGTCGGTTTCCTGTTGGCGATGTTCATCGCGGGCTGCGGCCGGTCCCCCTCCGTCGAACCGACGCACAACGAAAATTCAATCGACGGCACAAGCAACTCGCAGGCTGCCACGAATGATGCAAACGCGGTTCTGGCCACCGCCCTGGCTCAGGCCGGCACGACCGGCAAGAACGTACTGGTTCACCTGGGTGCGCCCTGGTGAGGCTGGTGTGGAATTCTCGAGAAGTTTCTCGAATCGAACCGCGAGTTGTTCGCGCGTCATTATGTCGTGATCAAAATCGACACCGACGAGATGGAAAATGGTTCCGAGGTCGCCGACCAACTGCGAAAAGGCCGCGGAGGGGGGATCCCCTGGATGGTCATTTTGGATCCGGCGGGGAACGAGCTGATCAGCGCCGATGGCCCCGACGGCAACATCGGTTGCCCCGTCGGACCAGCGGAGATCGACTACTTCCTGACAATGATTGAGCGTACGTCTCCCCCTTCGGACGTGGAAACCAGCGCTGCGATCCGGAGTTCTCTCGAAGAATTTGCCAAATCCTATCAGTAGGCTTGGGGTTCGGTGGACGATCCTTCGCAGGCCCGTCCCGCCTCTCCACCGGAGGTCGTGGCCCTGCACCCGAGCCGACTCCCGAGGCAGTCCGGCTTCCGGTAGACCGCGCAGCCGGTTCACCGGGCATCGCAGGGTCCGGCTGGGGTTTCCCTCGGCCCCGAAGACTACTAGATTTCGTATAGACAGCCGCTCTTGGTCCATGAACTGTGGGAGTCTCCGGGGTTGAAAATCGTCTATTATCCACATCCGACGTTGCGATACGTTTCTAAGCCAGTTCGACGCGTGGATGGGAAGTTGCGGACGCTCGTTGAAGAGATGTTCGACCTGATGTACGCCGCCAATGGAATCGGGCTGGCAGCCAATCAGGTCGACCTGCCTTTACGCCTGTTTATTTGCAATCTGGCTGCTACTCCGGGTGAAGGTGAGGAGCATGTCTTTCTGAACCCAGTGCTCAGTCGCGCCCGCGGGCAAGAGGAACGGGAAGAAGGCTGCCTGAGTCTGCCGGGCCTGTACGCGCCGGTCCGACGACCCGAATTCGTCCGGCTGCAGGCTTATTCGCTTCAGGGAGAAGAAATCCAGATGGATCTGGATGGTCTGCTGTCGCGGGTCGTTCAGCATGAGGTCGACCATTTGAACGGCGTGCTGTTCACCGATCGCTTGAGCGCAACACAGGAGATGAACGTTCAGCCGGTCTTGGAGGAATTCGAGCTGGAATTCCGTAGTCGTCGCCAATCGGGCGAAATCCCACTCGACGCGGAACTGACGGCCCGCCGGACGCAATGGGAACAAGACTACGCGGTGACGGGCTGATTGACTCCAGCGAGGACGAATCGTTACGCCCGGATGAGCGGAAGCGTCCCAGGGCACTGGAGGCCGTGTGTATCGAAAAATCCTGGTTTGCAGGCGTTTCTGAACCGAATTCACTCTCCCTCTGGAGGCCCTGCATTTTGAAGTGTTGGTTTTTCCGGAGTCTACGAACGGGATACACTCTCCCTCCGGTGGATATCGCGTTTTGTTTGGACCGAAGGAGGAGAGGAAACCACGGATTGGACGGAGGGTACGGATCGGCACCGACAGATCCGTGGACATCCGTATTGTCCGTTCGATCCGCGGTTCCTCTTCTCTATCTTCGGTGTCGCTCGACTTGTGCGTCACAGCGAGTTCGGTGCGGAAGGTTGTCGTGACTTCGGATGAACCAACAACTTCTGAACTGCGCGACCTCCCTGCCAACGACGGGCCCCGTTGTTCCGACCAACTCGAAATCGCTTACCCGGAGGGTTTTGTTCCGTGCGAATCTTGATGTTGGGAACGGGCGGTTTCGCCGTACCGGCGTGTCGCAGACTCTTGGAATCTGAACAATCCGTCCTGGCGGTCATGGCACGTCCGCCGCGCCCCGTCCATCGGCGTCGCGCGGAACGCATCGAACCGAGTCCGATGCAACGCTTGGCCGAGCAGCGTGGGATTCCGCTGGAGATGCCAGAAGACATCAACGCGCCGGCCACCGTGCGCCGGTTGCGTGAGTTCCAGGCGGACCTGATGGTCGTCTGTGATTATGGCCAGATTCTTTCGAGTTCCGCCTTGGCAACCACGCGTCTTGGGGGCATCAATCTGCATGCGTCCCTGCTACCGAAATATCGGGGCGCCGCGCCGATCAATTGGGCGATTTACGAAGGCGAAACCACGACCGGAGTCTCGGTGATTCACATGACGCCTCAGTTGGACGCCGGCCCGTGCCTGGTGCAGCAATCGACGGACATCGGCTCGACCGAAGATGCCGTCGAACTGGAAGCGCGACTGGCGGAGATGGGAGCGGAGGCGGTCGAGCAGGCGATCGAAGTGCTTCGCAGCTGGGATGGCCGTCAGACGCTGGGCCACGACCAAGACCGAACCAAAGTCAGTCGGGCACCGCGGCTGCAAAAATCGCACGGCCTCGTCGACTGGTCGCGTTCCGCTCAGCAGATCTTCAACCAGGTGCGTGCCTTCAAACCTTGGCCCGGAACCTACTGCCACTGGATGCGGCCCTCGGGACCGATGCGATTGTTGCTGGAACAGGTCCAGGTCGAACAGGCGGACGGCACCAGGGGATTTCCCGGAACGGTGCTCCAGGCAACTTCGGAAGCGACGACCATCGCCTGTGGGCGTGGGACGCTCCAGCTGCTGGAAATCCAACCGGCCGGGAAGCGAAAAATGCAGATTGCCGAATTCTTGCGGGGGTATCCGCTCGAGCCCGGCCAGACGCTGGGCGAACCGTTGCCTCCGTCTTCGCCGGGGTCCACGCATTAGGATGACTTCTCTGCAGAAGTCGGTCGAGGATCGTGCGCTGGCGCGCCGCGGAGGCGGAGGAGCCGAAGATTGACGAACAAGGAGTTCCGATTTTTGAGGGGAGGACAGATTTTGGATTAGCGAATTAAGAGCCGCGGGGAACGGGGAAGCTCGGAGGATCCTGCCTGGACCTCTGGCCCCTGCCCCTCAGCAATCGAAACTCCTTGCTCGTCAATCTCCGGCTCCTCCGTCTCTCGCCGTCCACCAGGGACTTCCCCCCCACGATTCTCCTGTTGACTTTTCCGACCGTAGTGCAAGTCGGCGGTAGCGGGCCAAAATCCCCCTCGTCGGTGCGGGAGTCCAGATGTTAAGATGGCCTAC
>CAZFWV010000535.1:0-3510 GCA_964522605.1 uncultured Pirellulaceae bacterium
TCCCTAAGCACCCATCGCGCCGCAACGGAAGAAACTCGCTTCCGGACGCCTTGGGCCGAGCCCCGCTCTTATTCAGGGCGGGGAATCGTCGCGTCGCCGGACCATGCCGATCGATCACAGTGCGACTTGGGCTTGGATTAGGAACTGGCCCAGATGGCCGTCGGAGACGCGCTGGACATCGTCTCCAATGGTTTGTTCAATGAAACGTGGACGAAGTGAATATTGGAAGGTGATCTTCGCCCTGTGGCTATCGATCAAGTAGTTCAGGCCAACGTCGTAATTGAATGCCGCATCATCCAGCCACTCGAGGTTCTTGTGCGTGAAGGCAGCAAATGGCTGAAGCTTTCCGTGAGAAGGATCCATGACCCAACTCGGCAAGACGTAACCACCCTCCAAGTAGAGAATCTCACCTGTACCCATGAGAGGCTGGGCATTACCTGCGCCACTGATTGACGGTATGATGCCTTGGGAAGCGAGAAATTCTGGCGAACCGAGTATCCCGGTATTTAAGATTCCGACATCTCGGTAATAGTTGTCGCCATAGTCGTACACGTAGTAGACGCCGTAGATCGTCATCGCCGCACCTTGATCGCCGACCGGGGTGTCGAGGTACACGTCGAATCCTAACGCCAATTGACGCTGCGATTCAATCTGATCGTTCTCGTCCAGGATTCCACTGGCTTCGGGATGAATATAGAAGCCGGTTCCCAAGTTGAAGACGCTTTTTGTTCCAAGGTAGCTGCTTGTTTTGTAGGGCAGTAAATTAGGCTCCTGATCCCATAATTGCCATTCCAAATAGCCGGCATAGGCCAAGTTGTCCGTGGCAATGTTCACGGCTCGTTCGTCATTTAATGCCGCACGATTATCCGCATTAAATGGATGATTGATGGCTAACCGGTAATCGAGTCTTCGGAATTTTCCTTTGGCGTACCATCCTAATTGCCGCCCAAATTGATCCGTCAATTCAATATTGGGCCAATTGAAGATGGGGGCGTCTAGAGTCATGAACTGCAGCGTGCTGGCGCTACTCTTTCGCGACACACCGTTCCAGTAATGCAAACCCGCTCCAACGCCGAGACTGAAATCACGACAGTCGGACTGCGGAATCACGGCGTACTCGTTCCACACGTCATGGAAGAAAAGCTGCGGTTTTTTTCCGGCGCCGTATCCACCAATGCCCCCGGTACCGGAACCTCCCCCGTTGGTGAAAGTCTGATTGTTGATGCCAAAGTGCGTCAGAATCAGATACCGCTCGGTCAATTGAGCATACGAGAGAAACCGAGCTCGACGCAGCGAAATGTCCAGCGAACTGCTGTTTAGATTTCCGTACTGATCCACGGTTCCTGGATTGTTGTCCGTAAACGCGGTTTCCGCCTGCAACCAGCTGAGGAACCGAATGTATTTCTTCCCTTCGGAATCGAGCACCAGCGTCATGCCGCGGCCATAAGCTGAGCTGTCGTCAGTACCGGCATCCATGCTCTTGATTTCTTCCCGGATCTGCTTGATCGCGGAAATGTCGATTGCCGGGTCCGGGGCTTGAGTCTGCTCGAAACTGACGTCGTCCACGTAGGATGCCGGTTGTAACCAATTGGCCTCCGAGCTCGCCGCAACCGATGACGGCGCAAGACTCGGCAGTCTCACGGGAGCGGTTCCGGATAAATGCTCTTCCGCATCGGATGCAATAGCACTGCTTTCAATGTCAGCGGTCGAGAAGAGAGCAGGCGGCTCCGCCGAGAGTCCGGCAGAAGCCGTCAGAAAGAACGGCAGCAGCCATAGCCAAGAGTTCGCAGTGCACGTTGTCTCGAATCTCCTCATTGGTCGTCACCCTTGCTACAGACGTCGACAGAGCGGTCAAAAAAGAATGCCAGCGACCGCCTGCAAGCGTTTTCGGCTGAGAATGATCATTTCCTTGAGGAAGATGTACCGGTTGTGTCGGTTTTTCGGTTTTGGGCGGATCAGACGGTCATGACGGCTGGACGGGTGCCCCGGTGTCAGCGAACGTTGACTTATCGCGTCTGGACTCGGCACACCGCTAAGCCTCGCCCTCCCAGTCTTGAAACCGGTTCTTACTCTCGTCCAGGAAACTGATCGTGGCCATCAGTAAGAAATCACAATCACATCGTGAATATTTTCCACAGTCACCGTGATCACGGTGTCTCCCGAGTCATGGGCGATTTGTGTTCGTGGATCAAGCGATGTCACGCTGACCGGTGGTTCCTCGGTGGTGATGGTCGCCCGAAAAATCGGGCAATCCTCGATCAAACCGGGAACGACGTAGGGTCGATTCAGGGCAGGAGTCGTTCTGGGCGTCGCATTGTACCCAAGCAAATGGACGCGGAGGATTCGGGCATCGCGGTCTTCTGTGACGACGGCCTCGACGGTTGCCGGCGCGTCGACGCGTACGCGGCTTTGGGGATGGAGCAACCGCACGAGGTTCCGGAATAGAACTCGGTCTTCTACCTGTGCATGCTCGCTGGCCGTGGCAAAATCGGGGGACGCCGCGCAAGTAACGACCATTCCCTTTCCGACTTGATGCACGAGAACCGCGGGGCCCACACTTTCGCCGGCACTCATGGGCCACTCCGTACCCATTTGACCTTCGAGCTGTCGGCGGGTCCGATCGGGTTCAAACAGCTGCCCGAAGGCCTGGGCAGTCGTCGGTTCGTAGACAGTCGCCGGACCTTTGACCAGGAACGGCCAATTCCCGCGCAGTTCCTTCGTCAGCGGCGAATCCGGATCGTTGGGAACGCTGACCCAGCAGTCTCCATTTTCCAGGCGGCTTACCACGCGTGCCCCAATCAAGTCGTTCAGCCGCGACACGGCGAGCGGTTCCCCCAAGGAATCGAACTGTCCGGACTGCCCCGTAATCAGCAATTTTCCTCCATCGTGGACATAGTCACTCAAAAGCTTCAGCTCGCGTTCCGAGAGAATCGCCGCGTTGGCCAGGCAGACCACAGGAAATTCACGAAGAACGGATGCTGTCACGTTTTCATCCAGCACAACGCCAAATTGCAGGTGTTCCATCACACACGCCTGATGAGCTCCCTGAAAACTCTGAAAATACTTCGCCGGCTCCTCTCGACCGATCCAGTCGCGCGTCACGCTGCTGAAGTACAGCCCAACGTCGTAGACCGGTTTCTGACCGAAGTGCTCGCGCTTCTCGCGTGCTTCGCGCAGGACCTGCCCCATCCGCTCGTAGGCAACCGGATCGAGTGAACCATCAAAGGCCGTCTTATCGATCATTGTGACAAACGCGCCATGGGCCAGCAGAGTCAGTGTTTCCCATCGCATATCGTTCAAGGGTCGCGTAGTCTGGTCGTGATACATGCGAACACCCCGTTGGATGGCGACCTGGAAGGGGATGCCTGGCGTCGACGCGCGGTAGAACTCCGCGTTCAGACTGACACCAAGTGCACTGAATCCCCAAACGCCCGTTTCGCCGGTCACGAAGTCGCCATTGCCGGCATGCTGCACCGGCCGCTGGCCTACCTCGAACGAGAACGGTGGACT
>CAZFWV010000536.1:0-3495 GCA_964522605.1 uncultured Pirellulaceae bacterium
AGTCGATTTTGAAATGCGTTCACGTGGCGAGAGACCTTTTCTTGGCGCAGTGATGCGTTATAACCACGTTCTTGGCGATCCTCCCGGGGCCGTGTTTTCCTCCACCGCAAATCGGTTGGAAATGCACTTCGCATTACGGCAGGTCGTTTGAGGTTGCGCGTTTTGGTCGTACGTAGCCGAATTCGTGAGAATTCGGGAGCCGAGCCGCTGGTTTTCTCCGGCGAAATACCTCCGAGTTCTCACAGATTCGGCTACGCGCAGCATTGAGCAACGGGTGCAGGGTTGCCGGATGTAGGTCCCGATATCGGAGCGGGTGAGCACCATGACGTCTTCTCTCTCTGACGCTGCGCCGAAACCGCGTCGCTTAATTGTCCTCACGGAAGGTCACAGTGAACCGATCACGGCGAAGACCGCGGCGTGCGTGATTCGCTATTGTCCGCAGGATGTGGTTGCCGTCTTTGATCGAACCCAGCAAGGCAAGACAGCGCAGGAGCTGCTTGGAGTTGGCGGTGATCTGCCCGTGATCGGTTCGCTTGACGATGCACACGGCGCAAACGCCTTGTTGATCGGAATCGCGCCCTCTGGAGGGCGGTTGCCCGCAGCGTGGCGTCCGATCTTGATCGACGCGATTCGACGGGGCATGGACATTGTCTCCGGCATGCATCAGTTCCTCGCGGAGGATCCGGAGTTGGCTGCCGAAGCGGCGCGGGCGGGAGTTCGGTTGATTGATGTTCGACGGAGTAACGAACGGGATGTCGCGGTGTGGAAAGGGATTCGCGAGGACTGTCTTCGAATCCAAACCGTGGGAAACGATTGCAGTGTTGGTAAAATGGTTGCAGCGCTCGAGGTGGCGAATGGTCTGCAGCGACAGGACGCGGATGCGGCCTTCGTCGCAACCGGTCAGACGGGCATCATGGTTGCTGGCAGCGGCTGTGCCGTGGATTGTGTGGTTTCGGATTTTGTCAGTGGAGCGGCTGAGAAGCTGGTGCTGAACAACCAGCATCATGACATTCTGTTGATCGAGGGGCAGGGCAGCCTCGCCCATCCAAAATACTCCTGTGTGACCCTGGGGCTGCTTCACGGATGTCGACCGCACGGTTTGATCATGTGTTACGAGGTGGGTCGGATCGGCATCCACGGGATGGAGGACGTTTCGTTGACCTCGCCCGTCCACCTCAAGACGGTCTACGAAACGATGGCGAACCTCATGCATCCGTGTCGCGTGATTGGCGTGGCAATGAACAGCCGTCGCGTTTCCGCCCAGCAGGCGGAAGAAGAGCGGCAGCGTATGCGCGATCAGATGGGAGTGCCCGTCTGTGATGTGTTCCGCCACGGTCCCGACGACCTGGTTCAGGCCGTGCAGCAACTTCGGACGGAGCTCTTCTCATGAAGCTCATTGTGCACCAATTCGATCTACCTCTGCGCCACGTTTTTCGGATTTCGCGCGAAGCGATCGCGATCCAACCGACGTTGATCGTCGAATTGCGTGAAGGAGAAGTACGAGGCTTTGGAGAGGCAACCACGAATCCGTATTACGGCGTCACAATCGAGAGCATGCTTCGTCATCTGGCCCGAGTAAAATCGACGATCGAGCGATCTGCGCCCGATGATCCGGAAGGGCTTTGGCATCAGTTGCGTCCGGAATTGCGGGATGATCCATTTGCCCTCTGCGCGGTGGATCAGGCTGCTCACGATTTGTGGGGCAAACTGCAGGGACGCGCTGTTTACGAACTGTGGGGTTTGTCAACGGAGAACGTGCCCGATTCGAATTTCACGATCGGAATCGATCAGATCGATGTGATGGAGGCCAAATTGCGGGAAATGCCAGGGTGGCCGGTCTACAAGATCAAGCTGGGGACGGAACACGACTTGCAGATCATTCGACGATTGCGCGAGCAGACCTCGGCGGTCTTCCGCGTCGACGCGAATTGTGGCTGGACGGCCGAGCAGACTCTGCGAAACGCCCCGCAGTTGAAAGCACTACAGGTTGAGTTCATTGAGCAGCCGCTGCCCGCGGATCAACGTGAGGCGCAACGAAAGGTCTATGAGGAATCTGCGTTGCCAATCATCGCCGATGAGAGTTGCATCGAGCCGGACGACGTTGCGCGCTGCGAGGGGCTGTTTCATGGAATCAACATCAAGCTCGTGAAATGCGGGGGACTCACTCCCGCGCGACAAATGATCGATCAGGCGCGCCAGTTGGGACTCAAGGTTATGGTCGGTTGCATGACCGAATCGACGGTGGGGATCTCGGCGATTGCCCAACTGTTGCCTCTGCTCGATTACGTTGATATGGACGGGGCGGCGCTCCTGGCGGAGGATATTGCGACTGGGGTCGTTGTTGACAAGGGGGTCTGCCACTTCGCAGACACTTCAGGCACCGGTGCTCAACTAACCCGCGATAACCCGCTACCTCTCGATGAAACGATCGATTTCTCATCGTAGAACCAAGCCGAGTCCTCATCTGCTGGAGACCGTCACCGTGACACGACATCACCTCCCCACGACCTCATCCATTGTTGTCCATCCTCAAGCTCAACTTCGCCAAGGATCCACGCCTTTGTCGCGCGCGGCTGTCGCAGTCCCACACTCGGTTCAGCGGGATGGGCTCCAAGCCCCGCACCGCCGGGGTCCTCGGCTCCTCCGCGGCCCTCTGCGTCTCGGCGGACTCTGCACTGCTAACGGTGAGTTTCTTGTCGGGCGGAGCGAATTCTATCATGCGGCAGGGTTGAGCTGTGTTTCTCCCTGGTTTGACTGTTGGCATTTTGAAACGCAGCGCAGCGTTCGTCGGCGACTCGACTGGGTGCCACTGGCTCTGCCAGTGTTCTTCCTCAACCCAAGACGACACTGGCAAAGCCAGTGGCACACCCCTTGCGCCGAGCGAGGCAGCACCGCCTTGGGTTGCGGCCGAAGGCCGCGCTGCGTTTCCAACTTTCAACGCAGAGTTCGCAGAGGCGCCGAGGACCGCAGAGGGCGATTGACTCACCTCTCGCTTGATAACGTGCTCTGTAGACGACGCGCAATTCGTTTCGAAGACCAAAGAAACTTAACTCTCCCGCTGCGTGCGGGTCTCGCCGCGCTGCACTCGCGCCTGCGCAGTGGACTTCATCGCTCCGTCGCCCGGGGCCAGCGGTTCAACGGCGGTTCGCAGGGAGCAAGTGTCAGGTGGGCGGCGATCGCTGGGCGTGGCGCGTGGTTCTTGATGGGATTGAGTATCTGCCTGCTTGTGGCGGCAACGGTGAACGCTGATTCCCTGGAGGATCGACTGCAGCCGCTGATTGCGTCGCATGCGGGCAAGGTTGCCGTCGCAGTCAAGAATCTCGAGAGTAACGAAGCGTACTCCTACCAGGCCGACCAACCGATGCCGACAGCGAGCCTGATCAAGTTTCCGATCATGGTCGAGGTCTATCGGCAGGCAGAGGCGGGAGAGGTGGATTTGGATCGAACGGTGCTCCTTCGTGAAAGCGACAAAGTCCCCGGCTCCGGGATTCTGAC
>CAZFWV010000537.1:0-3486 GCA_964522605.1 uncultured Pirellulaceae bacterium
CTGCCGCATGATAGAATCTGCTTGCCCCGACAAGAAATTCACCGTTAGCAGTGCAGAGGGCCGCGGAGGGAGTTTTGTTGATTTGAGAGAAACACGAGACGAAACGATGCGAAATCGAGATGCCCGAAGCCGGATAGCGACCTGGACGCAAACCCTCTTGCTCGTGCTTTTCCTGGCGGCGCCCTTGGCCGGCAATGAGGCACCGGTTGCGGAATTCGAGCTTCAGTCGCTCGAGGCTTGGCCTGCGACGATCCAACTGCAACACCGTTTTGATCGCGCGCAACTTCTAATCACCGGCCGACTGTCGACGGGAGAGCAGATCGACCTGACGCGGACGGCACGCCTGGTAACCGATCCCGATGTGGTTCGCGTCACAGCAGAGGGCCAGATTACTCCGGCGGTCGACGGTCGGCAGACGTTGGTCTTCGCCGTTTACAACCATCAGGTCGAAGTGCCGGTCGAAGTCAGCGGCATCGGGGCCCCGTATGAGATCAGTTACGTTCGCGACGTGAATCCCGTGCTCTCGAAGCTGGGCTGCAACGCGGGAACATGTCACGGCGCTAAGGATGGGCAGCGCGGATTCAAGCTGTCGCTGCGCGGTTATGACTTTCTGTTCGACCACCGGGCACTCACCGATGACCTGAGTGGTCGGCGATTCAATCGAGCGAATCCAGACCAAAGCCTGATGCTGCTGAAGGCTTCGGGCACGGTTCCCCATGTGGGCGGTCAGTTGACGGTTGCCGGCGAGCGGCCGTACGAGGTCTTGCGCGGTTGGATTCAGTCGGGTGCAAGGCTTGACCTCGACGCGCCACGTGTCACGCAGATCGAATTGCTGCCCAAGGACCCCGTCCTGCCACGCGCCGAATTAACGCAACAAGTGGTTGTGCTGGCGACGTATAGCGACGGCAGTGTGCGTGACGTGACGGCCGATGCATTCATCGAAAGTGGTAACATCGAAGTGGCGACGGCCAATCGTCAAGGATTGGTTACCGTGCTGCGTCGGGGAGAAGCGCCATTACTTGCCCGTTACGAAGGGGCATACACCGCCACAACGGTGACTGTCATGGGCGACCGGTCCGGGTTTGTCTGGAATTCACCGCCGGTCCACAACTACATCGACGGTTTGGTTGATGACAAGCTGCAGCGAGTCAAAATCCTGCCCAGCGAACTATGTCGCGATGAGGAATTCATCCGTCGCATCTACCTAGATCTGACCGGATTGCCCCCCACGGCCGATCAGGTTCGGGCGTTCCTGGCCGATTCGCGTGATACGCGAGTCAAGCGTGATGAAGTCGTCGATCGTCTGGTGGGCAGCGCCGAGTACATTGAACACTGGACCAACAAGTGGGCAGACTTGTTGCAAGTCAATCGCAAGTTCCTCGGTGAGATCGGCGCTGTCGCGCTGCGAAAGTGGATTCGCGAGGCAGTGGCGAGCAATCGTCCGTACGATCAATTCGTGTACGAGATCCTGACCGCGAGCGGTTCGAATCTCGACAATCCGGCTGCCGCGTACTGGAAGATCCTGCGCGACCCGGCCATGGCAATGGAGAATACAACGCACCTGTTTCTGGCCGTTCGATTCAACTGCAACAAGTGCCACGATCATCCCTTCGAACGATGGACGCAAGATCAGTACTACCACCTGACGGCCTACTTTGCCCGTGTCGGGCGGAAAGAGGATCCGAACTTTGCGGGACAGAAGATTGGTGGGACGGCGGTCGAAGATGCCGCACCGCTCGTGGAAGTGGTCTTTGACGCCGACGAGGGCGAGACGACTCACGAACGCACGGGGCAAGTCGCCCAGCCCGCATTTCCGTACGAATTCGCTCATACGACGGAGTCGAACACGACACGCCGTGAGGAGCTCGCTCGTTGGTTGATCGCGAAGGAAAACCGCTACTTTGCTACGAGCTACGTGAACCGTTTGTGGGGTTACCTGCTGGGCGTCGGTCTGATTGAGCCGATCGATGACATTCGAGCCGGCAATCCGCCGACGAATCCGCAATTGCTGGAAGCGCTGACCCAGGATTTCGTCGAGTCGGGCTTCGACGTACAGCATATGCTGCGAACGATCTGCAAATCTCGCGTTTATCAACAGTCGGTTCAGACAAACGCCTGGAACGAAGACGACAGGATCAATTACTCGCACGCGTTGCCGCGGCGACTGCCGGCTGAAGTTCTGTTCGATGCAATTCATGTAGCGATGGGTTCAACGCCAAAGATTCCCGGAGTTCCGGCCGGAACACGCGCGGCAGAGTTACCGGATGCCGGCGTTTCGCTGCCGTTCCTGGAAGATTTCGGCCGCCCACCGCGCGAAAGTGCCTGTGAATGCGAGCGATCCAGCGGGATTGTCCTCGGCCCGATCATGAAACTGATCAACGGCCCGACGGTCAACGATGCCGTCTCGGATTCCCAGAGTGAATTAGCACAATTGGTTGCCCAGCAGCCGAATGATGAGAAGCTGGTCGAGGAAGTCTTTCTTCGTTTCCTGGCGCGTCGTCCAACGAAGCAGGAACTCGAACTGGGCGTCAAGTCGCTTGTCGCGGCACGAGGCGACGCGCAGCCGCAACTGCAGCGACAATTTGAGGAGTACAGAGACCAACTCGCAAAACAGCAAGAAGCGTGGGAAGCACAGCTGATCAAACCGACTCGATGGACCGTACTGCAGCCCCTGTCGGTCGAATCGACGGCAGGCGCCGCATTCACTTCTCAGGAGGATGGATCGATACTGGTCAGTGGCCCCCTCAGCCAGGACACTTACACAATCAAAGTGCCCAGTCCCCTGCAGCGCATCACGGGGATCCGATTGGAGGCCCTTGCCGATGCCTCGTTGCCTGAGGGTGGTCCGGGTCGGGCACCGAACGGCAATTTCGTAATTCATGAACTGCAACTCAGTCACCAATCCGGGGATGCCCCCACTCCCATACAGCTCCAGAATGCAATCGCGAGTTTCAGCCAGGACGGTTGGCCCGTGGCTGCACTGATCGACGGAAACAACGATACGGGTTGGGCGATCATGCCTCGCTTCAACCAGCGTCATTGGGCGACGCTCGAAACCGTCCAGGAGGTGGAGTTGGCCGAATCAACTCCGGTGGTGTTCACCCTGGTCCAGCAGTTCGCGGACGGCCAACACAATATCGGACGGTTTCGTCTGTCGATTACCGACTCTCCGCGTCCCTTCGCCGATTCTCAACTGCCTGGCGAAATCCAAAAGCTTGTCGACATCGATCCGTCCGAGCGAACCATCGACCAGGCAGAGCAGTTGACTTCCTATTTCCTGAATCTGGATCCTGATTACAAACGCCTGTTCGACACCGCTCGCCTCGCCGCCCAACAAGCCGAACAATACCGTCTGACGGGAGTTCAGGATTTGGCGTGGGCCCTGGTCAACACTCCCGCATTCCTTTTCAACCGCTAAGCGATTTCCATTTGTGGTCATTTCGACGGAATCTCTGACCAAGCAGTACGGTTCTTTTCGAGCCCTGG
>CAZFWV010000538.1:0-3465 GCA_964522605.1 uncultured Pirellulaceae bacterium
CTGCGCTCTGCCACCAGCCACCCCTCGAGAAAAACAGGTTTTGAAATGCGCTCTAATCCGCTGCCAAATCAATCGCCTTACGATTCTCTCTTGCTTCACACATCTGATGTCTTTCGCACGGCTCCAAATCCTGATCTTGCTCACCCCGTGTCTACTCGGTTGTCGATGGGAGCTGTCTCAAGGTTCACCGGGCAGTGGGGAACGAACTGGAATTGTGGGCAGCGTGCTCGAAAACGGTCGGCCGGTACCGCAGGCACGCGTGCGCTGGAAAGGCCGCTCGGAATCGACCGTGACGGATGACGCAGGTCGGTTCGTGTTGTCGTATCCGTCCGAGGTGGATGGGCCACTGAGATTGACGGCAAGTAAGGTCGGCTTCTTCATCACAGGAACGGACGTTCGGCGAGATCGGGATCCAGACGTTCCCCTGCAGTTGACGCTTACGCCACTTCCCGAGGTGGACCACGAGGGCTATGCGTGGATCGATCCGACTCCGGATGAGCAATCCGAGCACAATTGCGGAAACTGCCATCCGACGATTTATCAGGAATGGCAGCGTGATGCGCATTCCCGTTCGGCGACCAACCCGCGATTCTTGAACCTGTACGACGGCACGAACCTGCAGGGCGAACCGAATCAGGGCTGGGGCATGTTGCCTGAGTATCCGGAGGCGGCAGGCGTCTGCACCGCGTGTCATGCTCCCGCAGCAGACCTGCAGAATCTGGCGGTCGGCGACATCCGTGATGTTGAAGGTGTGGCAAAGCAGGGCGTGCATTGCGACTTCTGCCACAAGATCCAGGATGTGTCCGCCGACGCGCAGGGGCTGACACACGGTCGCTTCGGCATTCGACTGCTGCGGCCGCAAGAAGGTTCTCTGACCTTTGGGCCACTCGACGATGTCGACGTGGGAACGGATACCCATCTGCCGCTGGAATCCGAAAGTCGTTTCTGTGCACCGTGCCATGAGGGAGTCATCTTCGGCGTCCATGCGTACAGCACGTACTCCGAATGGCTCGCCAGTCCCGATCGTGGCTTGGGGAAGACGTGTCAGAGTTGTCACATGCGGCCTACGGGTCAGATGACGAACATGGCGCCTGATGCGGGAGGCATTGAGCGAGATCCGCAGACACTGGCCACGCACACGTTCATGCCGGATGGACTTGCAAAGATGCTGCGCGACTGCCTGGACCTGACGCTCGAAGACCGACACTCGAGCGAAGGAATTGACTTCACGGTTCAAATTCGCACTCGGAGTGCCGGCCACCGCGTTCCAACCGGCTTTATCGATCGACATCTACTGCTGGTTGTCGAAGGCTTTGACCAGCACGGCATGCCACAATCTGCGATCGAGGGACCGCGGTTACCACCGCCGGCAGACGACCTGGCCGGTCAATCCGGACAATTGTTCGCCAAGATCCTGCTCGACGAAGATGGACAAGGCCCCATTCCGTTTTGGCGCCCCGCTGCCCAAATGCAGGATACGCGGTTAGGTCCCGAAGAAGTCTCGCGATTCCAATTTCGCTATCCTCCGTCAACCACGCGATGGCGAGTCCGGTTGATTCATCGCCGATTCTGGCGTGCGATTGCCCGGCAGAAGAACTGGCCGGAAGATCAGATCACGGTGCACGACTGCCAGTGGATGGCAAGCGACCAAGACACAGGTCAGAAGACGGCCGCGGATCAACGCAGATCCTCGCAGAAGTAATGCTGCGATCCGTGTTCTTCCGCGCAATTCCGCGGCTCAAACCAATTCCCGGCGATCCCGCCTACCCGACCGTGGCTGGATCGGTATCATGAAGACCTGTTGTCGATGAAAGCAATTTGGTGCATTCCGATGGGGGAAAGTCGTGGCAAACGGTCCGGATTTCAGTAAGACCGAGTTGGTGCCGGTCATTGCACAGGATGAGGCGACAGGCGATGTCCTGATGTTAGCCTACATGAACCAGCAGGCTTACGAGGAGACGCTGCAGACCGGTCGCGTGTGCTATTACAGTCGCAGTCGGAAGAAGCTTTGGCGCAAAGGCGAAGAGAGCGGCAATGTCCAGGAGTTGAAATCAATTTACTTCGATTGCGATGCCGACACGTTGCTGGTCAAAGTCAACCAGATCGGTGGCGCGGCATGCCACGAAGGATATCGCAGTTGTTTCTTCCGACGCATTGACCCTTCGACCGGTCAAATCAAGATCGTGGGTGAACGCGTCTTCGATCCGGCCGAAGTCTACAAGAAAAAGTGATTCGAGATGCCCGAGACAATCCTGAAGCTGGGAATTCCTGCCGGCAGTCTGCAAGAAGCAACTCAGCAGCTCTTCAAGAAGGCCGGCTACAATATTTCCTTTTCCTCCCGCTCGTATTATCCATCGATCGATGATGACAATATGGAATGCCTGCTGATTCGTGCGCAGGAAATGGCACGATACGTGGAACAAGGCATTCTGGATGCCGGGATTACGGGCTACGATTGGGTCTTGGAATTCCAGGCGGACGTTGTGGAGGTGTGTGAGCTTCTGTTTTCCAAAGTCAGTCGACGGCCCGTCCGTTGGGTACTTTGTGTGCCCAATGACTCGCCCGTTCAGAGTGTCAAGGATCTGGAAGGAAAACGAATTGCCACCGAAGCGGTCGGGCTGACTCGCGAGTACCTCTCGCGTCATGGCGTGACGGCGACTGTGGAATTCTCCTGGGGGGCGACGGAAGTCAAGCCGCCGCAACTAGCAGACGCCATTGTCGAAATCACCGAGACCGGCAGTTCGCTGCGCGCCAACAATCTGCGAATTGTTGATGAGGTCCTGCAAAGCACGACTCGCTTGATCGCGAACAAACAGGCCTACGCCGATCCGTGGAAGCGAGATAAGCTCGATAACATCGCGCTCATGCTTCGATCGTGTCTTGCCGCAGAAGGAAAAGTCGGCCTGATGATGAACGTGCCGCGCGGGGACCTGAACAAGATTCTGGACCTGTTGCCCGCATTGCAGAAGCCCACGGTTTCTGCTCTCTCCGATCCCGACTGGGTCGACGTCAACACGATTCTCGAAGAACCAGTCGTCCGAACGATCATTCCGCTATTGAAAGCTGCCGGTGCCCGCGGGATTGTTGAATATCCGATCAACAAGCTGATCGAGTAGTCACCGGCCGACTTTTCAGCACGTGCTGAGCCGGCGTGCACTGCAGTGGGCAAGGAGCGACACCGAAGATCGAGAAGAGGAACCGCGGATCGAACGGACAAAACGGATGTCTACAGATCTGTCTGTACCGATCCGTACCCTCCGTCCAATCCGTGGTTACCTCTCCTCCTTGGGTCCAAACAGAACGCGATATCGTCTGGAAGTCGAGGGAATCCTGTTCGTAAACATCAGCAAAATCAACACTTCAGAACTACACGCCCTCTCTGGGAGAGTCGAGGCACAGGCCCGGCGAGTGCGGCAGGGCCGCAACCCAACGGGGTGCTTCCGCACCCGAATACGGGTCGCTCCC
>CAZFWV010000539.1:0-3444 GCA_964522605.1 uncultured Pirellulaceae bacterium
CCGTCAGGCGAGGACGATTTGCCTTTTATCCTCGCCTGACGGCTGCGGGTTAAACAAAAAGCCACTGGGACGATGTCGTAACTTCCTCCGAGCCAGCAACTTAGAAGCTGCACGACCTCTCTGGGAGAGTCAGGCCGGCAGGCATGGCGATGGGAAGTTGGGAGTCGCGGCCGTTCACGAGATCCGGCGCATTTTGTCGGCAGGTTTCGGCAACGCTGGCCAGCGTTTCCCAGGTCTGCTTTTCACGTCGGTGCCAATTCACGCCAACGGACTGGAATTCCGTCGTTCACGTCTTACGCAACCCAAATTCTCCCCCGTGACCGAGCGCTCGGGGGTCGGCGAACATCTACATACGCAGACCGACAACAAGCTCCCAACAAAGGACTTGCACCAATTACAGAAGTTTTACAGGAGAGCTACACAGCCGAGACAGTTTTTGGCATCGCCAGCGGCTACAATCCGCTGACTTTTGACATTTCGCGTCCGACCACGGTGCGGATTTGACTGAGTTCGAATCGGCGGTCGGCGCTCCTCGAGAAGCCGTCATTGCATGGGAAGCAACTTCACAATGGAAATTCTCACCGATTCCCAATTGACATCGACTCCGGTCCTACCCCGCCCCACCTCGACAGACCATCTCGACGGATCCGTCGAGTCGGGGCGAACTGATCAGCCGAATCCGACCGACGTGCGGTTCGATGATCCGGCACGGAATGCCATCTCGCTGCCCACGATCATCTGGCTCGCGATTCTCCACATCGGCGCGCTGGCCGCTCCGTGGACCTTCACGTGGCAGGCCTTGGTCGCCGTGTTGTTCTTGCATTGGTTGACGGGCGGCGTGGGGATCTGTCTGGGGTTTCACCGATTGCTGACGCACGGCAGTTTTCAGACGTACAAACCGGTCCGGTGGTTGATCGCCTGGATTGGTGGACTCGCGGGCGAGGGATCGGCGATCGACTGGGTGGCCAATCACCGCAAGCACCATGCGCATAGCGATCAGGTTGGCGACCCGCATTCGCCGCACGATGGTCCCTGGTGGAGTCATGTCTTCTGGCTGGCGTGGCAGTATCCGGGCGAGGCCCATCAGCGTCATCTGCAGCGTTGGGCTCCGGACATGCTGCGCGATCCGGCGCTACTGTTTCTGCAGCGGACATTTCTCGCGTGGCATTTTGCGCTCGGTTTCGCCCTGTTCTTCCTCGGCTCCGCGATTGGAGGGACGACGATGGGCACATCGTTCGTCGTTTGGGGCGTTTTCGTGCGGTTGTGTTTTGTGCTGCATTCAACCTGGTTCGTCAATTCCGCGAGTCACATGTGGGGCTATCGCAACTATGAGACGACCGATCAAAGTCGGAATAACTGGTGGGTCGCGTTGATCACCTATGGTGAAGGCTGGCATAACAATCACCATGCGTTCCCTCGGATGGCCGCCCACGGTCATCGCTGGTGGGAGATCGATTTGACCTTTGCCGCGATTCGACTGCTGCAGTGGTGTGGACTGGCGTGGGACGTGGTCGACTACAAGCGGGGAATGGAGAAGTTGGCGGAGCCCAAGTTGCGTCGTCGGGCACGGCGGAACGTTCATTCGTCATCGGCATCCGGTTCCGACACGAACCGATAGCCAGCGTCGCGAACGGTGAGGAAATGCCGCGGCTGGGAAGAGTCTCGCTCGAAGACCTTCCGCAGCCGTCGGATAAACTGGTCGGGGGCGCGGGTTTGCAGGTGGCCTGGCTGATCCCACACTCCCTCTAACAGTTCGTGCCGGCTCACGACGCGGCCTTCGTTTCGAATCAGGTACTGCAGCAGCTTGAGTTCCAGGGGCGTCATCCGCCTGACTTTCTCCCCGACAGTGACCTCGAAGGTTTCGAAATTGACCTCCGCCTCTCCAAAACGGTAACTACGGAGTGGCGGGTCATGGCGGCCGCTCGACTGCGTTCGTCGACGATGTCGGTGCAGCAAGCCTTTGACCCGTGCCAAGAGTTCGTCCAACTCGAACGGTTTCGTCAAGTACTGATCGGCCCCCGCATCAAACCCCCGCGTGCGGTCCTCGGTCAAGGTTCGGGCACTCAGGATGAGCACAGGCGTTTCGTCACCGCGACGGCGCAATTCTTCACAGACGGCGTACCCACTCATCCCCGGCAGCATCAGGTCGAGGATCACCAGATCGACGACGGGATCTTCGGCCTGCACCATCTCCAATGCCGCGGCTCCGTTGTCCACCGTGCTCACATCGTATCCTTCCAGTTCGAGGTTGAACTTGATTCCCTGGGCCAGGTGCTGTTCATCCTCGACCACCAAAATGTGGGCCATCGACGCGTAACCTTCCTATCCAAGGAGCAGGGGAGCGGGATCGATCATGGCACGACGGCCGTCTTGCTGAGGACGGACTGTTCGGCATATTGCAGCGACAGAGGCAGAAGGACTTCGAAGGTCGTACCGGCCCCATCGCCTCGTTCGCGGATCCGGACCTGACCTCGAAGTCGCGCGACGAGGGTCCGCACGATGTAGAGCCCGAGACCGAGCCCCGGTTGATCGCGCTCCAATTCGGTTCCCAGTCGCACAAAACGGCCGAAGACTTTCCGTCGCAGCTTATGGGGAATTCCCCGGCCGTTATCGCTGATCACAACGGAAACCTGGCCCGTCGGACGCTCGGCAAGTTGGACTTGCACTTCCGGCGGGCTACCCGCGTACTTCACCGCATTATCCAACAGGTTGCGAAAAATCAGCTCCAGATCCAGCGGCCGGGCGCGAACCGTACACGGGCGCAGATCGAGCGCCACCGTCGACGGCGCAACGTGACGTCGCAGGCAGACCTCTTCGGCACACTGCTGTAATAGATTGTCCAGACGCACCGCCTGCACTCGGTATTCCGTCGAATTCCGATCGAGTCGGGCGGCGTCCAGAATGTGGTTGATCAAGTGGTCCAGCCGCTCGACGTCCTCCAGCATCCGCGTATAAAACTCCTGCTGTTCTTCCACCGGTACGCGTTGGCGGATCAATGTTTGCAGATGGAGTTTCAGGGAAGCAATCGGCGACTTGAGCTCATGGGTCACGCTGTCGATGAAGTTGGATTGCCGCCGCGTGATATTGATCGCTTTAATGGACAGCGTCATGTAGAGCACGACACCGACCAGAATCAGCGCAAAGAACGTCGCGCCCACGGAAAGCAGGGTCCAGTACAGGGGCGCCCAGCTGTCTTGATCGAGGGCCGAACGAACGGCCATGATCACCCAACCCACGGTCAGCAACAGAAGCATCAGGATCATGACCACCGCGAGGGCGATGGGCAGACGGAGCGAACGTCGGGCAATCATGATAAATCGATCCCTGCAGCAGGAAGACGATCGGATCCGCCGGAGGTTCCCTTCCCGGTCGCAGATCGGCGTGTATGCCTATTGTTTGGGGCGAGCGGAGAATCTGCAAGATGATCTGGCGAGGCGGCCGCCT
>CAZFWV010000540.1:0-3426 GCA_964522605.1 uncultured Pirellulaceae bacterium
GTCGCGCCGGCTGACTCGATGTTCGGTCATTCAAGTGTCTCCTTCAAATGGGCAAGACCAACTCGTTCCGCAGGAATCACAGATCACAACCCCAAGCGTCGGCGAGCGAGATAACGGTGAGGAGTAAGTCCCTCGCTGATGCTTCGGGTTGTGATGAAGCAAACCTCGGCGGATCGACGGAGACGATTCGCCGTAAACCGCGAGTTTCGCACGCACTAGCCATCCTCATCGATCGCACGAAATCCCAAGAGGGTCGCTAAATCGTGGATTCGGTCGCGGTAATCCCCGAAGGTCGCGATCCGGTGAACACCATACTTGTCGGGATAAACGTACCGCTGGATCTTCCGAGCATCAACTGATGCCACAATCTTGGTCCGTCACATCATTTCGTACAGATGATCTCGATAGAGTGCGGCACCGGAGAGCATCGGTACGGTCTTTCCCGTATGCACGAAGATCTGCCGAGTTTCGACATCGATCTGCCACATCGTCACGGTTTCGTCCCCCGGATACAGAATCCAAGATGCCGCGCCAACGCCTGGACGAGACCGCTGTCGCACGAGGCGTTCGCGATGGTCGGTCAAGATATAGGGAACGCGACGCTCATCACCCCAGGGATTCCAAGGGCCTTCACAGTGCTGAACCATGGATGTGTTGTTGTACGGGTCAACGGCAAAATCTCCCAACATACTCGGGCGCCCGTAGGCGTACTGGAGCATCATCTCGGAGAGCACGATATTCAAATGGGACTGACATTTGGCCACTTGATGCCGAAGCTGGAACTCCGAGGTGGCCAGCGCCGGAAACACACGATCTTCAGGTCGCGGATTCGCCACCAGATCTCGGATGTGAAATGCCATGCCGGTCGCCTCGTGCTTTTCCATCAGCCATTTCATGGCCAAGTAGACTTTCGCCGAACGGACGACTTCAGATTCGATCGTGTTGATCATCTTTTGTGCGTCACGAATCCATCGCTGTGCGATCTCGTTGGCCTCTGCATTTTCTTCGCGCCACAACTGCTGGATGTAGGGATCCGAGACAACTTCGGGAGATCCGATCTTCGTTACTTCGGTGCCGAAGACCTGACGAATCGTTTCTAAGATCCGGTCGTTGTAATCCGGACCCATTTGTTTCAACGTATCTCCATAAGTCACATTCACGTAGGGCGAATCCGTGACCGTCAGAATCCTCTCGGACTTCATTTGCTTGAGCATTCGGATCAATTTGACCTTGTCAGCCAAGTCAAGCATCATCTGGCGCGACACGTCGGGCTTTGCACAAAACTTCCAGGGATCAAGAAAGGCATCGATCACGCGGTGCTGGGAGAACAACGGATAGGGAGTGTTCATGAAGTCCGCGATCACCGCAACGTTGATCGTAGGCAACCCCGTACGAAGCAGATCGTATTCCCGCGGCCATCCATAAATCAGAACGCCGTCGTAGCCTTGACGTTGCAGGTCCCCGGCCTCGTTGATCACCGTCTGCATACTGACACCACGTGTCAGGTCGCGCACAACAAACTCGACACCAGGACACAATTCCTGCAATTGCTGGACGATCTCTTCATTGGTCGTCGGCCGCAGATCCGTATCATCTGGCGACGGGGCAATCCCAAAGAAGACGCAATAGACCCTAGCCGATGAAGAATCTTCTCGGACGGCATCTGCCGGTGCGGAAGAAGCCTCGCGTGCCCGCAGAACATAGGCCCCAAGGGCGCTGGAAGAAGCCTGCAAGAAACCACGTCGTGAAATTGCCACCATGGTCTTATCCTCCGATCACGACAAGGCAAACCGTTGCTCCAATAAATCCAGTATCATGGATGAATCCACCGCGGTGTCAAGCGACCGTCGCTCCCAAGGCAACGAGTCAAACATCGCGCCGGAACATCGGAGAAACCGGGAAATCACCGTCGCTGATTCACGGCGGTCGTTATCGAAATCCACCTTTCAAGCCGCGATGTAGGGGAATTCACAATGCGCTGGAACTGGACAGCTCTATGTTTCATCTTTTGTTCGATGACGTATTGCCTGTCGGGAGAAGAACAACCGACCGGATTCGATGTGCGACAATTTGGCGCACAGGGAGATGGCACCGCGGACGAAACGGCGGCCTTTCAGCGGGCGCTGGATGCGGCTGGCCAGGCGGGCGGTGGCACGGTCCACGTTCCGCGGGGCAACTATCGATTCACCGCGCCCTTGATCGTCCCGCAAGGTGTCACGCTGCAGGGAATGTGGCGATCCGTTCCCGCACACAATGGAATACGTGACCGAGGCTTGCCGAAACCAACCGATGATGGAACGACTTTCCTGGTCCAGTTCGGAGCCGGATCGGAAGATGGGCCTCCATTTATCACGCTCAACACGAACAGCACGCTTGCCGGCGTCGTCGTCTACTACCCGGACCAGCCAACGGATGAGGTCCCCCAACCTTACCCCTGGGCGGTTGCCTTGCGAGGCAAGAATCCGGCGGTCCTCGATGTTGAGTTATTGAATCCATACAACGGGATTGATGCGACCAAGAACGAACGACACTTGATTCGCAATGTGCAGGGGCAACCGCTTCGCCGCGGCGTGCTGGTCGACTCGATCTATGATATTGGCCGAATCGAAAACGTGCATTTCAATCCTTGGTGGAGCATGAAACCAAAGCTGTTCGAGTGGCAACTGGCCAACGGAGAAGCATTCATCTTTGGTCGCAGTGATTGGCAGTACGTGCTCAATACGTTCTGCTTTGGTTACCGCGTCGGCTACAAGTTCATCCGCAGTGAAGCGGGCGTTTGCAACGGGAACTTCTTGGGAATCGGCGCCGACGGAGGCTGCACGGCAGTCGAAGTCGAAGACTGTGCTGACTACGGACTGTTGATCACGAATGGAGAATTCGTCGCCATGCGCGGCCCGGATCCCGTGATGCTCGACGTCAAACCGACGAACCAAGGCAGTGTTCGCCTGGTCAATTGCGCATTTTGGGGTCCCTGCAACCAGATCGCCCGCGTCGCGGGCCGAGGCACGGTCGGGTTGAGCGATTGCACACTCTGCCAATGGGATGCTGCGAGGCAGGGCGCGTCGGCAATCCAAGCTTCGGGTGGTGCGATCATCGTTCGCGGATGCGAATTCCAGCGGGCTCAACCACAAATCACCCTGGAACCCAACGTCCGCGCTGCGGTGATTGTCGGCAACCTGTTCCAAGGCTCAACACGAATCACCAACCAGTCCGAAGGGGATGTGCAGATCACCGCCAACAGCGAGATCCGGCGTCGTCCCTGACTAGCTCGACTGTCTGAGATTGAGGATCGTTGGAACTCCCTGTCTCCCAGATTGGTAGATTAGCTCGCGTACGAGGAGTTGCTCTGCGGCCCTCTGCGCCTCTGCGACCTCTGCACTGCTAACGGTGAGTTTCTTGTCGGGGCAAGCGAATTCTATTATGCGG
>CAZFWV010000541.1:0-3407 GCA_964522605.1 uncultured Pirellulaceae bacterium
ACTGGCTGGCCATTCTCGGCCCGTCCTATCAACCCGGAGACGCGAACCGCGACTACGTGTTCAACACGACAGACCTGGTCCGAGTGCTGGAGGCCGGCAAGTACGAGCAGGACGAGGTGGCGATCTGGGCCGAAGGTGACTGGAACTGGGACTGTTACTTCACGTCGTCCGACATGGTGGCCGCGCTCGCCACGGGCAACTACGAGGCCGGTCCCTACGCGCATCCCGATGACGAAATACTGTCAGTTAACACGGTGCCTGAACCAACGACGTTGCCGCTGATCCTGCTCGCCGCTTTGGGTCTGCTGGTCCAACGCCGCTCCATCCCGTTTTGATACCACATGCACCACAAACCGCATTTGCATGTGCCGGAAGAGTATGTCCGAGTTCTCGTTCATTCCTGCTGTTAGGAGGGAAGAGCCATGTCGACGACCAAAACAATCTGTCTGGGGGTCGTGCTAGGGATCTTGTGGGGATACACCAATCAGCCCGCCCAAGGGGACAAACCAGCCAAGAACATCCTTGGCACGGTGACGTTTGAAGATTCATTTGATGATCCACCGGTTTATTTCATGCAGAGCGATGGCGGAGGTACATACCCAGAGAAGCCCCCTGGGGGAACTAGTTGCCTGTATTTGCAGTGGGGTGCTGGCAACTTAAACTTCGATCCAGGCAATAAACGTTCCGTGCTTCTCCATATGAGAGACGCGGCCGTCAATCCGGACTGGGACAGTCCGGACTGGGAGATTCCGTTTGATGACGGACTCGCTCAAGTCTGGATGTGGGTTTCTGGCGTTGGACAGAGCCTTGCATCGATGCAGCCCGGCGAGACGATCGATGCGAGGATGGGCTTTCAGTTCTTCTCCGATGTCCACACGAGGTGGGCATTTGGTCCGATTGACTCCCCGGATAACCCCGTGGCGAAGGTCACTGCGTCCGATACGAACGGCGACGGAGTAACGGACAAATGGGAAATAAGGAATCCCTACGGCGCTCTTTTGTCCGGAAGGAAAGTGGACTTCGTCACGACTGTTTCCGTACCGGTGGGGACATTCACGTTTCCCTTCGGCCTTGTATTCCAGACGGATTGAGTGAGCCGCGTACTTTCCTGTATTGGGAAACGAAAAAGGTGTCTGACACCTTTTTTCGCCCTTTCGCCGAAAGCGTTTGTTACTCCGTTCGATCGCGAGCTGGCCCATATCCGGTGCTCTATCCGCGGCGCCCACTGTATAGAGCGCATTTCAAAACTCCTATCCTCTCCGGAGGTCATGCAGCTTAGGAGTGTTGGGTCAGCAGGCGTTCATGAACAGGATTCGTGGCGATTCGTTCTCCCCCGACTTGCCGCAAACAGATTCACGCCCTGGTCGGCCCCGTACCGCTTCCCCCGGGTCGCTTTCCGCCGTGGATTGGCACCCCGCTCGGAATTTCCCCCCCGGTTGCTGGCCTGGCTGGAGAAGACACGAACGACATCCTGCCTCCCAGTCGATTGGATCGAGTTCTTGCCCCGGATCTTGGCAAGAAAGACTCGCTACGCCCTGTCATAATCTCGGGATACCTACGTTTCTTCTCTTAGAAGGCACTTCAATGACGCCGCGTGATGATACAGAACGTTTACTCCAGCGAGTCCGTCAGGGCGACCGATCGGCGGTCGGAGAGCTGTTCGATCGCCACCGCTGCCGTCTCCGTCGATTGGTCGACATGCGTCTCAACCCGCTGCTTGCAGCCCGTATCGATGCTTCGGACGTTGTTCAAGAGAGTTTCGCTGCCGCGGCAACTCATCTGTCCGGCTTTCTCAGCCAAGGCAGTGGTCTGCTTTATCCGTGGCTGCGCAAGATCGCCATGAATCGGATGCTCGATTTGCAGCGTCAACACATTCTCGCCGACCGCCGCAGCGTGACGCGTGAGATCAGTCTGGTCGGACAGCTTTCGGAACCGGGGCGTCTGCGTCTCAGTGAACTTCTGATCGCCCATCAAGATCGTCCCAGTGAACACTTGCTGTTGGAGGAACAGAAGGCGAAGGTCCGTGCCGCGCTCGAGTTACTATCCGCCAGTGATCGTGAAGTCTTAGCGCTGCGCTTCCTCGAGCAACTGTCCACGCAAGAAGCCGCAGCGGTCTTGGAGATCAGCGAGAACACATTCGCACAACGACAACTCCGTGCCCTCAAACGACTCCGAAAACTCCTGCAGAACGCGGAGGACGCCTCCTCATGAAAGTACCGAAAACCGCGTCTCAGGCTTCACATCTTCTCCCGCAGGATTCCTTCGTCAATTGCCCTTCGAAACTAGCCGCGGTGGTCGATCAATTGACGACACGCCTTATGTCGGGCGAACACATTAATTGGGACGCCGAACTGGCAAGACACCCTGAGTTGGCTGGATCGCTCCGGGAGCTGATCCCGACGCTCGGCTGGATGGCCGCCTTGGGGCGTACGCCGGAAGACGGACTGCCGCCCGGGAGTATCCCACATCGTCAGTTGGGGGATTATCAACTGATCCGCGAAATCGGACGTGGAGGAATGGGGATCGTTTACGAGGGCCGTCAGGTCTCGCTGGATCGTCGCGTGGCGATCAAGATCCTGGCGTGCCCCGTCCTGTTGGACGAACGACAGTTGCGTCGGTTTCAGACCGAGGCCCGCGCGGCCGCCATGCTCAAGCACCCACATATTGTCACGGTCCACTCCGTCGGACAAGACCAGGGGATCAGCTATTACGTGATGGAGCTGATCGAAGGTCCCAGCCTGCGCGAGATCATTGATCGGATTCGGGAGACCGACGGGAATTGTCGCCGGAGTTCCGAACCGGATCCAACACGAGGCGAAGCGCCGATTTCGCCGGATTGCCCATCCAATTCAACGCCGGCGACCGGGAAGGAGTCTCGGGTCGTCGAGACCCAAGGCCTGGCATCCTGGTCCACCGAATACTCGGGAAACCGTCGCGATTACTTCCGCGATGTGGCCGGATTGGGCGTCCAAGCAGCCCGTGCCCTGCACTTCGCCCACCAACAGGGTGTACTGCATCGCGACATCAAGCCGTCCAATCTGCTGCTGGATCCCGCCGGCAAGTTGTACGTCACCGATTTCGGCTTGGCTCGCATTCAGGTGGACACCTCACTGACTCAGACGGGAGACTTCGTGGGCACGTTGCGTTATACGAGTCCCGAACAGCTTGAGGGCCGCGAGGGCGTCGATCACCGCAGCGACATCTACGCGCTGGGGCTAACCTTGTATGAAATGCTCACCCTGCGTCCCGCTTTCGAAGCCGAGCATCGCCATCAATTAACGCGGGAGATCATCGAGCTGGATCCTCCTCGACCGCGACAGTACGAACCATCGCTGCCGTTGGATCTGGAGACGATCATTCTGAAGGCGACGGCGAAGCATCCTGAAGATCGATACGAGCATGCCGCC
>CAZFWV010000542.1:0-3396 GCA_964522605.1 uncultured Pirellulaceae bacterium
ATAGGACTGCCCCGGCACCCATTCTCCGTCCCACCGAGCTCGCACATTTCAAGGGGATCACTCAGACAGGCGTTGCCATCGGAGAAATCTGGACTACAGTAGACCGTTGCGCTTCCCGCTTGGCCACGTGTTCGACTGCCTCGAGGCCGCAGCATGCGACTGCCTGAACCCACCACCCGGATCTCGTTACTTCGGCGAATCAAGGATTCGTCCGATGACTCCCTTGGTTGGAACGAATTTGCCAATACCTATGGTCCGCTCATTTATGAATGGTGTTGCCGCAAAGGTCTTCAGGAGCACGATGCGCGCGACGTGACGCAAGAGGTGCTGCTGACGTGGGCTCGCCAGGCCGGACGATTCTGTTACGATCCGTCCCGCACGTTTCGTGGCTATCTGCGCCAGTTGACGCATGCGGCTTGGTGCGACTGGGTTGAGCGACAGCGGCCCTGGCATCGCGGGTCAGGAGACACGGCGGTCAATCGCTTATTGGGTAAGCTGGCCGACGACGACGATTTGGCCACCCGTCTGGAACGCGAATTCGACCAGGAACGACTCGTGCAAGTGATGCGGAAGGTTCGCTCGCGAGTGGAGCCACGCACGTGGCAGGCCTTTTGTCTGCTGGCTCTGGAGGGAATGTCCGGTGACGAGGCTGCCGACCGGCTTGGGATGCGACGAGGCTCGGCTTTCGCCGCCCGCTGCAAAGTCCAACGCCTGATCCGTCTCGAACTGGCGCGTTTCCGAGACGCTGCGCAACACATGGAGCGGGGTTAGACGCGCGTACAGAACGCACTCGGGCCTTTTTCGAGGATGGGTGATTCCCAACTCGCCCCAATCTGCCAGAAGTTGAAACGTCGATCTGTGATTGATCGCAGCATTACGCTGCGACACAGTCATCATCGCCGTTTCTGATTGCTCTTCACACACGAACGACGTCACATGCGTTTGGCAAGACTCTCCCGTTCCTGCAACATCCAGTTGCGGAGCGTGGGTAGATCACGCGCGGGATGCGTGTCTGACTCATTGGAGAGACGTTCAAGTCGGGCTTCCACCTCGTCCAACAGCCGGGCAGCCTCTTTCGGTTGGTCTAATTCATTCTGCTCCATCGCCAGCCCACACAGATGTTCGATCAACTGGGCTTCCAGAGCTGCATCGCCGGGTCGGATGTCGAGGACCTTCCGTGCGAACTCGATTCCTTCGGCCTGGATTGCGGCCGCTTCCGCAAACCGTTCGAGCTGGTGATACGTAAGCGCGAGATTTGTCGTGGCCATGGAACGAGTATAGGACTGATCTGCGCGTTCGATATCCTCTGGCTCCATTCCTTCGGCGATGCGGTAAGCACGCTCGAAATCGGCCAGACAGGTTGGGAGCGGGTTATGTGTGACTTGCGCAACGGCCAATTTCGTGGCCAGGTCGGCGAGAAACTGACGTAATCTGACATCATCAGCGTCCGCTTCGAGCAGCGGCAATCCCACGTGAATGCATCGTCGCCGCAGTCGCTCGGCATCCTCGGCGTTGCCCTGTTGTTCTCGAAGCTGGGCGAGTGCACCAAGCATCTGGACCTCGCAATCGGTCCACGGTGTTGCCACCGGGCGGTCTCGAAAATAGTCGGCGTAGACGGCAGCCACTTCGCGGATGTGTGGGGCGATCCTGTCACTCGACACCACCGGCTCCGAGGAACTGTTCAGCAGGTCAAAGGCACGTGAAGAAGCTTCCAGCCCCTCCGCCATTGTCCGGAGCAACTGCCACGCACGATCAGCATTCGCCCGAACGATCGCCTCCCGCTCGAGGGCAAGCTGCGTTTGATTCTCGGCAATTTTTCGAAGTCGCGTTTGTTCGCGAACCGAGAGCACACCGGTCAGGCCCAGCGCCATCAGCAGCACGCAGACCGCGGCGGCCAACGCCGTGATGGCAGGATGCCGCTTTGCCTGTCGCCAGAACTTCCCGATCGCGCTGATCGGTCGGGCTTGAATAGGAAGGCCATCGAGGAACCGGCCCAATTCAGCAGCCAGATCATTCGCCGACGCGTAGCGACGGTCGGGGCGTTTGTCCAAGCACTTCAGGCAAATCGTGTCTAGATCGACGGGGATCGAGTCGTTCAGTCGTCTCGGCGATTCCGGATCGCATTCGACAATTCTCCGAAACAATTCCACGTGGCTGCCAGCCTGAAATGGAGGGCGTCCGACCAGCATCGCGAATAGAGTCGCTCCCAAAGCGTAAATGTCGGCCGACGGACCGACCGCCCCCAAACTCGATTCGATCTGTTCGGGAGCCATGTACCCGGGAGTTCCCAGAGCGAAACCGGACAGCGTCAAACGCTCGTTCGAATCATGCTCCAGCGCCAGGCCAAAATCGGTCAGGCGGGGGGAGCTATCCTCGCCGAGCAAGATATTACGAGGCTTGATGTCCCGGTGAATCACGCCCCGCTCGTGCGCAGCGGCTACGGCGAGGGCGACGCTACGAACCAGGCTCGCGGCCTCGCGCGCCGGCAAGGGACCGGAGGCCAGTCGATCGCCCAGGTCGCCACCGTCGATCCATTCCATCACGATGTACGGCAGACCGTCGGATTCACCAACACTATAGATCCGCACGATGTTCGGGTGATTCAGACGCGCCAGCGCTTTTGACTCGCGCGCGGCTCGGACTTGAGCGTGGGGTGCCCACGCGGCTGCGGTCGACAGGACCTTCACGGCAACGGGGCGGTCCAGCCCGATTTGATGAGCCCGATAGACGACGCCCATCCCACCGCGACCGATTTCCACCAACTGATCGAGTCCGGGCAGGTTGGGGGGAGCCACCGCGGCGACGGCCGTTTCGCTTTTCTGAGACTCGGCGAATCGCGACGAACAGCCGCAGCGATCGCTCGACGACCAAACGGCCGCCGATGGCCACTCCGCCAACAGGGCAACCACCTCCCGACACGACTCGCAATCGTCCAGATGTGCCTCCAGCCCGGTCCGTTGCGGATCTTCCAGCTCCTCCGCCAGGAAACGTTCCCACACAGCTCGGTCAGGACAGGAATTCGGCTCGTCCATCGTGGATCACCAAGTGTTCTTTCAACGCCCTGCAAGGAATTGAACCGGACAACCATGCTGTCGGCGGCCGGGAAATCGCTGCCATCAGCCCCGACTCCGCGACAGTGAGCATGTCGTTTGCAAGTTGTTGTTGCAGCGGAACTTATACACCCTCCCGCGGAGGACGTGCAGCTTAGGGATGACTCAGAAATAACTTTGGCGTCTCATTCCGCTCGTTTAACCGCGTGCCCGACGGGCCGCGGAGGATTTCCCGCGACCCGCGCCGAATGCGCAGCCGCGCTCCATCCTCTCCGGGCCTGCGGCCCGACTCTGGGCTGTTGAAAATCTGACAGGCTCGTCCGTAGCGGAGCCGATCCACTCTGGC
>CAZFWV010000543.1:0-3379 GCA_964522605.1 uncultured Pirellulaceae bacterium
ACCTGGTCGTTGTCCTGCCTGTCACCACATCCCAAAGGAAGACGTCGCCGTTGGCGTCGCTAGCGCAGGCGGTTCGGCCGTCGTCCAAAAATCCGACCGTCTTGATGTGTCCGTGTTCGGCGTCGAGAACGGACAGGGTGGAGTCGGCGCGGGACAGCAGGTCGACCTCCCACAACTGTACTTTCCCGTCTCGGCCAGCCGAGGCAAGTTTCCTGCCGCTCGGCGAGAAGGCCAAGCCGCGAACGGTGCCCGCGTGAGCATTGGGAATGTGAACGACGTGCGACGAGCTGAGGTCAATGATCGACAGACCGGAATCGTCGCTTCCCGCTGCGAGCCTGCTGCCATCGGGCGAAAATGCAAGTGCGTGCATCCGGTGCTGGTGAATCGGAAAACCGTGGGTTCTCTGCCAGGTTCCGATCTGCCAAACTTCAACACTTCCCCGAATCTGGTCACCGTACCGGCGATGCACACCCGCGGCGAGTGACGCACCGTCCGGAGACGCGAGCAACACACCCGTTCCGTCCGCTTGCAGATCCAGCTCGCGAAGCAGCTGCCATGTCTTTGTCTCCCGTACCTCGAGAACTGGACTGTTCTCAGTGGCGATTGCGAGCTGATTGTTCGCAACGAATGCGATCGCACACCTACCGCGGTATCCCTCCAAGGGTTTCGACCACTGCTGCCGCTTCCGATTCCAAACGTGAACGGTATGGTCCGTTCCGTGGTCGACGGCGACTGCCAGCTCCTGGAAGTCAGGGCTTACGGATAGCGCGCGTACCCAATACCTCCCCGGAGGTCCATCGCATTGGACGCGGGCAGTGCGCTCGCCCGATTCGGTGTCCCAGAACTCGATCACGCCATTGGTTGCCGCAGATACGAGTGTGTTTTGCTGGGGAACACAGAGCAATCTCGAAATGACGGCCTGCGAGTCGTCGGAGGAGAGGCGTTGGGACGGGTGGTCTTGCTGGGTGTCGAGCGACCAAAAATCGATCTTTGGGTTCATCCATCCTACAGCCAGGGATTCGCCGGCCGGCAAGAATGCCACGTCGTGAGTGGCAAGCAGATAGACGATCGTCCGGGAGACACTGTCGTTGTGGCACTGCTGCCACAGGTGATACCATTCGAATCCCCGCAAGTTTTCGGTGGGCTCATCGGGAATCCAACGCGCCAGAATCTGCTCCGCGCCAGTATGGTCGCCGTTTGCCACGGAGAGCTGGCACAGACGCATATCTCGGGCATAAAGAGAAAGACGTTGCCTGTGGTTGTCTTCGCGCAGACGGTTCGCCGTGACGAGACTGCCGACACTCAGCAGCAGCAGAAGCAGGGTGACCGTGGCGAGCAGCAGCGAAGTGATCTGGTTGCGCGCGGCCCATCGGCGAGCACGTTCGAATGAGCCCACGCGTCGCGCGGTGATTGGACGATTGTGGAGAAAACGTTCCAGGTCCTCCGCCATCGCTTCGGCGGTCGGAAATCGGGCGGTAGGATCCCTGTCGATGGCCTTCAGGATGATCGTCTCCAGGTCGCGGGGGATCTGCCGACGAATACTGGACGGCGCCAGGGGAGTGTGGGTCTTGACTTGCGAGATCAGCTCATGACGTCCCTGTGCGGGGTACGCCGGTTGCCCGGCCACGAGCTCGTACAGCGTCAAGCCCAGGGAGCAAATGTCGGTGCGATGGTCTACAAAAGAGCTTCCATCGAGCTGCTCGGGGCTCATATAACGCAGCGTTCCGATGATGTCACCCGTCAGAGTCAGGCCCGGATCGGACTGAACTCGAGCAAGGCCAAAGTCCGTGATGTGCAGCTTCCCATCGCGGCCGATCAGCAGATTCGAAGGCTTGATATCGCGATGAATGACACCTTCGGTGTGTGCATAATGGAGTGCGCGTGCCGCTTCCCGGCCGATTCGCGCGGCTGCTCGATAGAAGGAATGCCGTTGCGTTTCGTGATTCGTCGTCAATTCGGCGATCGGCGAGGTATCTGGAATCGAGACCTTGCCGACTAGTTTCGGTGTTTCCCGCTTGACATTCTCTGGGGGCCGCGCGTGCTCTCGTGTCTGCGCAATGATCTCCGCGAGGCTCAGTCCTTCCACGTAATCCATCACGTAATAATTGATCCCTTGCTCGGCCCCGACAGAAAGGACACTGACGATGTTCGGGTGCTTCAACATCGCCGCGGCTCGAGCTTCGTTCTTGAATCGCTCCAGTTGTCGCTGGTCCAGCAACGCGGCGAAGGGCAAGACCTTAATCGCCACGTGCCTCTCCAATCCCAACTGCTCCGCGAGATAGACGACTCCCATCCCGCCACGCCCAAGCTGTCGGAGGATGCGAAAACCGCCCAGGATCTGAGGAACCGGATGCGGCTCGATGTCGTCGTCCGGTCCCGCCCGCTGTTCATCCGCCAGTTCATTTACCGCCAGCAGAATCGGCACGAGACGTCGAAGGCGGGTGGCACTGGAAGGATATTGGGCGCACACCGCCTCCAGGTCAATCTGCTCGCCGCGAGCCAGCTGCTCGGCGATTATCTCGACCGCCTCCATCGTGTCCGCGGTCACATCGAGATCTTGTGCCCGATCGTGCTTCATCATCATCGATCCTGAAATGATTCGTCGACCCAGTCTCTGAGACGGTCCAGGGCGCGGATCTGCCGACCCTTGAGTGCTGTCTCAGAGATCCCCAGGACCTGTGCGGCTTGCCGTGATGTGAGTTGTTCCACGAACCGCAGGACGAGAACCTCTCGGTCCGTGATGCTCAAACGCGACATCGCCGCCCGCACCCGTTCCCGCAGCTCTTCACGAGCCAATCTTTCCACCGGACCGGTTTGCGATGTCGCCAAGAGATCAACGAGCGACGCAGCAGAGGCATCCGCCAGCTCATCGGTGCAGAAACGCTCGCGACCCAGGGAACGACGCTGGCTGAGGATGTGCTTGCGATGCAGATCCATTAGCCGCTTCCAAGCGATGTCCCGCAGCCAGGGATAAAAGTCAATCCCAGGACTACTCAGGTAACTGTCCATTCGCTGGTGCGCTGTAACGAGAGCGTCCTGGACAACGTCGGATGGGTCTACGCGACGGGTGAGCCGCTTGTCCATTCGCAAGGCAATCATCTTCTGCAGGCGCAGCCGGTGTCCATCGAGCAGCCGCTGCACGGCGTCAGAATCGCCCTGTTGCGCTTGCTGTAGCAGCCGAGCCGTGTCCGGTTCGTCCCGTGTCATCATCGCATCCCCTCCATCCTTCTATCACGCAGCCCATTCTAAAACGATGCGCAAAAGGACGAAATAAACCGAGAGAAACAACGAGAAACAGAGAAACACCTCTGCCTCCCTTTTGGTGAGACAGGCAACTTGGCGACTTGATTGAGTCTGTGAATCCGGCGCTGGTTGCCCG
>CAZFWV010000544.1:0-3347 GCA_964522605.1 uncultured Pirellulaceae bacterium
GTAGCTCGCGGCCCGCTGGGCACGCGGTTAAACGAAAACGAGAGGATCGAGATGCCGAAGTTATTTCTGAGTCATCCCTTGGAGTGAGGAGAGCAACCACGGATCGGACGGATAGTACGGATGCGCACGGATCGATCCGTGAAGATCCGTATCGTCCGTTGCATCCGTGGTTCCTTCTTCTTTTTGTACGGATCGCCTGTCCCGGCGTTCGGTTGAGGAGGGGCCGCGGATTTGCGCGGATGTTCGCGGAGGCGAGTCGGAAGCGTGCATTCACTCCGCGCATTTCCGCGCTCCTCCGCGGCCCTTTTCTTCTTGCTTTCGAGTTATGTGTCCGTCGCGAGCCTTGAGCAGCTTACCCATTCTCCCTTGTGGCGGTCTGCCGAACGTTCCTACAATCCGCCCCGCCGGTGAAGGACCGGCGAAGTGCTAGCATCAGTCCTCGCGCAGAAAGGTGGCGGGAGATCGCATGATTGACGTTCGACGCATTCATTGTTTGCATCGGGAGACGATCGAGCGATGGCATCAACAAGCCATTGATAATCCGTACGATGGCATCTGGTGGATCATCTGCAAGCAGCACAGCTTCAATTTTCTGCTATGGCATGAGGAAGATGTCGCCCGCAGTCCGTCGGTACCCGACGCGCGGATCGCGGAAGTGAAGCGCGCTATCGATCAATACAATCAGAAACGTAACGATTGGATCGAGAAGATCGACGACTGGCTGACCGGTCAATTAGCCGAAGCACGCGTCGCGGCCGCGGTCGATGCGCCGCTGAACACCGAGACCCCGGGCAGTGCCATCGATCGTCTGTCGATTCTTGCGCTGCGCATCTATCATCTCCAGGAACAACGGGCACGGGATGATGTCGACCAGCCGCATCGTGAGCGGACGTCGCAGAAACTGGCAATCTGTCTGGCTCAACAGCAGGACCTAGGCAACTCGTTGGCACAGTTGCTCGGTGAGATTGTCGCCGGACGAAAGCGACACCGAACGTATCGGCAACTGAAGATGTACAACGATCCGTCGCTGAATCCTTACCTTTACCGGGCGGCAGGGTAGGGGCAGGCTGGAGGCGGGAGGCTGCAGGAGTTGGGGTGCCGCTGGTTTCAAGTGGAAGCCGGGGGAGGTCAGGAATCAGCAGAACGTCGGGCCAACCGGGCGATTGAAGAGGAACCACGGATGCAACGGACGAAACGGATGTCGGCGGATCTGTCTGTGCCGATCCGTACCCTCCGTCAAAACTTTTGAAGTTGCACATTTCGTTAGTTCGTAGCCGAATTCGTGAGAATTCGGGGGCATTGTCGCTGGGTTCTCCTGCTCGAGACCTCCGAATTCTCACGAATTCGGCTACGTGCAACTTCAAAAGTCAAATCCGTGGTTTCACTCCTCCTTCGATCCCAACGAAACGCGATTCTCTCTCGCTTGGATCTTGAATCGACCGCCATTGCATTGCCTGTCCCGATGAGTGCGGGGTCAGAGCCCCTCGCTTAGCGTTTTCTCGGTTTCGATCGGACTTACTTCCGCGTCTTTCCGCGCTCTTCCGCGGCCATATTTCCTCGCCCGCACAGTAGTGCGTAACCAAGAGGGTCGCAGGCCGACCAGACATGGGGCAGTGTCTTCCGCAACGGGTCGCACTGCCTTAACGTATGTTTGCTCAAGCCGACTCTGTGTCACCTTCCTTTGGGCCCCAACTGATGGCGCCGGCCAAACCGCGTATTCATCAACACCGTTCCCTGCGCGAGATCGTCTACCACCTGGTCGATATGACCGGTATTGTGGCGGGCCTCTACGTGTCGGCTGCGCTACATGGCCAAGAGGTGGACGTATTTCACCTGCTTGGGGGGACGGCCGCGATCATTCTGTACTATCTGGCATCGGAAGCCAGCGGAATGTATCGGAATTGGCGTGGTGTCTCGATCGAGAACGAGATCCTGTGCGCCGTGTTGACATGGGGTGCGACGCTTCCGATTCTGCTGGCGCTGTCGGTCATGACGCGTTCGGCCGTTTGGGTCGATCGAACGCTGGTTGTTTCCTGGTGGCTTCTGGCGATCGTCTTGATTGTACTGATCCGCATCGCGGTTCGTGTGACGCAATGTTACCTGCGGTCGCGCGGCTACAACACGCGTGGCTACGCGATTGTCGGCCTGAACGAACTCGGTTTCGACCTGGCCCGCCGCATCGAACATTCTCCGGAACTCGGACTGAATCTGATCGGATTCTATGACGACCGCACAGGCCAGCGTCTGCCGAGCCTGCCCGCGGATCTGGGACACCACGTGGGAACCATCGGCCAGTTGTTGACAGACGCGCGCGAGGGACGCGTGAACATGATCTACATCACGTTTCCGATGCGCGCCGAGCAACGGATTAAGAGTGTCCTGGCCAAGTTGGGTGACACAACGGCTTCGGTTTACATTGTGCCCGATTTCTTTGTCTTCGAGTTACTGCATTCTCGGTGGACGAACATCAGTGGCCTGCCGGCGGTAAGCGTATTTGAGAATCCCCTGTATGGGATCGACGGAATTCTGAAACGAGGCGTCGATCTCGTTCTTGGATCGCTGATGCTGCTGACACTGGCCGTCCCGATGATCGTGATCGCGATCCTGATCAAGCTGACTTCGAAGGGCCCGGTCTTCTTCCGACAGCAACGATACGGATTGGACGGTCACGAGATCAAGGTCTGGAAGTTTCGCAGCATGACGGTCTGCGAAAACGGGGATCAGTTCACGCAGGCAAGACGCGATGATCCACGCACGACCCGCGTCGGAGCAATCCTGCGCAAAACATCGCTCGATGAACTGCCTCAGTTATTCAACGTGATGGAAGGCACGATGTCGCTCGTCGGTCCTCGGCCGCATGCGAGTTTGCAGAACGAGGAGTATCGCTCGCTAATTCAGGGCTACATGCTCCGCCACAAAGTCAAACCCGGGATCACGGGATTGGCGCAAGTGAATGGTTACCGGGGCGAGACGGATACGCTCGAGAAGATGGCCAAGCGGATCGAATGCGACCATCGATACATTCGCGAGTGGTCGCTCGTCATGGATCTGAAGATCTTGATCAAGACGCTGTTCGTCGTCTGGTCGCGACAGAATGCGTATTGAGTGAGGCAGCGATGTTTACAGGATCGCTGTCGCGAGGCGCCAGGATATGGACGGAAAGTTCTGGCAGGCAATGAACAAACCAAAATCCTCGCTCCCTTCTCCCCCGGCTTTGCGGGGGAGAAGGGCTGGGGATGAGGGGGCACGGCATTCACAAGTCCCAAGATTCCTCGTGGATTGTGGCGAGTTGAAAAGCCCCTCTCCCCCGGCCCCTCTCCCCGAAACGGGGCGAGGGGAGCCAGAGT
>CAZFWV010000545.1:0-3318 GCA_964522605.1 uncultured Pirellulaceae bacterium
GGAGTGACACGAATCGTGCGGTCCGTTCCCGAGCCACCCAGCGTGATATTGCCGTCCGGGATGAGCGATGGATTGGACGAGGTTGCTGTGACGACCAGTTGATTCGCAGGAGTCTGCGCGTCGTCCACGGTGAAATTGATGATTCCGCTGGAGGTGTTCTTGGCAAGACTGATGTTGCCGATATCCGAAATGACGGGCGCCCCATTGTTGCTCACCCAGAGCCCTAACTGGAACGAGTCGCTGGCGCTATTCCCGTCGGGGTCACTGACGGTAATCGTAATATCAACGTAGCCAAAACCGCCCGGTGAAGTAATGCTTGCCGTGCGGTTGGTGCCCGTGCCGCTGAATGAGATGTTTGCGTTAGGGACGAGGAACTGATCGGAAGACGTTCCGCTAAGCACCAGTTGATCCAGCGGCGTGTCCGCATCATCGACCGTGAAATTCACGAGCGTTGTGCCGCCGATCGGCCCCAGCGTGGGCGGGATGTTGGAGATCGTCGGGGGAGCACTGAAGTCCAAAGACAGTTCGTATTTCGGCTGCTCCAGCGACTGGACCTCCCGGACCTTGACGACGTAGGTGGTTCCCGCCTCCACATTGAGGCTCGTATGTTCGTTGTCTGTTTTCGTGTCCGAGGAAGTGATTTCGACACCGCCGGTTGTTTCCACGGACAGAGCCAAATCCCCATCGGCGTGCAGGAAGTTGGCACCGACATCCAGCTTTCCACTGATGGCTGCTGTCCACGTAAAGTAGTCGACGTCGGCAGAATTGTGGATGTTCAGATTCTGGATGACCTTGTCACCCGTTCCCAAGTCAGTTGCGGTAGCAAGCGTATTATTTGGTGTCACCGCATCGATGGCATCGGGCTGGATCAACTGGACCTTGAGCGTGTATTGACTGGTCATAAACCCCGACTCTTCGTTCAGCCTGACGTAGAGAATGTCGCCCTGCTGCACCGGTGCTCGAACGCGCTCGTTGTCGGTCAGAGTAACCGATGCATCAATGGGATTATTTAAGTCTGTGGAACGGTAGAGCTTCATGTCCAGATCACCCTGGGCATGGCTAAATAGCGCATCAAAGCGTGCCACGCCAGCGCCGGGCGCAGTCCACCTGTAGACATCAACATCACCCGCAGGCTCGATCGTCAGGCCCGCATACGTTCCGTTTGATGAACCCAAGTCTCCTGCAGTGCCGAACGTACCGTTGGGCTCGAACAGATCGGCCGCCAAGAGTTCACGCGGCTCCAACCATTCCAACTGGGGCCGACTTGCGATTGGTCGAATGCGATTACGTCGCGTGTGCCGTCGTGTTTTTCGTGCAAATTGTCTCATGTGCGTGGCCAGCCACCTAAAAGGGTTGATCGAGGATGAGAAAAGTTCGGGTAGCTGAACCCAGGTCGCCTGGTTCAGCAATACGTTGTTTAACGATTCATGCGGAATCGTGGTCGAAGCGAGTGTCCACGATTCGGACGGAGGTGTGAGGAAGTGGATGAAATGGATGCATCATCGTTCGTAGGAACCGTTCTGCAGCGCGTACACGAAATCGCTAGAATTAAACTCGCGATCGCCGTTCCAGTCCCCTTCAGTCCAGGTGGAGTTCGCAGGCACGCCATCCTCATATTCCCCGATCGTCAAGACTTTGACCAAATCGGATGAGTCAAACTTGCCATCCAGGTTCGCATCTCCAGCCGATGCAATTTTAATTGTGCCATTGACAACATCGGCGGAGTTTGCGCCAAAATCACTATCGCCGAAAATCGTGTCGGCCAGACGTAATTCGAAGGTGCCCCGAGTAAAACCATGCGTGTCAATCACGAGATGGGCAAGAAGTCCCTGCGCCTGCAGGCTCGACTCCTCCGGATTCATCAATAAGATTGTCGACTGGACGAACTGTGGTTCGTCTTCAATCACGCCTCCCAAAATCTGTACTTCTGAGTCCGTCCAGATCGTGTCTTCATAGCTGACGTTCTTAAACACGGGCTCCGAACCGGGGCCTCGGCCGTCACCAAGTTGTGCCCGCATGTTCAGTGTCCGAATCAGCGGGTCGCCCGGTGCGCTCAGAGCCATGATTTCGATTTCGGACTCCGCATTTGGTGGGACGATTGCGCTGCCCACGAGAATCGTTGAGGGGGCACACCGGTCGCCCAGGGTTTCAAAAGCGAGACTTCTCTTTCGGTTGTTGTTCATGGCCGTCATCGGATCCCTCGACCGGTACAATTGCCATCCCTATGCGACAGTCTCGTCGCAATCATTCAGGTTTCATAACGGTTCAGACTAGCCAGGGTCCGCAACACTGTCAATTATTTAGCCGCTTGCCTAGACCGCTTCGTTCGCGTTTCTTGTCGAAATGTTAGAGCCGAGTCGAGTTGCACTAGAATGCAGCGAATATCGATTGTCGGAATCGCGGCGACTGAGCGTCTTCGGCTGCCCGCATTGGCCCGCGGCGATGAGCAACCGGATCGAAATTGGCGTCCTGCCGTACCCGGCCGAAAGCGTCGGTCCTCAAGTTGAACTGTTTGCGAATTCGGGCCAATTACGGAAACCCGAAGCGCTAGCGAAGGGGTCGGGGCAACAGCGCAATTCGCGGAAGATTCGCCCCCGAACGTCCCCTCGGCAGAATGATCGGCAGCCGAGAATGCATCTCCGCCGCACGGCGAACCCCTTCGCTGGCGCTTCGGGTTTCCGTGCTTGGTTTCCCGCGATTTCTGCGCAGAAGGAGGCAGAAATGCGCAACTTCAGAGTTGATGCTCTGGGTTAGCATTCCGCGAGGCAAGTCGGGCGGGCAGCTCGATGCACACTCGGCGCTTCGAAGATCGGGCAAAGTTCTAGGCCCCTCCCATTTGGGGGCCTTCTTCATGTCGGATGCTTTGCCCGCGGTTGCTGGTTAGGGGGAAAGGGAGGCGGAAATGGAGCTGAGTTGCTCCGGCGAACCGCGGCATATCGATGCCTGCCAGACAGAAAAAGAAAAAAGGCGTTCGTCCACCTCTGATCCCATCCGGATCATCGAGCGGACGAACGCCGCGTATTCTGCCACCCGTTGGTTGCGGTCGTTGATTTACCGCCTCAAGGGTGGCTCAAATGCTGTCGCTTACAGATACGACAGGATATCCCCGTCGGTACCGTCACCTCCGTCAAAGTCCGAGAACCGCATATAACGGGTTCCGATGAGGTTATCATCGTCACTTCCCCACGGTCCCCTCAGTTCGTACAACGCATCAATTCGCTCTTGCGAAGTCATGGCGCCGTCCGACTCCTGCTCTGGAGAGAACGAATTCTTGTCAGTCGCCTTAAACTTGATCCGGCTGACGGTGAATTCGTCTCG
>CAZFWV010000546.1:0-3298 GCA_964522605.1 uncultured Pirellulaceae bacterium
GCGCGCATTCGCGTTTGCGAGCGACATGGATGCTAGCACTTTGTGTTGACGTTTGCTGTGATTGCGTGGTACACTGCGCACCAATCGCGGCTGGCCACCTGCCCGGTGGTGCCTCCGCGGGTTGCGGTGATTGAGATCTGGCAACTTGAGTATCGCTCTCGAACGCAGCCCTCCATCGATAGCGCTCGTCGCACCGCACTCGCTTTGCACGAATCGGGTCCGTCCGGCCACATCTTCCTTCTTCTTTCGCTAGGGATGCTGGGTGCACGGATGTTAAAGACACTTGGGTGTGTGATTCTCGATTCGACAGATGCACGACCTGCATCGAACCATTCACGATCGTTGGCCAGTCGTCCATTAGCGGGCAAGCCTTTGGTGAATTGGGTGGTTCGTCGTGCGAGCGAGGCGGAGCGTTTGGATGGCGTGGTCGTGCTGCTGCCCCAGGATGCACGGACCTCGGCGATCGACGACTTGGTTCCGCCGGATGTTGTGGTTTTTTCCAGTTCGGGACGCGACGATCTGGCGCGTGTCCGGGAGTGCTTGGATTCGTTTTCTTCCGAGTCCATGGTTCGGGTCCGCCTCGACTCCCCTTTGATTGATCCGTGTTTGATTGATCGGCTTGTGATTGCGGGCGATCGCGACCCCACAATTGATTACGCGACCTTTTGTTCCGGTTCAGGGGCTCCGACGGGGCACTCGACGCTCGGCCTGTCGGCCGAGTATTTCAGCACGTCGGCCATTCGCCGGGCGGATCGCGGGGCACGTACGAGCCGCGAGCGACGGGATTTCACGCGGTATATTCTCCGCCGTCCCGCCCATTTTTCGATTCGGCTGCTGCCCTTGCCAGAGCCGCTGGATCGAGACGACCTGCGATTGTCTCTCCGCCACCAGGATGACTGGGACCATGCGGAACAGATTGTCGAGGCGCTCGGAGACGACGGGCTAGAATGGCCGCGCATCGCGCGTCTGCTGGAACAGCAGCCGGGTTTACGTGAGCGGATGGCCGTGATGAACCGCGCCGGGTTGTAAGAGCTTGATTGCAAGCAGCGGAAAGCGGCGTCAGGCTGCTTGCGAGCGACACCCAACCGCTGGTATCCTGCCCCCAGGGAACCAGCGCTGGACCCGTGTCGCATCTGGAAGATCAAGCGAGCCCATTCATGCGCAATGTCATTACTCTCGTGTTGGGGGGAGGCCGCGGTACTCGCCTCTATCCACTCACCCGGTATCGGTCGAAACCCGCAGTCCCTCTGGCCGGAAAGTACCGCTTGATCGACATTCCATTGTCGAATTGCATTAATAGCGGGTTGAATCGGATCTATGTCTTGACCCAGTTCATGTCGGTCAGTTTGCACCGACATATTCGACAGACGTACCGATTCGATTCCTTCGGTGGTGGGTTCGTCGAGATTTTGGCCGCCCAACAGACGATGGAAAGTACGACGGATTGGTATCAGGGGACGGCTGATGCGGTTCGCAAGAACATTCGGTATCTCGAGCAATCGGGGATCACCCACGTTCTGGTTCTTTCCGGTGATCAGCTGTACCGGATGAATTATCGCGAGATGCTCAAGACGCATATCGATACAAAGGCTGATGCGACGATTGCCGCCATTCCCGTCGACCGGCAAGACGCCTCGGCGCTGGGCATCATGCGCATCGATCATTCGGGCCGGGTGCGCGGTTTTGTCGAGAAACCACAGACGGAGGAGCAGGTTAAGCCGGTGTTGATGGATCCTGCCTGGATCAACGAACGGGGAATCGACAGCCGTGGGCGCGAATGCCTGGCCAGCATGGGGATTTACGTCTTCAATCGTGACGTGCTTGTGGATGTGTTGCGTCAATGTACGCATCAGGACTTTGGCAAAGAGATCTTTCCCTCCCTGATCGAACCCCAGAATGTCCAGGTCCATTTGTTTGATGGCTATTGGGAAGACATCGGAACCATACGGGCGTTCTACGACGCGAATCTGCAATTGTCCTCCGATCAACCGCCCTTTGATCTGGTATCGCCCGAAGCGCCGATCTATTCGCGGGCCCGGTTTTTGCCTCCCAGCCGCTTTGAGGGAGCCAGCATTCACAGCAGTCTCATTGCCGATGGCTGTCAGATCTCGCGCGGAGCCACCATCGAAAATAGCGTCATCGGACTTCGGTGTATGATTGGACCGAACGTTACGATTCGAAATTCAATTCTGATGGGCAACGATGACTACGAAACGCAGGTGGAGTTACGCGACGACCGGCGGTGCGATCGACCGTCCGTGGGAGTCGGCGCGGATAGCGTGATTTCCGGTGCGATCATCGACAAGAACTGCCGGATCGGATGCGGTGTCCGGATCGAGAGTTCCCCGGATCGAACGGCGGACGAAGACCACGAGCAGTGGTCGATTCGCGATGGTGTTCCCGTCATCTGCAAGGATGCCACACTGCCCGACGGTTGGCATCTGTAACGCGCGGCTGCAGAGCGGCAGCGTCGCTTCCGCGGGTCGCTCGAGTTCTTGCCGGGAAAAAGACAGAATGTTTCCCGGTTGGTGGTTTAGAGACCGGACGCGTGTTTGATTGCGAGTTGCCGCGGGCGGTCGGGACTCTCGTCTTAGGCTACCAGCGGCCACGTCCGCCCCGCGGGCGGTCTTCACGCGGTCGGGCTTCGTTGACGGTTACGTTGCGACCGTGAATTGCAGAAAGATTCACGGCGTCGATCGCTTGCCGCGCTTGCTGACCGTCGGGCATCTCGACGAAGGCAAAACCTCGTGAACGACCGGTTTCTCGATCCTTGATGATATTCACAGCAGAAACCTGGCCATGTTCCTCAAAGACCGCCTGGAGTTCGTTTTCGGTTACTTCGAAGGAAAGATTGCCGACGTAGATGTTCGCCACGAGATTGTCCTCTGCACTGCTAATGGTGAAAATGTGGTTCTCTCGGCAAGAAATCGAGCGCGGGTGGCTGGGGTCGAGCGCAGCGCGCCCCCAGATCACGCGGCTGGAGGCTCGACGCTCGTTCCTCGCGTCTCGACCCCAGGCACCCAAATGCCAAAAATGTTCTTGGGTCATCACTGAGTCCGGCAGCGGACGCACGTTGCTGCGTAAGACGGACTTGGTGAAGAAACGGTCAGCATGACCCACCGAGACGCGCGCGTCAATCCCCTGCATTCTCGCCGCGGACCTCTTCAGTTCACGCAATCGATCGACGATCATGGTGTCGGTCGACGATCGCTCTAGAAGCGGTTTCAAAACCCGTTCTCGTGACAGGGTGGCTGGCGGCAGAGCGCAGCGATGCCCCAGTTTGCCGATCTGCTGGGGC
>CAZFWV010000547.1:0-3274 GCA_964522605.1 uncultured Pirellulaceae bacterium
TTTCCTTAGCATCCGCTTCGCTAGCAGCTTCCTTTTCTTTTCGCTCCATCTCACCCCGCTTGATCGCATCATAGACTTCGCGACGGTGGACCGGGACTTCCTTGGGGGCTTCCACGCCGAGTCGCACCTTGTCGCCGCGAATCTCAACAACGACAACGGTGATATCGTTGTTGATCACGATGCTCTCATTTTTCTTGCGCGACAGAACCAACATGTTCCATTCCTTCGTTGCCAATCACGTGCGTATCCCGTGGTGGCTTGGCGACGCCAACCAGCGTCGCTGGCCTGCCATCCCATCGACGATCGACGATCCAGCACGGGTGCACGGGCCCTCAGGCCTACGCAAATTCCTACATCTCACTCTACGTGCTTGGTCGCCCGAGTCAAGAAAAGTAACTCGCCGATTCCGATTTCCTGTATCAACGCTGAAACATTTGGCACGAAATTCGTGAGAGGATCGCCTCTTCCCCCCGACCCACCACACTTCGCCCCCGTTTGCCGCCAACCGCTGTGCGACCGTAAATTAATACACAAAAAGAACTTACACCCAGAAGCTTTGCCTCACACCTCAGCCTGCTCGCCGGCAGAGCCCCCGAACAGGAGGGAACCGCATTCACCCCACCCACTGTCGCTGCATTTGGACACTTTCGCGGCGTCTCGGTTCCCAATAGCAGTCGATCCCCCCAATCAGTCCCTCAACCCGCGAGGTCGTGCAGCCTTTACATGGTGGTTTTTCCAGGGTCTCCGAACAGGAGTTCGTGGTGGTTTGTTTAACCCGCAGCCGTCAGGCGAGGACAGAAGAATGAACGGAAGATCATCCTCGCCTGACGGCTGCGGGTTAAACGAATCGCCACGGGGAGGGTGCGGTAACTCGGCTGCTGCCACGTACCCGCTGACGCCTCCGGCTAACCATTCAACGAATTGCGTGGACCCGACGATTGAGACAGGGTCGAATGTTCACGTTCCGAGTCACGATCTCAAGCTGCTCGGCGTGACAATCCACCATCCTCGAGTTCAAGGGATCGCGGGCAGGCGCGTGAACGAATCGCGAACATGCCGAATCGTGGCGGCATCGACGCGGATGCGAGTCCGAACCGAAACGTGCCCCACCTGGCAACGGAGCAGAACCAACTCGCGGCCATCGCGCGAAATTAGTCCGCATCGTTTCCTCGATCTCGCGTCGGAATGGGGCACCATCGGTTGCGGAGTTTTCGGTCACGTTTATAATTCAATGAGGAAAGCGTATCCGATCGCACGTCAGCTGTAGCCGGTCGTCGTGCGGCACGAAAGTCATGACTTTTCTGCAAAATCCGGAAGCTTACGGATCGACTGCGCTTCGGGGCCGCGCTATCGAGCCCCGGTAGTATTTATCGACGAACTTAATGCACGTTCAGTCCGATCCGTGAATGTTTCGCGGCATCGACGGGTGTGAAATCATGCGAACTTGGCTGCGGAATCTGTGGCTGGCCATCAGCACCGTCGGTCAGGGCCTGCGGGTCACGTTGAGCTATTGGTTCAAGACGTACCGTCCAGAGCGGGGCACGTTTACCGAGAAGTTCGCGTATCCGGAAAAGCCCGTGCCGGTGGCGGCTCGGTATCGCGGTTTTCATCGCTTTGACCTGACCACCTGCATTGCTTGCGATCAGTGTGCGAAGGCATGTCCGGTCGACTGCATCTACATCGGCAAGGAGCGCGTCGAGGGAAGCAAGGGATTCCGAATCACCGGCTACGCGATTGACTACTCGAAGTGCATGTTTTGCGCATTGTGCGTGGAGCCGTGCCCTGTGGACTGCATTTTCATGGGTGCGACACACGATTTAAGCTGTTACAGTCGAGACGGGTGCATCGTGGACTTCTCGCGACTGCCCGTCGAGATCGCGTGGGGCCGAGCGACGCTGAATCCAACGGCGGTAGCTCAGTCGAAAGTAATCACGGAGCCGGTCCACGGTGGCCCCAATCAGTAGAGAGCGAGATCATGGGCGGATCAAATCCTAGGCCGACCAAACTATTCACGGTTGAGGAGGCCAATCGGACTCTGCCGCTGGTCCGCGCGATCGTTTCCGACATCACCAACTTGTCCCGAGAAGTCATCGAACGGCGTCAGCGACTGAGCCAATTGATTGCCGGTCGCAATCTCGATCGAACCGATCTCTATGCCGGCGAACTCGCAGAAATCGAAAAGGACTTAGAACGCGACACTCGGCGGCTGCAGGAATACATCGGTGAGCTCCGTCAGTTGGGCGTCGAGCCCAAGGGACCGGACGGCCTGGTCGACTTTCCCGCGATGATGGAAGGACGAGTCGTCTATCTGTGCTGGAAGCTCGGTGAGCCGGAAGTGCTGTTCTGGCACGAAGTCGAGGATGGATACGCCGGTCGCCAGCCGCTCACAGCCGATTCGGTCAGTGGAGGCGGTCACCAGGAAGACGACTCGCTGAGCTGAAAGCTTCTTTCCATTCCGACGCCTGCTGCGTCGCCTTGCATTCATCTCTCAGCCCACTACAATCGCAAGGTCCGAAGAGGGCTTTTTACCGCGTTCAGCTGATTCTTGTGGTGAAGGGGAGGATGCGATGGCGTCGGCCTTGGATGCGTCGACCGGGATTGTTGCCTATCTGGCACTCTTCAGCGGCGTCGGCTTCGCCTTCGTGTTCGTGAATCTGCTGCTGGGTCGACTGCTTCGTCCCCAAAATCCTCATCCGGAAAAGCAAGAGATCTACGAGTGCGGCGAGCCCGCCATCGGCAGCAGTTACGTCCAATTTGACCTGCGGTTTTACGTTGTCGCTCTGGTCTTTATCATCTTCGATGTGGAAGTGGCCTTCCTTTTTCCCTGGGCGACGGTCTTCGGCAAGGTGAGCGGTCTGCTGGACCAGCGGGTTGCTCTCGTGCAGGCCGAGGGCGATACGCTGCAATGGACGCCTGCGGCGGCGGGAACCTACCGAGAACTCGGCATCGCTGCGGCAGCGCTACCGCAGGCCTCGTCGGCCGCGGAAGCAGAAGAACTAATTCGCCTGGGCAGACGAACGGAAACGGGCACGCTCGAATTGGCCGGGTTCCATCAACTGATGTGGGCCAGTGCAATCGCGGTGAGTTTCTTTTTCGTCGTGCTGCTGATCGGTTTTGCATACGAATGGAAAACGGGCGCACTCGACTGGGTGCGCGCCGTCACGAGACCATCAATCGACGCCGCCGGGCCACCGCTCCGAGAACCGCCGGCTGTAGGCTGTAGGCTGTAGGCTGTAGGCTGTAGGCTGTAGGCTGTAGGCTGTAGGCTGTAGGC
>CAZFWV010000548.1:0-3268 GCA_964522605.1 uncultured Pirellulaceae bacterium
GTCCGTTCGCTGTCGACATCCTGGCGCATCCCGAGAACAATCCGTGGCTGGCGCAGATGCGTCTGACGGGACTCGATTTCTTCTCCGATCCGGATCGCGCGGCGGTGTGCTGCTGGGATGGCGATGTCTGGATCGTTCAAGGCTTATCCCAACTGGGCGTCGAGAACGTCGATCCGAGTGCTCAGAAACCCCAACTGGTCTGGCAGCGAATCGCGAGCGGCCTGTTTCAGCCGTTGGGAATCAAGATCATTGAGGATCAGATTTACGTCACCTGCCGCGACCAGTTGGTGATTCTGCGGGATCGGAATGGGGATGGTGAAACCGACTACTACGAGTGCTTCAACAACGATCATCAGGTAACCGAGCACTTCCACGAATTCGCGATGGGACTGCAAGTCGACTCGCAGGGGAATTTTTACTATGCGAAGTCGGCTCGTCACGCGTTACCGGCTGTTGTACCGCATCATGGGACATTGCTCCGCATCGCCGCCGACGGGTCACGCACAGAGATTCTGGCGACCGGTTTTCGCGCGGCGAATGGTGTTTGCTTGAATCCTGACGGGACCTTTGTCGTCACCGATCAAGAGGGACACTGGAATCCGAAGAATCGCATCAACTGGGTGATTCCCGGGCGTTTTTATGGAAACATGTTTGGTTATCACGATGTGACGGACGAATCGGATGAGGCGATGGAGCAGCCCATCTGCTGGATTACAAACGCCTTCGACCGCTCACCCGCAGAACTTCTGTGGGTTCCCGGCGACACCTGGGGGCCGCTCGCCGGTTCCTTGCTGAATCTGTCGTACGGTTACGGCAAACTGTATGTCGTGCCCTGGGAAGAGGTCGAAGGCCAGAAGCAAGGCGGCATGTGCGCGCTGCCGATCGATCCACTTCCGACCGGCGTGATGCGCGGGCGATTTCATCCGGTCGACCGACAGCTCTACACGTGCGGCATGTTCGCCTGGGCCGGTAACGCCACGCAGCCCGGCGGACTCTATCGCATCCGGTATACCGATCGGCCGGCCTATTTGCCGATCGAACTCCACGCGCGGGCGGGACGATTGTCGATTACGTTTACGGAACCGCCCGATCGTGCATCGGCCAGCGATCCTGAGAATTACGCAATCCAAACCTGGTCGCTCAAGCGGACAGAAGACTACGGATCGAATCACTACGACGAGCGGAAACTCGAAGTCACCGCCGTACGGATATCTGGCGACGGTCGCTCGGTCGAGCTGCAAGTCCCCGATCTGCACCCGACCTGGGGGATGGAGGTGATTTGCTCCCTGCGCGATCACAGCGGGCAACCCGTGCAGCGCGTGATCCACAATTCGATTTTTCGATTGCCGGAGTAGTCTTGAGGAGAATTGGCCGCGGAGGCGCGCGGATTTGCGCGGACGAGGTGGGGGAAGGAACCACGGATTGGACGGAGCAGACGGATCCCCACGGATAGATCCGTCCTAATCCGCGATCCTCCGCGTTGATCCGCGGCCATTCTTCCCTCAAAATCGATCATCGCCACACCACGACCGCCCAAATCAGGGATTCTCTTCGCTCGTTGGTACTGAACGACCTTCATTCCGCGACGACTCACCCTGTACCGGCTCACGATATTCGACGGGCGGTTGCTGTAGCTGTTCGATGATCGTTCGCAATCCTTCCTCACTCACGATCGCCTCTCGATTCGCTTGGAACATCTTCAGGAAACCAGCGATCTGTTCGACAGCGGATTCCACCCGCTTCAAGTTCGCTTCGGCAGGCGCAACTTCCGCTGCGGAGATCACTCCTTGTCGAAACATCTGCATCAGTCTCTCGTGCTCGGCCTTCGCCGATCTTAGTACAGCTTCTTGACCAGCGAGTTGCGCGACCAGGATTTGTCGCTGTGCTTCGTATTCTCGCGTCAGAACCTGCAATTGTTCCTGAGCCTGTTCGGTCAGCAGCTTCAATCGGGCATCGAAGGCTTCACCTTCCTGCCCGCCAGCAGCGTTCTGTAACGCGTCGGTGATCTCGCGCAGGATCTGCTGTCGCTGGCTCACGTAGTCGCTCGGTAGCTTTCGAGGTGCAGCTTCGCCGGCTGTCGCTTCGGATGAAGCCGACGCGGTTGCGGAAAAGGGCGAAGAACCAGGCATCGGCGTGGACGTTGGAGGTCCCGGTGGCATTGGGATTCCCGGCGGCGTCGGGATTCCTGGTGGCACCGCAATCCCGTAGGAACTTGGCGGCAGCGGACGCGTCACGTCGGGAACCACGTGCAACACGTCCACGTTCGGCATCGGCTGCGGCTGGGAGTCCCACGTCTGTTCCGGATTCATTAAGTCCTCGATTCGACGCTGAACGATCTTGCCCCGCAGTTCTCTTCGCGTTCCGATCCGCTGCTCAATCGATTCGACTCGTTTCCGCAGTTCAGCCAGTTCCGCCTCCTGCAATTGCTGTCGCAAGTCGAACGCATTGTTGACGGTCCGTTCGAGCTGTTGCTGCAATTCGTCTCGCCGAGGCCGGTTTTCCGCTTCGCGATCCGAGCGTTTCAGCTCGGCGAGTTCCGCGGCCAACCGCAACGATTCCCGCTCGGCCGCTTCGTAACGAACGCGCAACTGCTGATGTTCGTTGGTAGGAACAACGGGAACCTGTGGCAACCCATCCTCCGCGTGCCGCAACTCCAGCCGGATCATTTCGCGGCGACGATCAGCGGTCGGAACTCCATACTGCCCAGGCCGCTGACGCAACTCGGCCGGCGGTGCAGCCACTCCAAACATCAGCTTCTGTTGACCGGGCATCGGCTTGTCCAGTTTCTCGATCAACGACTTCAGCTCGTCCGGCAGCTCCTGCCCTTGGACCTGAATAAACAGACTATTCGTCCGCTCATCGACCACGATATTGACACCGCGGGAGAGTTGCTTGAGCATCTTGGCCAAGTAGTTTGCATCCGTATGTTTGACCTCGATGGAGTGCGTGGTCATTGATGATTCATACGGATTGGATGTTCCGTATGCTTGAGATTGCGCGGACGCAACTCCGATGGGGGTTGGCGCGATCGACATTGTAGGCGTGACCGGCAGGCTGAATAGCAGTGTCGCAACAGCAACTCGCATTCTGGACCTCAAGATTAAGGACAACATCGCTCGCTCCTTGTGAACGCAATTCGTGAAGATTTCTGCAAACCGATTTCAGGCAACCATAACCCTGAACAATTTCATGCTTTCTCTGCGGCCCTCTGCGCCTTTGCGAGCTCTGCGTTTTGATTCTCTTGGATTTGCGTGGAAAAGAATCAACG
>CAZFWV010000549.1:0-3251 GCA_964522605.1 uncultured Pirellulaceae bacterium
GGGGATTCTCGTCAGCATTGCCGTTGCATGGGGCTTGGCGGCCGGTGTTCCTTCGCGAGCCGCCGAACCGACCGCGGCGCCGGCGGAGAGTCAAGATCAGGCGATGCAATGGAAGTCCCTGTTCGACGGGAAATCGCTCGCCGGCTGGAAGGTCACCCGCTTTGGCGGTGAGGGGGACGTGTTCGTCGAGGAGGGAAACTTGGTGCTCGGTTTTGGCTCGCCCATGACTGGCGTGACCTACGAAAAAGAGTTCCCGAAAGTCGATTACGAGATCGAGGTGGAAGCGCAGCGGGTGGAAGGCAACGATTTCTTCTGCGGGCTGACCTTCCCCGTCCTTGATTCTCACTGCTCCTTGATTCTCGGTGGCTGGGGCGGAGCGCTCGTGGGCCTTTCCAGCCTCGATGGACTGGATGCCTCCGAGAATGAAACGCAGAAGTTCATGAACTTCAAGAAGGGGCAGTGGTACAGCGTCCGCGTCCGCGTCACGAAGCAAGAGATCAAGGCTTGGATCGACAATGAGCAAGTCGTTCAAGTTGCCCTCGAGGGGCGCAAGATCTCGACTCGACCCGAAGTTGATCTCTCCAAACCGCTCGGAATTGCCACCTTCCAGACACGGTCCGCGATTCGCAAGATCAGGTATCGCCCGCGGACTCCGTCTGCTCGCTGATCGGGTTCCGAGCACTCGCAGCAGAAAAGGCGTGCGCGCTGGGGTGACGTCGGGACGAGCGCGGCTGAAACAGGTGGGCAACCACGGATACGACGGATGATACGGATCAACGCCGACTAATCGATCCGCCGGAATCCGTTTCCTCCGTTCGATCCGTGGTTACTTCTTCTTTCCCGGTGAGTTGCGATCGCACCATTGCGACGAGCGCACGTTTACTAAACGACAGCACTGCAAGCGTCACAACCGGTCTACGCGAGCTAAGCTGTATGGCTTGGGAAAGATTCTGAAACAACGGGAGTCGATACCGATACGGTAACACGGGAAGAATGGAGGCGACTTGCCCCCGCATTACGACGGAATAGAGAGGGAGACTCTACCTTGAACAGCAGGAATGATTACGGACTGGGGGCGACGTTAACGGACGACGCTTCTCATCACCAGGGAAACGGTGGCTTCGGCTGGAACATGTTTTTGTTCGCCGTTGCGGTCGCGATGATCGCTGTGAATTGGGGTTTTCTTCGCCCTGCATCGCGACAGTTGGCACTCATGCAGCAGCAAATCGATGCGCTGGAGCAGAACGTGCAACTTCTGACGAAGCAGCATGGATCGGCTGAGCGGGCTGCCGATCTGCTGACGTTGCTCAGCGAGCAGGGGCGTCGCAGCGAGGCGGCGGCAGAGGGGTTGGCGCAAATCGAACGGCTCCACGAACGTCTGGTTGCCGAAGCCGGACAATTGCAGGCGGCAACGGTTGCGCTGGATCGCTTCAATGGCCTTCGTCACGATGTTGCTCGTAGTGCCGGGTTGATCGAGCAGACCCGGTCGGCATTGCGGTCCACCAATGATGTCCAGCAGCAATTGATCGCCTCAGCCGAGGGGGCGTCGGAGGCGGAGGCTGCGCTGGAGCGGATGGCCAACTTGCGCGTTCGCTTGCTGCGGTCCGTGGGATATCTGGAAGAGACCGAGCCCTTGGTGGCCGAGGTCCAGCAGGTGCACCGGCAGCTGGTCGACTCGGCCACCCTCGCGCACGAGGCGCAGGCCGTGACCGACGATCTGGTGCAGATCAGCCGGCAGCTTTCGGGCGAAGGAGCCGATACGCCTCGTGCCCAGGCCACGCTGGACGAACTGATTGGTCTGCGTTCCCAGGTGGACGCGCAAGAGCAGGACCTAGCGCACTCGCGGACGACGCTCGACGAACTCGTCCAACTCAAGGACGAAGTTCTTGTCCAGGGCGAGAACCTCCGCCTGGCGATCGAGACGCTGGAGCAGACGGTTGACCTGACGCAGCAGTATCAGCAGGCTGCCCAGTCGTTCGAAGAAGTTCGCCGGTGGATGACGGAGGTGATTCTGCTGGAGCCGACGCTTCGCCGGGCGATGCAGACGCTGGAGCCGATTACCGAATTGGGGAACCTGCGACGGATCAGTCGTGAGGAGCTGTTGCAGGCGGCCCAAGTTGTCCGCGACATGCGTCGGGCCGAAGTCGCCAAACGGTCCTTCACCGTCAAGAGTGTCCCCGAAATGGCGGACTCGGGAACGGACGACGCGACGCGATAAAGCGGAAGTCTGCTGCGGGATTCCGCACCGATCGGGAACGACCTCGATCGGGAACGACCTCTGACGGGAACGACCTCTGCCTCCTTTTATCGGGAACGACCTCTGCCTCCTTTGGAACGACCTCTGCCTCCTTTCAAGGATTAGCCGAGGGAACGACCTCTGCCTCCTTTTAAGGATTATACCGGGAACGACCGACTCCTTTTTTGGATTATGTCGGGAACGACCTCTGCCTCCGAACGTGAGAGCGTCAATCGATCCGCATCCGTCTTTCATTCTGATCGGGAACGACCTCTGCCTCCTTTTGAGGATTATATGGACGTCGGAACGACCTCTGCCTCCGAACGTGAGAGCGTCAATCGATCCGCATCCGTCTTTCATTCTGAAAGAGTGGCAGAGTTCGTCGGTGAAAATTCTGAAAGGGAGGCAGAGTTCGCCGGAGCGTGCGGCCCACTCCCACTTCGCCGTCAAACTCGCAGCGACCACCAACTCATCGCCGCGAGCCGATGGCCTCGATGCACCCTGTGATCCGCTCCAAGTCGGCTCCACTCAGGGCCGAACCGCTCGGCAGACAAAGTGCATCCGCGAAGATCTCGTCAGCGACCGTTCCCCCGCGATAGCGACAATAGGCAAAGACGGGTTGCCGATGCAGGGGCACCCAGACCCGACGCGACTCGATGTTTTCTCGCTCGAGTGCCAATCGGACGTCCTCGCAACTGGCGCCGAACTGCCGCGGGTCGATGCGGATCACGGACAGCCAAAAGTTGGGGCGGCCGTAGTCAGCCTGCGGCATGAAGCGGATCCCCGGCAAGGATCCAAGTCGCTGCTGGTAATGCCGGAAGATGCGCTCCCGCGCGCGGACCCGGTCGTCGAGTACCTCGAGTTGGGCCAGACCGATCGCCGCCAGGACGTTACTCAGGCGGTAGTTATAGCCGACTTCGCGGTGCAGATAGAACGGCCCCGGTTCCTTGGCCTGCGTTGCCCAGAATCGGGCCTTTTCGATCAGCTCGGCATCGTTCGAGCAGAGCATGCCTCC
>CAZFWV010000550.1:0-3216 GCA_964522605.1 uncultured Pirellulaceae bacterium
CTCCCGTCTCCAGCCTCCAGCCTCCAGCCTCCAGCCTCCAGCCTCCAGCCTCCCGCCGCAAATTACCTGTCCTCCCTCATCGCCACGATACTGAACTGACGCATTTTCGAAAGGGCAGCCGCCCAACGTCCGATTTTAGGGGATGATGATCTGTTTTCGCGACAGATCAAAACCCCGATCTACCTACCTCGATCGGCTGCTGCTCGGCGCGCCGAGTCGCAGCATTCCGTCCTCGATCCTCTGCCCGAATTATCCCGGAAAGGATTCCACTCATGAGTAGGCCTCTCTGCTCAAAAGTGATGACCATCGCCGTGTTCTGGGCGGCAACTCACGTGGTTGGAATGCGTGCACTGGCTGAGCACACGGGTTGTCCGCAGTGCGGCTCGACCTGTGAGAGCTGTCAGCTCGTGGAATGCACCGTTTACGTGCCGATGACCGTCATGGAGAAACGCATCCAGAACTGTGTTGTCAACAAAACCGAGCAGCGCGAAGAGACCTACACGGTTTTCAAACGCGTGCCCAAAACTCGAAACATAACCAAAGAAATCTGTTATCTGCAGGATGACGTTCGCACTCAGACGATCACGGAAAAGAAGTGTCACCGAGTCATGAATCCTGTCGTCCGCATGGAACATGTAAACGTATATGAGCCGGAGCTTCGTGAAACAACGGTGACCCGCGAAGTGTGCACGGAATGCGGTAAGGTTTGCATTGAAGAACCGTGCACTTGCACCGTAATGGTGAAACGTCCCGACGTTCAAATGCGCGAATGTCAAGAGCCGGATGTTGTGTTTGAGACTACGAAGCGCGACATCAGCTACTGCGTCAAGACTCCGAAAAAAGCCACGATTCCCTGCGCCGAAGAGACCGTTTACGAGCTTGTTCCGGTCGAGAAGACTCGAACGGTCAACGTTTGTGTACCAGAAATCGTCCCGAACGTCGTGGAGGTTCCGGTCCAGAAGATGGTCGCCAAGAGGGTTCTTTGTTGTCCAAGTTGTCGACACAAGCTCGGACATCATTGAGTTTCGCGAAGATCTCGATCCAAGCAATTGAGAATCGACACGGGGATCGCTGAGGAGCTGCATGCCGGCTGCTCGGCGAAGTTCCCGTGTTTTCTTTTTGATTCGGACACCGCGACGGGATTCGACCGCAGCGTGTGAGATTCGAGCCTCCAGCGAGCTGGGAGCATCTGTCGAATCATCTTTCCTATTCTCTTCAGGCGGCACGATCCATCCCTCTCGCACCGAAGTTTCGTTTCATCGCCTGCATTCGTCGCCACCGCTGTGGTCGCGCAGATCGATACAGACAGGGATGCCTCGTATGAGCAGTCTTCTCTCTAAGGGAGAATCTTCATGCCCTCTCTTCAATTCTCCAGTTCCCGCCTGGGTGTTCACTTCCGCATGCTGTTCGTGCTCACCGGTCTGCTTGCGGCAACAAGTGATTCCTCGATCCTTGCTCAGGCGCCGTGTGACTCCACGCACAGCGATCTGTGCGATCCATGTCCATATTGTCCGCCTGGTCAGGTCGCCCTCCCGCCGGGCGTGCAGCAGCCCCTGGAGCCGGCGGAACAGGCACCTCTTGACGAAGGAACGCCGCTAGCTCCCTCCCTGACGCCGCAGCCGAGTTTGGCGTTCAGCGAGCAAGCTGCCGCTATCGGAGCCACCGGATTTGCGGTGCCGAACGTCGTGGGTGAGAACCTGGGTGGTGGCCGCGGACGCTCGATCATCGCAGACGTGGTTCCGTATCGCGTAAATGTGTTTGGCTTTGTGACCTCGGAAACTCCGGTTGGCGATCCAAACGGGCAACTCGTATTCCAACGAGATCCGCAGTCTGAACTCAACGACTTCTTCAGCGTCGGGACCGGGCGAGACACGAATGGGGACGGATTCGTCGACACGTTTGACATTACGGAGCCGGTGCCGCCGGCGAACGTTCCCACGGCCCCCGGTCCCGATTACACGTTCGACGGAGGGACCGCTTCGGATCCCAGCAACCTGCCCTATCGGAGTGGCGATACCTGGACGGCAGACTACACCTTTTCGCGAATTCTGCAGGGCGAAGGGGGAGCAAAAATCGTCATTCCCGATCCCGGCGGCGGCTTGGTGGTCGGCAGACTGAAGATCGCGGAGAACAGCAGCCCCATCCCGCGAAATCGTGTCTTCTTCAACTACAGCATGTTCGACAACGTGCCACTGGCGGCCGGTGGATTGACGGTCAATCGATTCACTCCCGGCTTCGAAAAAACGACGCCCAACGGCATGATGTCATTGGAGTGCCGTTTTCCTTTCGCAGCCACGTTGGACAGCAACCTCGTGGTCGACGGATTCACCGACTACTCCAATGTCGAGTTTGGTGACATCTTCCTGTCGTTCAAAGCCCTGCTTCTGGCAGGTCGCCGCGGAGCGATTTCCGCGGGCGTTTCGGTGACCACTCCTACGGCAGATAGTGTTAACGTATTCCTCGATAGCGGCAAAGAAATCGTCCGGATCGATAATGATTCGGTTCACGTGATGCCGTTCCTGGGCTGGCTTCTTGTGCAGGATCGGTGGTTTCTGCAGGGTTTCGTGCAGGTGGATGTCGACGCAAATGGCAACCCTGTCTACGTCAATTTGGGGCGAGGACTTGTTTCGGCCGGACAGTATCAGGACGAGACTTTCTTGTACGTCGACGTCAACACGGGATACTGGTTGTGGCAGGCAGACGGTCATCGACAAAACCGATACCTGACCGGGTTCGCGCCGATCGCGGAATTGCACCTCAACCGGTCTCTGCAGCATTCGGATGTCATCACAGAAGGCCCGTTTCGAATCGGAGAACCCAACCGCGACTTGCAGTTGCTGCATGTCCTCTTGGGCGGGCATTTTCAGCTCGGTCCCATGGCCGGCTTGACCGTTGGCTACGGTACCGCGATTGGCAACGGACCCGACCAGTTGTTCGATGGGGAACTACGAGCCGTATTCAACCGTTTCTTCTAGTGACACGTAGTTCTCAAGTAATCGAAGCCATGGGGGCACGAATCGCGTGCCCCTTTTTTGTGACGGAACTTCCACCACCGCAGAGGTCGTGCAGCTAAGAAGTGTTGGTTCAGCAGGCATTGATGAATAGGATTCGTGGCGATTCGTTTAACCCGCAGCCGTCAGGCGAGGAGAAAAGGCAAATCGTCCTCGCCTGACGGCTGCGGGTTAAACGAATCGCCACAAATCCTGTTCGTAAACA
>CAZFWV010000551.1:0-3168 GCA_964522605.1 uncultured Pirellulaceae bacterium
CTCTGCCGCCGGCCACCCTATCCCCTTTGGTTGCGGCCCTGCCGCGCTGCGTTTCCACTTCTTCGACATGACGCGCGCGTGAATCGCCCGTGGGACGGATTGCCAATCCGTCCTACAAATCGACTATTTCGCCAAGAAACTCCCTCGTTGCTCGAATAGAAGGCAGGGCATGAATCCGACACGATCGGTTTGCGTCGCGGTGGGGTCGTCCGTCACCGCGGTTTGCATTTGAGGTCAGGCGTGTTGCAGAAAGGAATGGTGATCCATATGACACCCAACACTTGGGCCATGATCTGCCATTTGTCGGGCCTGCTTGGGTATCTGGGAAATGGCCTGGGGAGCATCATTGGTCCACTCGTGTTCTGGATTGTCAAAAAAGATGAACTCCCGCAGGTCGATCGCCATGGCAAAGAGGCGCTCAACTTCAATATCTCCGTGGCGATTTATGGTTTGATTCTCGGTGCCGCGAGCATCCTCACTTTGGGAATCGGGATGTTATTAACGATTCCTCTACTGTTTGCACTCGTGGTTTTTCACTTCGTCTGTGTGATTGTCGCCGCGGTGAAAGCGGCCAACGGTGAGGATTACCAATATCCGCTGTGCCTGCGAATCGTGAAGTAGCCGGCGGCAACTCATTCGGGTCGGACGATGAGCCGGGTGGGTTGGTCAACTTCCAGTGCGATCGGTAGACCTTCTCGTAGCTCTGCACCAGTTACGGTCTCTCGCGTGTCCGTATCGACATTCTCGATCACGTATCGATGGGTTTCATCCGGTTCGATCGTGAACCATTCAGGCATCGTATTCATGCGCGGCCAGTCTTGTTGAAATCGCATGAAGATCCGATGTCGGGGAATGTCGAATTGAATCTTTCCCTGATACGGCTTCGGCGATTTCAGGAACAGGCAGATTCCGTCTTCCCAAGGGGCGGCGCCGAGTTGCATCCCTTCCTGCCAGGGGCGCGCAATTGTGTTCCGCGTATGCAACATCGTATGAATCAACACGGTTCGGACCGTATTTGCCTCCAACTTGTGCGTTTCCCACAGGCGATCCGCGTTCTTGTGATCGACCAGCAATGTCGCGATTTCACGATCGGCCCAGACGAACGTCTCGAGGACGGGAATGCGTCGCAGCAGATACAAGCCTCCCTCGACGGAATCGGCGGTGTTGTCGCGTGAACGATCGTCCCAATTGAACTGCCAATAGCGCGGCTTCAACATGCACGACATCGGGCGGCGAATCGCTTGCTCGTAGCGGTGGGTGCCGAGCGCCAGGTCGTAATCCAGAAATCCCACAAAATCATATCCCCATCCATCGCGTGTCGGTACGTTGTCGTGGGGGCCCGGTGTGGATTGCAGATTGCCGATAATCAAGCCATCAGAATTTGTGCCTCGCGCAAGGATCTGGTCGAACATCGACTCCAGATGCGGCCGATACTGGGCGGCTTTTGTTGGGCAGGCGGAGCAGTCGACGGCGAACAGCAGGCCTAAACCGCCGATGATCTCGCAGCCGTGGTCGGACAATCGCTCAGGGATGAATCCTCCGGGAAGCAAATAATAGTCAGCTAGCCGGTGTGCCCAGTCGAGGTACTTCTGTTGGCCCGTGACGCAGTAAAGGCGAGGGAGTAACTGCAATAACTCTCCGTTGACTTCGATATTCGTTGAGGGAATTTTGCCGAGTGGAGTGTCGATCGGTGCATGGAGAAAGATGTCGTCGACCAGACCGCGCATCCGATCGAACCAAGGGGAATCGGTTCCCATGAGTTCGACGATGGGGACCAGGCCGTCTTTGGCATATTCACTCGCACCAAAGATCATCTCGTCCAGTGTGACTGGCTTCTTCCTTCCGGTATCCATGTCGTACGGCAACGGCAATCGGTCCAAGTGATTGCACAGTCGCTGCTCGGCCGCCAGACAGTCAAGCATGATCGTGTCCAGCAGATGCTGGTCGGTGAAGTACGCAGCCCAAACGTAGAAGGGATAGCAGTCGGCAGCCGTGTCACGATAGTTCCACTCGGGGCCTGTAGGACGAAAAAGTCCCGATCGCTCGTCGTGGACCGCCATACAACGCTCGTGAAGCCATCGCTGGACCTTGCCGAGGGCAATGCCGGCATATTCCGCCGAACGCTCGGCCCGCTGCCAATCCGGCTGCCTTGGCGTCGAGTCCCACAATCGACGGGTTTCCGCGTTGACTTCGAAGCCAGTCAAGTCATTCCAAATCAAGGTTCCGTCGCCACGACCGCCCACGGCAACGACTGGAATGGGACGCACGGTCGGTGCGGCTTCCGAGTCGCCAGCGATCCGCACACCTGCCAAGAAGGCGACGTGTTCACGTCCACTTCCGAAGAGCAGTACGCGGCTTCCACCCATCAGGTCCTGGAGCGGAAGCTGGATCCAGTCGTACGCGCGGGAACCGATTTCTGTCACCGTACCGCGTTGCCCACCGTACTCAAAATGCAGCGTCCGAGGTTGATCTCCTTTGGTCCCGAACAGAATCTCCAGTCGATCGGTTGGCTGTAAATCCGCGGGTAGAGTAACTTCAAGTTTCCATTCCGCCAGCCAGTAGTAGTGTTTTCCGGCGAATTCCTCGGGTCCGTTGTCGAAGTGCGTCTCTCCAGCAACACTCGCACGCGAACAGGATAAGGCTACGACCAGGATGGAAAGCCAAAGTCGAGCGCCCGGCGCGCCGGTGCACGAAGTACCTCGGTGAATCCTGTTCTTGGTGTGTATTGTCGGCTGCATGGTCGCGCCCCCCCAAGGAATATCGATACGAACACCTGACCCATGATCCGCATGCCCACGGGTGCGCGTCAAGAGTTCCACCGAGGCGATCGCGCAGCTTAAAAGCGTTGGTTTTGCCGGTGTTTACGAACAGAATTCACTCTCCCTCGAGAGGTCGTGCAGTTCATAAGTTGATGGTTCGGAAGAAATTACTTCACCCTCCCGCGTGGAGGTCGTGCGGCTTTGAAGTGCTTTTTTCAAGAGCTTACCAAGACAATTCACTCTCGTTCTGCGAGAGTCGCGTCGCAGGCCTGGAGAGGGCGGACCGGGGCTGTTGAAAATGCTTTCGACTCGGAAACATGGGAAGTCCTGGCAGGCAATGAACAAACCGATATTCTCGCTCCCTTCTCCCCCGGCGTTGCGGGGGAGAAGGGCTGGGGATGAGGGGGCA
>CAZFWV010000552.1:0-3130 GCA_964522605.1 uncultured Pirellulaceae bacterium
AAGCGGCATTGTCGGAATTCCCACGGCCCCACCCGGCTGCAAGACATTTCCCGTCCGGAGAAAAAGCTACGGCGTAGGCGCTCGCCGTGCGGCGCTCCACGATCCCGAATTGACATTGTTGCGCCACGGACCAGAGTCGAATCGTTCCGTCGTCGCTTGCAGAAGCCAGCGTTTCACCATCGCTTGAGAACGCAAGGCATTCGACCAGATCCTCGTGACCGCGCAAGTCTCCGAGCATCTGCCCCGATGAGACATCCCACAGCCGAATGTGACTATCCGAGTGTGCACTGGCAAGCAATCGCCCAGCAGGATGGAAGGCCAAATCATTGGTGTTCCAGGGAACGGAGAATCGCATCGTGACCTCACCGCTCACCAAGTCGAAGATCAGGATCTCCGTAAACCGCCCGCCGACTGCCAAGTGTCCTTCCGTCGGCGTATACGCAAGCGTCCAGCCATGATGGGGTAGCGGCAGGCGTTGGAACTCTTGGAGATCTTCCATGTTCCAGAGGTGAACGAGCGCATCATCACCGGTGCTGGCCAGGAATCCGCCGTCCGGTGAAAAGCAGACGTCATTGACGGCGCGCTCCTCGTGAGTAAGTGACGCTCGGGTGGCACGATGGCTCACGTCCCAGAGGACAATCCGGTTCGAGTTTCGCGAGCAGAGTGCCACGAGATCCCCCCGTTGGGAATAGGCGACTTTGTCAAAAGTCGTGGCCTCCGACGCCGTATCGCGCCAAACAACATCCTGAGTCCCGTTGCTACGACCGTGCCATAATACGCCGTCGTCGGCCGCCACAGCCAGATACTGACCATCAGCGGAGAATTCCATATCGTTCGCCGAGACAAAATCGTCCTCTCCCACGGGCACGGCTCGCCGGGATGGACCCAGATTCCATACTCGCACCGTACCATCCGTGCCACAACTTGCCAGTCGCTGATCGTCCAGGAACCCCAGATGCGTTACGCTGCCTTGATGTGCTTTGATATTCCGATCGTGACTGTACTCATCCGGCCTTAGGAGCTGCCAGTACCGGACCACGCCATCATTATGGGCGGATGCCAGTGATCGACCCGCTGGCGAAAACGCAATCGCATTCAGTTGATCACGATGAGGTGGCAACTGTCGCAACAATGCGAGATCTGTCCCTGTCAGCAGACTGATCTGCCCAGAATACCGGTTACCAATCGCGATCGTATCACCAGCCACGGCGGCGAAGGTCAGGTGCGCCCGGTGCTGAACAACACGCTCCTCGCGAAACCCGGGTTTCGTCAGTACATGGAGCAGCCGTCCGCTCACGCCGTCAAACAGATAGGCCGCGCCTGCGTTGCCACCAAACGTGTCATCCTGACCGGCACCCACGAGGATCTTGCCGCCCGCGGCGGCCACGGAACAGCCAAAATCGTCGTCCGCGGCAGGTGTCGGATTGGCCAACGTTCGCACGAGTTTTCCCGTCTCTGCATCGTAGACTCGGGCGGCTCCGGCGTTCTTTGCCCCTGTGTCATCATTGCGTGCTCCCACGACGACCATGTTTCCGTCTTTCGCCACCGACGACCCAAAGTCATCCGGTCCATCCGAAGTAAGGTCCTCGCCGGCGAATCGAAACTTGGGATCCCCCGAAGCCGCATCAAATGCCCAGACAGCGCCCGAATCCGACGCGTCGAAGTCATCTCCATGGGCGCTGACGAGAAGCGCATCTCCGCTGATTGCCACGCGGTAGCCAAACTGATCTTCGGATGCGGCATCACGGGGAATCACGCGCTGTTGGAGCATCCATTGACCTTCACTGTGGACAAAGATGTGCACGGAGCCGGTGCGGATGCTGTCGTGAGAAGCACGGTGTGCTCCCACAACGACGGTTTCGCCGCTGATTCCTACGGAGTAGCCAAAGTACGCATAAGCCCTGGCTTCCAGGTCCGTCAACTTTTGCTGTTCTGTCCAGTCGTTTCCCTCGCGAACAAACACGTAGGCCGCGCCGGATCGGTCGCCTGCCTCGCTGCGATAAGGTGCCCCGATCACCAAGGTTTGTTCTTCAATCGCGAGGGATAGACCGAATCGGTCATCGCTCGCGGCATCGCTTGCCGTCAGCTTCTGCTGCTGCATCCACTGGTCTCCACGGCGAATGAAGGCGTACGCTGCGCCGGAGTCACTCACAAGAGAGTCATCCAATGGCGACCCGACGATGATCGTATCCCCACGAATGGCCGCCGAATAACCGAACTGATCGCCGGCCTCCCCGTCGTCGGCCGTGATCTTTTGCTGCTGTGTCCAGTCGGACTCTGTTTCGCTGAAGATGTAGGCGCAGCCGGCCGATTCTGCTCCCTCGACATCGCCGCGACATGCGCCCACGATCACCGTGTTTCCGCTGATTGCCACGGACTGGCCAAAGGCGTCTCCCTTTGTGCCGTCGCTGGCTTTTAGATGTGCCAGGAGCACCCAGGAAGCACCCTCCTGGCGAAACAGTTGGGCTTCGCCGTAGCCGCCGTAGATTGGCCGTCCAACCACCATGTAGGGACCATCGATTGCGAGCGAGTTCCCGTAGTACCCTCCGGATTGCGCATCCTGTGGTTTCAGGCGAGTGACTTCCTCCCAGTGAGACTGGTTTCGACCGAACAGGTTCACGCAGCCGGACGCGACGCCGAACGGCCCATCTCGTCGCGAGGTGATCGCGAGTGTGTCCTGACCGAGGGCCACCGACCAGCCGAAGTCGTCATCCCCCGCGGGACCACTGTCTACGACCTTCTGCTGTTGGCTCCAGTGGTTGTCACTTCGCGAAAACACATACACCGAGCCTGTCTGGCTGCCATCTTGTGGAGCGCGAGACATTCCAGCAATCACGATGGATTCGGCAATGGCGATGGAACTGCCCAGGCCCTCTCGCGCACTGGGTCTTGGATCCGTGAAGGAGTGAAGCAGATTGCCGCTGGCGGCATCGAACGTGTAGGCAGCGCCCGCATCTGGAGCGGCGGTATCATCCCGGTACGCTCCGACGACGGCGCTGGTGCCCTCGACTCCGACTGCCGAACCGGCGCCGACCGCGTTGCCGGCCACCGAGACGCCGCCAACCGCCGTCCCGGAAGTCGAGGAGGCCTTCGCTCCCGGAACGCGAATCGAAACAACCGATCCGCTGCC
>CAZFWV010000553.1:0-3095 GCA_964522605.1 uncultured Pirellulaceae bacterium
CCGGGGGAGATCCGCCGAGATTCCCCGTTCCTCGCGGTTCTTAACTCGCTAATCCAAAATCTGTCTTCCCCTCAACAATCGGAATTCCTTGTTCGTCAATCTCCGGCTCCTCTGCCTCCGATCGTCCGACAGAGAATCCACACCCCCAGATTCCCCTGTTGACCTTTCCGAAGGCAGCGGAAGTCGGCAGAAATTGACACTCACACGAGCTGTACTCGTGGATACAACGATCAGCTGACGATCTCACCCCACCCATCGCGATACTCGCGACGAAGGAACTGATTGGCGTCATCCAAGCTCGTAATCTTCAGTTGCTGCGGATCCCACTCCAAGGCAGTTTGCGTCAACTGCTCGCGGAGCTGGACACGGAGGGCAACGTTGCCCAACAAGACCGCTTCCGCCAGAGGTCCGGCCCAATCAAAGTTCGATCCGGCGGGCGGACCTCCCTTGCAGGCCGCCGCCCATTCCTGATAGTGGTCGTCGACACGGGGAATCGTTTGGGGAACGGAAATCTCTGCCGCGCGAGACTCTGGATAGACGCGATCGCCGAGAATGAAACCGTGATCACCGATCAACAACCGGCCGTTGTCGCCCATGAACTGACCTTTCGGCAAATCAAGAGGACGAGGCGGTCGCAATCCGCCGTCGTACCAGACCAATTTGACCGGAGGCATCTCCACCGCGCCCGCCCCCGCGCCACTCATACCCCGCACGTGAGCGTTGTTGGCCTGGACTTCCGCATTCCGCGCCGGGAAGTAATACGTGACCATGGAGCCCAGAGGGAAGGTCTCCGGATTCACGCGCGTGGAACTCGCCTGCACGGATTGCGGCGCACCAAGCTTCAGCGCGCGGAAGATCGGGTCCATCGAATGACATCCGATATCGCCCAGCGCGCCGGTCCCGAAGTCCCACCAACCTCGCCACCGAAACGGACAATAGACCGGGCTATAGGGACGCTCGGGCGCCGGACCAAGCCACAAATCCCATTCCAACTGCTGGGGCACCGGTGGAGTCTCCTGGGGTCTGCCAACGCCCTGAGGCCAATACTCGTCGAACAGACCGCGCGACGGCCGATCCGTCCATACATGTACTTCGCGTACCGGACCGATCGCATCGTGCCAGACGAGTTCACAAAGGCGCCGCGTGCTGTTTGACGCTTGCCCTTGATTGCCCATTTGGGTTGCGACCTGCGCATTGCGCGCGACTTCGGCAACTCGCCGCGCCTCCCATACGGAATGAGTGAGCGGCTTCTCGCAATAAACATGTTTGCCCATCTTCAGTGCCATGATCGAGGCAAACGCATGAACGTGATCGGGGGTCCCCACGACCACCGCATCGATCTGCGATTCCATCTCTTGGAGCATGACGCGGAAGTCTTTGAATCGCTTGGCCCCGGGAAACCGCTCGAACGTCCCCGCGGCATGGCGCCAGTCCACATCACAGAGCGCAACGATGTTCTCGTTGGCGAACTGCCGAATGTCACCCGCCGCCTGCCCACCGGCACCGACCGACGCCATATTCAACCGCTCACTCGGCGGCGTCGCACCGTTGAGGCCAAGCACGGAACTATGCACCACGTGAAACGCCGCGGTCGAAGCAGCGACTCCACCCAAAAACCGACGTCGCGAGATCTGGGAACGAAATCCATGAGATGTCTTCACAATCTGTTCCTCCCAATTTCGGTGGACCGAAGCCACAAAACCTGAATTGGCCAACCGGGCACAATTCGTTTCGAGGTGATCATTGTACGGCAGCGCGAACCAGCGATGCCACCTGGTGGAGGAGAGAGGCTGGAGGCTGGAGACTGGAGAACCAGTTTCAAAACCTGAGCCGAAGGCGCTAGCCTCGGGCCAATTCTCCATGCGACTCGGCAAATCGTGGCCCGCGGCTAGCGCCGTCGGCTCACAAACTCGGTCCGTAACGGTTTTGAAACCACTTGTCGTCTGTAGTCTGTCATCTATAGCCTGCAGCCTATAGTCTCCAGCCTCCCTCCAACACCTTGTGCTCACAAAGTGGGCATCTTGGTGGCAATGACAACGTAATTCTTCGGATAGCCCCGCTTCTGATACTTGACGCGCGTCTCCAATCGATGCATCAGAATCGACGCGGCAGCGCATCCGATTTTCGTGAGCAGGAATAGCGGCAGGCAGAGATAACCGAGCAAACCAGAATTCCAATCACTTGGCTTCCAGGGCAGGTAGCGGGCCATTCCGCCAAACTGGTAGGCCACGGTCCCAAAATATCCCTCCATCCAGTCAAGACGCTCAACCTGATAGCCTGTACTCGTGAAGAGATGCCGCAGGCCGTACTGTGTGTATCGAAAGAAGTCATAGGGCTGCTCATGTTCCTCGTAGAACAGGGGCACGGTACAGATCATCTTACCGCCCGGTTTCAGCACACGGTGGAGCTCGGCAAGCACAGATTTTGGTTCGGGCAAGTGTTCGAGCACCTGGTTTAACAGGATGTAATCGAAGCGCGCATCCTCGACCGGAATACTACTCAGGTCGCAAACGTATGTCGACGGAGCGTAAACCTTGTCGACCTTTTGAAAATCCGCGGACTCGTAACGGGCATGCTCAAAAAGGCCCTTATACGGGGCATCGCCAGCTCCCGCATCCAGAACCAACGCTCCTGCGGGCACGATCGCCGCGAAAGCTGCGTTCTCCTGCCACAAGCGATGGCGTGAAGAATTGAAAGTCCATATCCGTTTCAGCCGTTGCATGGGAGGCCCCCTATTGTTCGAAATGTTATCATACTCCAGGTTGACCATCGGGTGATTTTGAACTTTCTAGGAGTCAGACCGTGAAGCGATCTTCTCAGGCTGTGCTTGGATTACTTATTGGAACCGGTCTCTTCGTGGTTGTGACCGCTACCGTGGCGGACGAGCGGACTTTGCCGGACGATGTACAGTCGGCGCTGAATCGTGCTGGCGAGAATCGCGATCAGATCCAGCTGGCATTGGATCGGGTTCCGCCCGCAGAGCGTGAGGGAATGGAATTTCTGGTCCGTCACATGCCGGACCCTGATCTCCGAGAGCTAACCGCCGAGTTTCTGCTGGAGAATGTCGCGTACGCCTATCGCGCCTGGAACGAGGC
>CAZFWV010000554.1:0-3084 GCA_964522605.1 uncultured Pirellulaceae bacterium
CGAGTCGACAGATTGACGAAGGACCGACGCAAGGCGTTCGGATGAGGCTACTCGGTGGCAATGCGGGCCGATCGAGTTGCTGCGACTCGCAGACGTGCGGACTCCGTCGGCGTCCCATCAGATGGCGTCTGTCTCCACCCCGTGCGAATCCGTGAACGATTCCCAGTGTAAATTGGCAATTCCCACTCGCTAACTTCCATTTCTCGCAGCCTTCGTGGGACAAAATCTCTCCGGATCAGCCAAGGCACGACAAATGACGCCTCTTGGCTGGCATCAGGCTCTCACCGAGCGGGTTAAACGCGGCAAACATCCCGCTGCCCTGAGGCGTGGGGACCGTCAACCCGTGATGGGAGAGCCGTATCAGCGGTGAGGTCAGAGCCGCCCCTACAGACGGGTTTGGAGGACACGTTTTCTCGTCCGATCGCCTGGACGCCGAGGGGCCTTCGTTTGCGCTGTTGGGCCAGCGATCCTCCATCGCCCTTCAGCCAGCGGCTGCGAGAGGTGTCTGGACCAACAAAGGTCCGAAAGCTCCGGAAGAAAAAAAGATGCAGATGCGGAGAGTCTTTTCTGTAACATTTAGGTTCTCACCTGCGTGTTCCCTAATGAGTCTCTTGGTGAATCGACGTCAACACGGTGGGAATGAGGATGGAAGGCAGCGAGACACGCGTGCTTCTGCACCGGGCAGCCGAGGGAAGTGATTCAGCTGTCCGTAAGCTCTTTCAGGTTCACCGGCCTCGCCTATGTCAAATGGTGAAATTACGGATGGATCGTCGTCTCGTCGGGCGGTTAGATGCGTCGGACATTGTCCAAGAATCTCTCGCCACGGCCTACCGCCGATTGCCCGATTATCTGACAGAACGACCGATGGAGTTCTACCCGTGGATCCGCAGTATCACTTGGAACTGTTTGGTGGATGCCTATCGGCGACACATCGCAGCGGAGCGGCGAAGTGTTAAGCGGGAAGTCGCTCCGAACATCCGACTGAATGACCAATCTGCCAGCCACTTGATGGATCGCTTAATCGATCAAGATGAGATGATCAGAGTGACTCGTCGGGAGATGCGCGCGCGGTTGCTCGATGCGCTTGATCGGATCTCGGCGGACTTCAAGGAGGTCTTAGTGTTGCGGTTCCTTGAGCAATTGACCGTGCGCGAGACCGCTCAGACGCTACACATCAGCGAATCGGCTGTCCGCACTCGCCAGGTGCGTGCCATTCAGTCACTGCGCGACATTCTGAATCCCACAGGCGAGGACCACCATGACTGATCATGTTGCAAGATCGCGGTCGGAGATCTCCGACTCGCTGGCACAGGCAGTCGATTCCGTACTGGAACGCCTGTGTCGCGGACAAAGGGTTGATGCTGAGATATTGCACCGCGAATTTTCGGAGTGCGCCACGCAATTGGAAGCGATGTTGCCGACGATGATTGCGATGGCGGATCTAGGTCAAGCCGATCGAATGGATGGACTGTTGACGCAGGGCAGCGGATCGCCGCCAGGGCGGCAGCTGACACTGGGCGATTATCGGTTGCTGCGGGAGATAGGACGTGGAGGCATGGGCGTAGTCTACGAAGCGGAGCAACTCTCGCTTGGTCGCCATGTGGCCGTGAAGATCTTGCCCTTTGCGGCATTGTTGGATCGGCGAAGCTTGGAACGCTTCAAGAACGAAGCTCGAGCAGCCGCCATGCTGAAGCACCCGAACATTGTGAGTGTCTACTGTATTGGCTCAGAACACGGTGTTCACTTCTACGCGATGGAATTGATTGACGGCCCGAATGTAGCGCAGCTGATTTGCCAGATGAAGCGCCTGCGTGATCGGATAAATCCAGGGGATGTTGCCTCGAATGAAACAACGCCGATGGCAAAATTTTCCACGGAGTTTGCTCGCGATCGCGTCGCCTTCTACCGTCAAATTGCGCGTCTGGGCCTTCAGGCTGCAGGGGCATTACATTTCGCACACGAACAAGGCGTCATCCATCGCGACGTAAAGCCGTCGAACCTGCTCTTGGACCGAGACGGTCAATTGAATGTCGCCGACTTCGGCCTCGCGCGTATTCAGACCTCCGATGAACTCACACTGACCGGTGATTTGGTCGGCACTCTGCGGTACATGAGTCCGGAACAGGTGGAAGGTCGCCCGGTCGATCAGCGAACGGACGTCTATTCACTGGGGGTCACGCTATACGAGCTTCTGACGCAAAGGCACGCATTTCCAGAAGAGAATCGCAATCGACTGATTCGGCAGATCCTTGAGGAGCCTGCCTTGCCCTTGAGCAAAGTCGAGCCGCACGTGCCGCGTGATCTCGCCACGATCGTCACCAAGTGCATTGCCAAGCGTGCAGATGATCGCTACACAACGGCTGCCGAGTTGTCGGAAGACCTGCAGAGGTTCTTGAGTCATCGAGCGATCCTGGCCCGACGTCCTTCCAGCGCGTCTCACATGTGGCGTTGGATCAAGCGCAATCCGGTCGTATCCACGCTGGGTTCCATCGTAGTCGTGTTAGTTCTTTTGCTGGCGATTTGTGGCCCATTTGTCGCCTACAGACAGACGATTCTTTCCCGCGCGATTCTGGACCGTGAGCAGCGTTTGCGCATGCTTCTGTATGACAAGGACATTGCTGTTGCCTTCGATGCCCTCGACGAGGGCGTTTTGGAGCGAGTGGACGAGATTCTCAAGCGGTATGTCCCGGCACGGGGGGAACCGGATCGGCGCGGGTTTGAGTGGTATTACCTGTGGCAGCAAAGTCGTCGTGAACTGGCGGCTCCCTTGGTGAAGGAGTGGATGTCGATCAAAGCCGTCGTCGTTTCGCCTGATGGAAAGCATGTTGCCTACGGAACCTTCGATGGCGATGTACACGTCCTGGATGCAGCCACGGCGAACCGCCTATGGCAAAGTGACAGGAACGAATGGCGAGGACATATCAACGCTGTCGTGATTTCTCCCGATAGCCGTCTGGTTGTCAGCGCGGGCAATGACAACAAAGTCATCTTCTGGGACCTGGCTTCCGGTGAGCGACTACACGAATTGAATGAGCTTTACGATGCCGTGAACGTCATGGCTTTTTCACCTCAGGGGCGGCTGCT
>CAZFWV010000555.1:0-3074 GCA_964522605.1 uncultured Pirellulaceae bacterium
TAATGCCCAAAACTGCGTCACGGCCGCGATCTAACGCGTCTCACTGTTGCGATTGCCCGATTCGGGAACGGGCCGTCCGACCTGGCTTAATCCTGGAGGAGCTGAAGCTCGGTGCGAATGCAGCTCCTTCATCTTGGCTTCAATCATTTCCCGCAAACCGTTTTCGAGGCCAATCTTGGTTGCCGTGGAGGTAATCTGCCGGACTTTTTCCGGCGAGACTTCACAGGCCACGTTGACGAGAACGAGTTCCCGCCCGTCGCCAACGATCACAAACACACCTCGGACTACCTCCTCGTCCCCCAGCGTACAGACACGAATCGTATTGCCATTATCCTGGCCACGAACAATCGTCTCCCAATTGCCGTCGCGAAGCTGCTGTTCGCATCGCACAGCTAAGCCATCCGGCACGTTTTGGTAGATGCGGACTCGAACCTCGTTCACGACTTGACTCACCAGCTCGATGATTTCGCGCCCGGCCTCAAGTTGTTCCGCAGCCAGCCGCGTCCCATTCGACTGCGGAACCGCATCGGCCGACTCCCGAAGCGACGCCGCCACGCCATCGACCGCAGCATCAACCAAGCCGAACAGACTCACAAAAGTGTGCCGGCTAAGATTCACCTCGATCGTGGCCGGCGGCAGATCGATGCTTTCAAGATCAATCCGGCCGGCTACGTGCGTGGCACTGGGTGTTTCGGGCTGAGCGAATGTGACTGCCGACACGAGGAACAAAGACAAGGCGGTGAATCCCGTTTGTGCTACAGACCTCATGGTCGAAAAACAGGGAAGCAGGTACATGACGTTCTCCTTTCGTAAATGGATGCCGTCCGATCGGCCGCGCGCGGATTGCGCTGGCCCTTGGAGCCAAGCAAACAGGTCGCTCAGGAATCGCTCAGAAACACTTTCTCCGTGGCGAATCCCGTGTCGGGAGGGCGAGGCTCCTGCCGAGCCGCGAATCGTCCGGAGACCTGTGGCTCGGCAGGAGCCTCGCCCTCCCTCAATTGCCGAAGTTGTTCTTGAGTCATTCCTTCCGCGTGGAATCGGCTCAACCAGTGATGTGCCGCCGTCGGCAAAACCACGGAGCGCCCCTCTACACCCGCTCCATCCGCGATCGCAGGCGAGGCGAGTGCACACAGTATCCCCCAATCTTCCTGTTCGGAGGCCAGCATCGAATCTTGGCTCGGAAACGGTTGCATCTCTCAATTCGGGCGGACACCTTCGGGAACCGCACGCGACTGCCTGTTCAGACCGGCCTCGCATTTCCTCCGTGGCTGTCGTATTCTGATGGCTTCATGCGTCCGTGATGGAACGGCGCATTCGAAGTCGACTCGAACCAGAAAGGCAACAGCCGTGAACCTGACTGCAATCGACATTGCGATCTTCCTGGCATTTCTTGCCGCGGTTGTCTTCGTGGGAATCTGGAAGAGTCGTGACGAGCAGGATAGTGAAGACTACTTCCTCGCCGGTCGCGGCCTGACTTGGTGGTTAATCGGGTTCTCGCTGATCGCAGCGAATATTTCTGCGGAGCAATTCGTGGGAATGTCCGGGCAGGCGGCACGCGATTCAATCGGGCTGGCGGTTGCCAGCTACGAGTGGATTGCGGCAGTCACTCTGGTGATCGTGGCGTTCTTTTTCCTACCGACTTTTTTGCGGAGCGGCATTTTCACGATTCCTGAGTTTCTGGAATATCGCTACTCGCATCATGCTCGCACGATCATGTCGCTGTTGATGGTCGTGATTTATGTCGGCGTGACCATCTCGACGGTCATTTTCCTGGGAGCCAAGGCGCTGGACCCCTTGTTTCCACGACTCAACCTGACGGCGCTCGCCTGGATCGTCGGTGTCGTGGCCGGCATTTACGTTATGGCCGGCGGTCTGAAGGCTTGCGCGTGGGCCGATTTGATTCAAGGCTCTGCGCTGATTCTGGGTGGTGCCGTGATCATGGTCTTGTCCTTTCAAGCGTTGGACCGACCGGATCAGTTCGAAGGCATCGATGCGAGTCGCGTGAACGAATCGCTGGGAGTTTCGGCTGATGCGTCACTGGGAGAGAAATTCCAGGCCCTCAAACAAGAAAAGATGCACATGGTGCTTCCGCGGAGCAGCACGTTTTTGCCGTGGACTGCGTTGCTGCTGGGGATTTGGATTCCGAATTTCTACTATTGGGGCCTGAACCAGTACATCATGCAGCGAACGCTGGGCGCCAGTTCCTTGGCGGAAGGCCAGAAGGGAGTTGTGTTTGCTGCCGCCCTGAAGCTGATTATTCCGTTCATCGTCTGCATTCCGGGCATCATCGCGTTCACCCTGTATGCGGACAAAATGAAGGAGAACGCGATGCAAGACGAGAAGCTCAATGCAGGCGTCTTGCGCGCGTTGGATACCGCCGAGGCATCGCCGGATCAGGCTTCGAGCCTATTTCGCTTTGACGAAGATTTCGCCGCATTGCATCCCGAATTGGCGAAACAAGCGCTGACCGTAAACGCGGCTATTGCCGGTGTTGCCGTTCCTCAAAGCCTGGATGTCATTGCGGCCAACAATGACTTGATCAAAAAAGCAACCGAACAGGATCCCTCACTGGAGCTTCAACAGGAATTGATCGGCTACGACTATGACGGAGCGTTTCCGCTGCTGATCCGCTATTTGACACCACCGGGGTTGCGCGGTTTTGTGCTTGCTGCCTTGATGGGGGCCGTGATCAGTTCCCTCGCGTCGATGCTCAACGCCGCCTCGACGATTTTCACCATGGACTTATATCGGGAGTATCTCAATCGGCAGGCCTCGCAGCGAAATCTGGTCTGGGTAGGACGGACGTGTGTGCCGATTTTCGTCGTGCTCGGCTGCCTGATTGCTCCGCAACTGGCGAGTCCTCGCTTTCGCGGAGCGTTCGCGTTCATTCAGGAATTTCAAGGTTACGTGTCCCCCGGCGTCCTGACGATTTTCCTGTTCGGACTGTTCGTTCCGCGCACACCTCGAATCGCCGGGGTGATCGGTTTGGTGCTCAGTCCAATCATCTACGGCTTCCTGCACTACTCGTTCAGCGACTTGGCGTTTTTGAATCGAATGGCGATCACCGTCGCTGT
>CAZFWV010000556.1:0-3069 GCA_964522605.1 uncultured Pirellulaceae bacterium
AGGGCGGCGATGATTTCGTCGTTGCTCATTCCGGCGCGGCGCATATGGCCCGCCAGGCGCGCCAGTGTCGCGTTGCGCGGGCCGGACGGGATTTTGTTCGGCTCGGACTCAGACGTCGCGGCACGGGGCAACGTGGGCGATCGTGGTGCCAATTGGTCGAGTTGCCCGACGAGCCACGCGGGCGGGAGCGGAAGCTCCGCCAGAGGCCGATTCAGTTCACGGCCGGTAACGAATTCGTAGCGTTTGCCGTCAACCACGGACGGAGGCAGCAGGATGTACCCGCCGTCGGCGCGCACATCGACGTCTTGCGCGAGCTGGCCCGCATGGCAGCGGTACGTTTGACCCTCGGGTTGCCGGAAGATGTAATGTCGACCTCCGCCGGGCGTGATGGCGACGACGCCTTGTGTCAAGTCGCGCAGCATTTCGGGCTGATCACTCAGCCACGGATTGTCGGAACCGTCAACATCAATGACGACCAGGCCGGTCGTCGCTATGGCGACATTGGCCGCTGGATGTATGGCCCACCAGCGATCGATCGCACCGATGCCCGTCGTGGCATCCAGAAAACCGTGTTCAGTTAGCGGCTGTTTGCGACCGGGCACGCAGGGGAAGACCGGATATCCCAGGTCCGCGTACGCGACGGCCGCCCACAGCAGTGCATCCATGGCGATCCTTCGCCGCTTCAAGAGGTTTTGATATCGGTGTTGCGGCCCGGTACGTCGATCATCTCGGGCATCGCCTGCTCGAAATGACACACTCCCAGAATGTTCCAGGCGGCGTGGGCCAGGTGATCTTCCCCGTGATCGCCTTCAAGCCACAGGTAGATGTGGCGAATCGCGTGGTTGAGCATTTCGCTGGCCGGAATCCCTTTCTGCCAGTTGTAGTCACCGTATTTTCTCGCCCCTTCGGCGCACGTCTGGGCCAACCGGCGCAGACCGATCGGTGTGATCAGGTCGTAGCGCACGTTGGCGGCATCGCTGGAACGCCGGGCGCCCGTTTGAAACGTAATCATGTCTTCCATGGACGGGGCCTCACTTGGTCAATTCATCGCACAGAGAACGCATCAAAACGGAATGTCCATGTCGGCAAATGGATCGGCCGATTCGGCTGGTTCCGGCATGGGGCCGAGCTCGTAATCGATGATCCGGTCGAACGGCTCGCCGGACACGCTGCGCACCGTGATGGAATTCGTCGGGGCCAGTGCGCCGCTGTTGGCCATTTCCACCGCGCGCTCGGCCGTGTCGGGCACAGGGTCCGGTGAGCGTTTGAGCCACCAGGCCGCGGCTTTCTGTGCCGCGTAGCCCGTGTGTTCAAAGCAGATCCATTCGGAATGCCACTGGCGGAATCCCACTCGATAATCCACACGCATCGATTTGGGAGCGGCTTCGCTTGCGCCGCGCTTGGTGTGCACCGAGTACGAGATGTCCTCGACGAGGCAGGTTTTGACGGTCACCTCGCCCGACAGGATGGCCGCTTCGCTGGCCCGGCTGTCATGACGCGTCTCCGGTGGGGGAAACGCGTAATCGCAGTCGGGACAGCAGGCAAATCCCGCCGCAATCACCGATCGGCATTCAGGGCATTCCTTGGCCGGCGCGGCGCCGCCAGTCGTGCCCGGGCGCGTCCGTATTTCGATCTGATCGACCGGTCCGTGTCGCAGGATGTTGCCCGCGAAATCGAGCACGAGACAATCCTTTTTGCTCGGATGCACACGGAATCCGCGACCCACCTGCTGATAGAAAAGGCCGGGAGAATTGGTCGGACGCAGCAGGACGATGCAGTCGATGTTCGGCGCATCAAAACCGGTAGCCAAGACGTTGACATTTACGAGGTATTTCAGTGGCGGGCGTCCGCGATCCCCGCGAAAACGGGCGAGTAAATCGTCCCGCTCGCCTGCCGGCGTCTCACCGCACACAAACCCGCACTCTACGTGGTGGTCCTCGCGAAGGATCCGGGCGATATGCTGGCCGTGCCGGATGCCCGCAGCGAAGATCAGACACGACCGTCTGTCCACCGTGCACTCGACCGTCTCGCGACAGGCCGCTTTGACAATTTCCTCCTGATCCATCAGAGTTTCGACCTCCTCGGCCACGAACTCACCACCGCGCACATGCAGCCCGCTGGTATCCACCTTCGTGGCCCCGGCCTTGCTAACCAGCCGGCACAGGTAGCCCTCGTGAATCAGCTGTCGAACGCCGATTTCGTAACAGACGTGATGGAGCACTCCGTTGGGCGTGCAGATCGGACCACAGTCGAGGCGGTACGGGGTGGCTGTCAGTCCGATCACGCGGAGTTGCGGGTTGACGATCCGCGCTTCCGCCAGAAACTGCCGATACATCCCATCCCCGTCGCTGGGAATCGTATGAGCTTCATCGACAATCACCAGATCGAAGCTTTCAAGCTCCGCAGCGCGCCGGTAAACCGATTGGATTCCGGCGATGATAACGCGGTGATCCGTATCGCGGCGATTGAGTCCTGCCGAGTAGATTCCGACCGGTAAATCCGGCGCGACTAGCCGGAGTTTGTCGGCGGCCTGCGCGAGTAATTCCTTGACGTGACTGACGACCAGCACGCGTCCGTTCCACAACTCGACCGCGTCGCGGCAGATTGTGGCCAGCACGGGAGTCTTCCCACCGCCCGTCGGAATCACGACGACCGGATTGTTCTCGCGCGTGCGGAGATGGTGATACACGGCGAGGACCGCTTCACGCTGGTACGGCCGCAGTTGCAAGGTTGCCTCCGGTCAGGTGTTCTGAGCCAGCGTCAGGTAGAGCTGCACCGCCAGGCGGGGCAGATCGTCCAGGTGCACGATGGCGACCCATGGCCTGCAGTTCTGGCGATGCAGCACGACGGGGATTTTGCCGTCCGCATCCTGCGTTGCCTGACGAAGTGCTTCATACAAAGCGAGGGACTCGGCGCGTTTGACTTCAAAATGCACGCCCTCGATCCCCGTCACGATGTCGGGCGCGTCGTCACATCCGTGATACTGGCGACCGCGGTATGCCTCCGTGTAAAAAAGTCTCCTGATTTCCGCGGCCGCCTCTCGTTCTCCTCGCTTGCCTTTGTTGCGAG
>CAZFWV010000557.1:0-3062 GCA_964522605.1 uncultured Pirellulaceae bacterium
GCGCCGTCCGATCGAATCCTGAACGGGGTGGGATCGTCTGTCAGGATGTGTGTGCTTGGCAACTCCTACCGGCTCTCTGCCGTGCCGGTAGTGCCTTTGTCGATGTGGGCGCCCATATTGGGTCCGTCGTCGCCCACATTCGCGCTCACCATCCGACGCTGCAGGTGATTGCGATTGAGGCCGATCCAGAAAAGGCGATGGGGATCGCCGTTCGTTTTCCCAATGTGGAAGTCCATCGCTGTGCGGTCGGCGACCAGAACGGAGAAGTTTCCTTCTACGTCGACGTCGATCAGCCCGGATACAGTTCGCTCGTGCCTCAACGAAAACACGACCAGCAGCTCCGCGAAATCAAAGTCCGCATGTGGCGACTGGATGATTTTCTGGCACCTTCCATTCCGGTCGAATTGATGAAGATCGATGTCGAAGGTGCCGAGTTACGTGTGCTTCGCGGCGGAGCAAAGCTGGTCGATCGCTGTCGACCAGTGGTTCTTTTCGAGAGTACTCCGGCGGGAGCGGGCGAGGCAGAGCCCCGGATCGAGGAACTCTTTCACTGGTTCAGCGCAAGGAGTTACGAGATTTTCGTTCCGAATCGAGTGCCGCACGAAGGACCGCCGTTGCATCGAGAGAGTTTCTTGGAATCGCACGTCTATCCGTTTCGAACCTTGAACTATTTTGCGATTCCGGTCGAACGCCGCGCCGAAATTCGCCGCCGGGCGCGGTCCGCCTTCGGGATTATAGAAGCTTCCACGAATCCACTTTGAGTGCGCAATTCGCAGCCGACTGACGAACACCAAATGGAGAATTTCGACGCAAAGACGTGTGACTTCTTTTCGCAGGATCTGGCTTCGGCGCACGGTTCTCGCTTCCCAGTCATCGTCAAGATCTCGACCAATTTCGCGCAGGCATAACGGAGAGAGGTGTTGGATGAACTCGAACCGAAGATATCTGGTCGTGATGGCGCTATTTGGCGTCAGCACGATATTGTGCCCAACGTTCGCGGCCGAAGTAATCCCGGGGCCCGTTCTTGCGGCGGACTACTATTGCCCCGACCAGCCGGTTGCCGGCCAACTCACTCTGGTGGGCTCCGAGACCATGAGTCAACTTGCCGCACTCTGGTATCACCGCTTTGAGCAGATCCATCCGCAGGTGCAGTTGCAAATTCAGTCCGGCGGTTCCGAATTGGTGATTCCCACCCTGATGCAGGACCCGACCACGATCGGGATGATGAGTCGCCCACTGGCGGAAGACGAACGACAACGAATTGAGCAGCAACTCGGGATGCGATTGATTGGCATCGACGTGGGTTACGATGTGCTTGCGGTTGTCGTGCATCCGCAGAATCCGGTCGCCGCCTTCAGCCGCGAACAAGGTAGTCGGCTCCTGGCACGCTCGGGTGAGCAAGAAGCACCGACGTGGGGAAAGTTGGGAGTTGGCGGTGAGTGGACGGCACTTCCCATCTCGATGCACGGCTACTCAGAGCAGTCGGGAACCCGCACCTTCCTTCGGCAATTCTTGCTCGGCGGCACCGAAGGACGGACGGTCGATCAGCACTCCAGCCACGCGGCGCTGCTGGATGCGGTTTCCAAAGACCGAGGCGGTGTGGGCATTGTCAGCCTGTCGCGCGTTCGGCCGGACAAAGTCCGGGTCGTGCCGGTTGTGGGCCCGGACGGAAGCCTTGTCTCGGTCACCGACGAGCGTGCTCTTGCCGAAGGTCGGTATCCACTCATTCGGCGATTGACGCTGATCATCCCGGTGAAGGAACAGGCCCTGCGTGATCCACTCCGAATGGAATTCATCAAATATGTACTCAGCCGGGAAGGACAAGCCGATGTTGCGAAGGATGGATTTCTGCCACTCCATCCCAACGACTTGATCATGCAACACGATCGTCTGGGCTGGAATACCGAGAAGTGAGGTCGTCATGCTTTCTCATTGCTTTTCCCGTCGCTTAGGGATTCGTGAACACTGGGTCGTCTGTGTGTTGACGTTCATGGTCTCCACCTCCATGGCGCAGGGCTACTTTCCCAACGTCAACAGCCCAACCGGAAACCCACAACCCAATTACCTGCCCCCTGGTTCTCTGCCACCGGAGGCTTATCGTTTGGGAATTGGTGCTCAGAATACGGATACCGGACTGCAAATCACCGACGTAACGGCAAACTCGGTGGCGCGACGTGCGGGATTGGAGGCGGGTGACCGAATTATCACGGTTGCGGGTCAGCAAGTTGGTTACCTAGGTGGCAAGCTGATTGATCTCACCAATGAACTGGCACGGAATGTCGACGCGCAAGGTCGCGTGACATTGCTGGTCCACGACCAGCGGACGCGACAATTGGTCAACGTCCCCGTTCAATTCTCAACAACGATGCCTACGAACCAAGCCGTGTCGGGTCGGATTGGCACGCAAAGTCCCTACCGCGCGCCGCCGACGAGTTCTCTGTCTGTGCGTCTCTTGGACGTCACGTATCCGCAGTGGACAGACATCGTCGTGGCAGAACAGACGATTCCCAGCCCGCAACAATTTCCGACCGGATATCGCCTGCAAGTCCCACCGCGAAACGTAAAACCCGATCATCGGTATGCGGTCAATGCCCAATTGATCGACCGCGGCTACGTCACCCTGAAGACGCCGGTACCTGTCCCGGTCGTACTGTCCGAACAAGGAACCCGGATCGACCTCGTACTGCAGTCGACTGGCAGCCAACTCCCTGGTCAGGTGACACCGTACGAACAGATCACCAAAGTGTTTCTCGATCTGCTTGGCCGGCCGCCGACGAACCGTGAGTTGGCGACGTGGCAACAGCATCTCGATCGCGGTGGTTCGATCGCGGATGTTCGCGTCGCGATCCTCAGTAGCAGTGAGTTCTACGATCGCTACTATAACGACCCGCAACAGTATTTGGCTGGCGTTTACTCAACGCTGTTTGGCGTCCCCCCAACACCGCAGCAACGTCAGGAATTGACACAGCGGCTCCTGCAAGAGGGGGGCATCCGCCATCGCGTTGTGGAGGAGTTAGTCGCGGAGTCGGGCGGCTGATTCGAAGATTTGTGCGCTACAGCGT
>CAZFWV010000558.1:0-3044 GCA_964522605.1 uncultured Pirellulaceae bacterium
GTTGGATGTCCCGGGATCGCGCAAGCCATTGTGCTTTCCGATCGTGGCCAAAATCATGTCATCACACCTGGTGAGCCGATGTACGGTGTGAACCTGGACGGTGTGGTGGCACTGGGCAATGGCAGGCCGGGATCCACGACATTCGAAGATATTTTCGTGTTCGAATGTACGGGCGCACTCATCTCCGACCGGCACGTGCTGACGGCGGCCCATTGTTTGGATCAAGACCGCGATGGCGAGATCGACTCTGCGGTCCGTAGTTTTCCGTACGTGGCCGGGTTCCAGCTGCCCGATGGTGAGCAACTGATCCAGGTGAACACCGCCGCGATCCATTTTCCGGCGTCCTGGCCCGATTCAGGAGTCTTCATCGGAGACAACATTGTCGGCGGGGAGGACATTGCGGTGTTGGAGCTTGCGGAATCCGCGCCTCCCGAGGCGCCTCGTTACGCGTTGTATGCTGGACGCGACGAACTCGGTGCCCCCGTCGTCTTGACCGGCTATGGAACCACCGGATTCGGAGACACTGGCATTGGAGAAGTCGCGACCGTGGCGACCGCCAAGCGAGCCGGCCGGAATCGCCTCGAGGCTTTCTTCGATGACCTTGAGCTGGAGTTGGGATTCGACTTCGATAGCGGCCAGCCGGAGCATAATACGCTGAGCATTCTCGGGCACGAGTCGGACCTCGGCTTCGGTGCCGACGAAGTGCTCACGTCCTCCGGCGACTCGGGAGCTCCTGCGCTTTGGGACAATACAATCGTCGGCGTCGTTTCTTTCAACACAGGCCTGATCGCCACCGACTACAACGACAAGTTGGACCAGAGTTGGGGCGAGGCGGGCTTCGCGACACGAGTCTCGAGCTTTCGCGATTTTATCTGGACGGCTACCAGCGGCAAGGCGGTGTTTGTTCCTGAGCCCGACTCTTGGCTCCTGTTGCTCCTTGGCATTCCTGCCGCACGCCGTCTATGCCGTTCCAGGTCTAACGTGAATAACTCGGTTTGCCACGGGCGGCACCAATCGACGCGCGCAAATGAGAAAGAAGATCAAGCACTTTTCTGCTGCGCCTTCAGGAAATGACACCGCCAAGGTGCTGCGCCTCGTTACTGTTCACTCACGATAACTCGAATCGGCCCGCCCTGTTCGACCTTTTCGAGCTTTCCGTATTGCAGGACGTCCGACAGTTCAACACGTCCAGCTTGTTCGGTTCGAAAGCGAACGTCCCGCACCGATACTTGTTTTCCGGAAAACCGCGCCTGGTCCGAGACGTTGACTTCTCCCACTTCATTTTCGCCCTGCCAATTCAGAGGTCGGCCCAGATGAACGTGTTCGACCTCCAGTTGCGCGGGGCCTTTCAGATCAAGCGTTGTACAACCAAGGCTCAGGTCATTTTCGTCTGCGGTGCCAAGCACTCTGAGTTTCCCGCCCGTGTGCATCATCAGTTCGCAGATGTGAGATTTGCCTCGCACGGTCAGATCGTTCTCTTCTCCGGACAAGTACAGAGCAAACATGGAAATATCCGCGGGCGCACCCAAGGTCTTCAGAGTCTCGTTGCCGATTCGTAGGGGGTCCTTCAACTCGCGTGAAAGCGTGACATCTCCCTTCAGGTTGTGCCCTAAAAGCGAAACGATCAGGTTCCTGGAGCTCGCCAGCGTGATCTCGGCGGGAGGTTGCCAACCACCAATTTGTCGCACAAATAAAAACCATCGCTCAACATTGCAGTTCTTCAACGCCAAACGCCATTTTACCCCAGGCAGGAGGGTCGACCGGTCAAACGTTGCTGAGATGTCGTCATTCGGCAAGAGATCGAGAACCGCGGAACCGCCTTGATCGACGTACAATCCCAGGCCGATCGGGAAGGTAGAGTCAACCAGTTCGACATCGGCCTCGCCCGAGAGAATAATCGCGTCGGGTCGAGGGCCAGCCAGCAAGCGAGTACCGCGTAGGATCCCTCTGCCCTCCGACCGGTGAAAACTGATTCCGTACGAGTAGGCAACGGTTGTGTCGATTGCCTCCCACAAGCCGTCATAAAGGTGGAATGCCGTGTGAATTGGAGTCCCCGCATCGTTGACAAAGCCGCCGACCGTCGAGTCATTCGTGACCAACGTCCCGCCGCTCCAAGTCACATTGTGCTGACGCGAATAGTCCCCCACGATTTCCAGTGTGGAGTCCTCCAGCGTCAGTTTGGAGTTCTCGGGCAGGATCAGATTTCCATTCAGGCGAATCTGCTGATCTCGCTGGACTTCCTCGTCAACAACAATCCAGTCCCCTCTCGGACGACAACCTCGCCCAACATCTCGTGGGCATGGATCGCAATCATGACAACGACAAGTATCCAGCGGATCGTACTCATGCGTTTCCTTGGTAGACCAGATTGGTGATCTTCATCATTGCATGTTCAACGGAAGACTTACCTCACCGGAAGGAACGATAGATGCACGAGACGGAGAGAATCACCAGGACCGGCCATATCAGCATTAGATCAACTCGGATGTTGGCCTCGGGAGTCCGCACTTGGACGAGCCATTCCCAGAGCGCGTATAGTCCCCAAGCGACGGCCGCAATCAGGAGCGGTCGAGCCAGTCGACCGGATCCAACCGGCGTGAACTGCCAGACGAGAAAACCAATGACGAAGATCGCCGCAATGGCGAGAATATTCAGCGGTTTTCCGACGAACAGAGAGACCAAGAAATCCATGTTTGCACCTTATTGGTCGAGTAGATCCCCGAATTGCGGCAGAAGTTGATACTTCTTCAGCCAGGGCGTGTACATCATTCCACGTCCGCGTTGTGTCTTTCGGATCAGCTCCAGCCAGCGGCGAACGTCGGCCAGATCGTCGGCATCATAGTAACACGCCGCAAGCGTCTCGACGCCTTGTTCGTCAAAGAAGTCCAAGCTCCTCGACCGCGGTTCTCCGCCCCACACCGCGATCACGAGGTCTCGGGGCAGGTGATTCCAGGAGCCCGTGAAATCGCCTCGCACCAGATAGTAGTCACCGTGCGCATTGTGATGTGGATCGAACATGTCAGACCAGACATAGACCTGGACAT
>CAZFWV010000559.1:0-2996 GCA_964522605.1 uncultured Pirellulaceae bacterium
CGCTGTCCGCGGATGACGAATAGGGCACGATACTTCTTGCCGCTGCGGGTCTTAAAGATCACGTGTCGAATCTGTTCGAGGTGGTCTTCATTCTCCGGTGCAAACAGACAGCTTTCCGCTCGGTCCGAAAGCAAAGCGAGGACTTCTTCCCATCGCGTGAGCCAGTTCCTCGCTCCTTGCGGAGACCGCTCAGCGATCCATGCCAAGATCCGGTCAACGTCCCTCTCGGCTCGACGAGAGAGTTCTACTTGGAAGCTCATTCGGGGATTCTGTGTTTCTTCCTGAGTTCCTCCGTGACCTCGTTGGCTGGTCTGGTCCGTCCAGCGTCAACGTCAGCCAAGCCTTCGCGGATCGCGGCATTGATTTCATCACGGTTGCGTCGTGAATCCCACTCAATGACTAAGTCGTCAATCGTCAGGTCCGCTTCGCCGTTACTCAACCGTTCGGTCGCGAAGCGATGGAAGTTATCGAGATCGTCTTGTGTTACTGCCATGGGCCATAGCTCCTGCGATTCGTCCCCGGACCTTCAGCCTACCACGGTTGTCAATTGGACGTCAAAGTGGCCGACGACCGGCACAACCGGTGATCTGACAGGCACTGTCGCAGATCCCTTCCGTTGATGGAGGACCCGGTGGCGCTCGCCCGGTCCATTTTCAATTTATCTTAACGTGCCCGTGGCTGCTTTGCACGAAGAGTCCAGGGCGGCCAAGCCGTTCCAAAACCGGTCCTTTATTTGGACGCCTGCGCGACGGTGATCGCGCAGTGACAGATTTCACTCGCCAGTTCGACGTGATCAGCCAGGTCTCCAGCAATCGCTTTCGGCAACTCATCAACGATGTTCACGATCGCTTCTGTTCCGTCCGCATTCATCGTGATCTCCTGAATCTGATACGGTTGGAGCGAACGTCGAATCAACACGCCGAGGTCCTCGCTCCATTCGAAGATGTCAACTCGTTCGAACCGTATCGCCCCGTCGGGCAGTGCGGTAGTGTCCTCATTTAGTGAGTTCACAACCCTCTTAATACGTTCGCCACGATTGCCTACGCACACGCCGACACAATCCAGATCATTATCCGTACTTTGCAGGGCAACCTTCGCTCGAACACCGGGCTTTCGAGCGATCACTTTAACCTGAATCAGACCATTGGCAATCTCAGGCACCTGTTGCTTGAAGAGATCGGCAATTCGATTGACTCCCTCATTCATCATCCTGCCCTCAAGTTACGGTGTAAACGCTCCTTAGTTCCGATTGGGGGTCCTATTTCGAGACGACTCGATTGCCCGATCGAAAGACGGCGATCGCTGTGAGACCAGACGACGCGACAATAGCTGCTGCGACTGTCATGAGCAACGATGCGGCGTTTTTCGCTTCGTATACCTCGCGAGTGAGTTCCGCCTTGGGTAATCGATCCGGACTGCTGAGTAGCCGAACTGTAGCCGCGACGCTGGCGATGCCAAAACAACACGGAACGAATCGGAATCCGTTCCTCGGAACACGGACCGGTAAACTTGAGAGCAGACCCAGCAAAGTCCCAGCCACCGCGCTATAAAGCATCATCATGGACAATTCCCCAAGGATCTCCGCACGGTCCATCCAAAAGTCTCGAACGAACAACTCCCCGTAGATCCAAACGGCCAAGAAATACCCTAGCCGCGACAGGAAGCCGGCGAAGCCGACGATTAGCGCATCCCGCACGACGTTTTTTGCTATGACTCGAACCAGACGACACCACTTTACGACGGTCGTTACTCGGAATTCCTAAACCATTAGCAGCTGCATAAGTACGAAGAGCGTCAGCAAAGTCAGCACAATCAAGTGAAGGACGAGATTCGACTCTCTTCGGTGAAAACCCCATCCCCACGTCGCGATCCCCAGCAATGCGGTCGACACGCCAAGTCCTTGAGCCACTTCAGCTGCGCGAATGGTAGCCGCCACGTCATCGGGCGGTACTTGAGTCGCGACGGCGATGCCTACCTGGCTCTCCCAATTCTTTTGCAGAACACTCAACGTCACGGCTATCACGAGCAGGACGACAGTCACCGCAAGTAATGCGACTCCCGCGGTCGGCGTGGCCTCAACAGCGTCTGCACCACGGCAAACCTGCGATCTGTAATCCTTGCCTTGCTGTGGATTTGTGTGTCCGGTCATCTATGTTCGGACAGCCGGATTGCGCCGTTCCAAAAATGGGTGGATTGATGAGGCGCCGTAGGCCCCTTCCAAGCGGATGAACGCACCGTGGAATTCACCCTCCCACTGGGAGGGTCGAAGGCGAGGAACGAGCCTTCGGGGAGGGCGGATGGCGGCGCGATCGGTGTTCCAACCACCCTCCCCGGAAACTCGCCGAGGCTCGTTTCCGACCCTCCCGGAGGGAGGGTGAAGTCGTTGCCTTACCTTCGCGGCCTCTTCGTCGCCTTAACGCTCCTCATCCCGGATCCGGTTGCTTTGCGAGGTGAGAACTCGTACTCCAGATTCAGTTCCCTCGCGATGGCACGTGCGACCGCTTCGGTATCCTCTTCCACATCCTTGTCACGAAAACGAATGACTTTCCAGCCCATCGATTCCAGATGCTGTTGCCGTTTCAAATCCTCCTCCACGACGTTGTCGTGATAGCCACCGTCAATCTCGACAACCAACATCTGCTGCCGGCACGCAAAGTCCACGATCCACGGATCAATCCGATGTTGGCGTCGGAACTTCAAACCGCACAATTGTCTCCCTCGCAGCACACTCCACAGCAAGCCCTCAGAAACCGTTTGCATCTTGCGCAACGATTGTGCTCGCTGACGGCCTTCTCGGTTCGGCTGGTTCTCCGTCATGGGCGATCCCGCGTTTCCTTCCTTGGATTGCGAGCGACGGGGCACCTCCCCCCATCAACCTACCTGAACGCATTCGAGACCGCCCCGCACGCCGTGTACCGTGGCGGTCGAGCTGTGCCAAAACCGGTGGTTTAACGGAGCAAATCGTGAATCGAAAAGGCCCTCCCACTGGTTCCTGG
>CAZFWV010000560.1:0-2970 GCA_964522605.1 uncultured Pirellulaceae bacterium
GGACAGAAGAAAGAACGGAAGATCATCCTCGCCTGACGGCTGCGGGTTAAACGAACCTCGCCCCTAGGAGGATCTCGTAACTTCATCCGAGCCGGCAAGTTAATAGCCGCACGACCTGCGCGCGGGAGGGTCGGACGCGCGATCGATCGAGTGACAGAGCGACCATGTTTCGTCCTCTTGTCTTCCCTCCGCGTCAATCCGCGGTGTTCCGCGGCCCGTCCTCTCTGCCACTTCCCAATGTCCCGGCCTTGCTAGTTGATTCGGCCGATTCGCGCAATTCTAATAGGGGGCGCCCGCTGAGGATGATCTGCGCGCGTGCCTTGGTTGATTGGGAAACTCATGAGGATTGTTGCGATGAAACACCACTGTCGAATCAGAATGCTGGCCCTGCTCGGGTTAGCCACAACACTCGCACTCTACTGCGGGCCTGGAAAACTGCTGGCGGGACCAGCAACTCAATTTGGTTTGTACAACACAGGAGTTGGTGACGATCAGTTGGTCCTGGAGGAAGACGATATCGATCCGCACTACGAATTGACCGAAGATTCGAATCTCTTCCCGGATGCGTTCGTCACGACTTCTGCGGGTGGTTTTCCCGTTCCACCTTGGTTGGGCGACAATAACTTGTCCGCCTGGATTACTCCATCGCTTAACACGAACGGCCCAGGCGATCCGGAGCCCGCGTTTGAGAACTACATCTTCCGCACCACGTTCAACCTGACCGAACCGGATCTGAACGGGTTGGAAATCAATGGACGCTGGACATCGGACAACACGGGACTGGACATCTACCTAAATGGCATCAGCTTAGGGATTCCCAACGGTGGACAGTTCACAGCGATGACCAATTTCACGCTCGATCGCGAGTTCGTCGTCGGCGAGAACACGCTGGAATTCCTTGTCTGGAATGCCTTCGCCGATACCGATCCTCCCGACGGCAACCCGGCTGGGATTCGCGTGGAATTTGAGGGCAACGGTGCCTCCACCGCGCCGCCCATTGATCCGTCTGCATTTCCTTCACTCTACAACACGGGTGTCGATGACGATCATCAGACGCTCTGGGGAAACACGGCGAGTGACCCGCATTATGTTGTGATCGGACCGGATGAGGTCGAGGAGACGCCCTTGACCGTGCCAAATGGATTCCCCATCCCGCCGTGGATTCCCAACAACGACAAGGTTCGCTGGATTTCACCACCGAGTGATGGCGCGGCGACGCGCGAGCCGGGAGATTATTTCTACGAAACTACTTTCGATATGACGGGACGGGATCCGGGCAACTTCACTTTGGTCGGTCGTTGGAGTACGGACGACACAGGGCAGGGAATCTTGCTCAACGGAACACAGATTCAGCCGTGGACCAACCCTGTCGGTTTCGGGGGCTCGAGTGTGTTCGTCTTGACCCCGGATATCGTCGAGGCTTCGGGGGGCGAGGTCAATTCAGGCGAAAACACGCTGACCTTTTGGGTTCAAAACGGTGGAGCGGACCCCAATCCCACCGGGCTGCGGGTCGAAATTGATCGAGGTCTTTCCTTTTCCGCGCCGGAAGGAACGGCTCGGATTCCAGGCCTCTTTGCCACGGGCGTCGCAGACGATGGTTTGGCCTTGCCCGACAGCGAGCCGGATCCGCATTACACGATGACCGTCTTCCCCGATGAGGCGATCGATCCGGCAGTCGCGTTGTCAGGACCACCGGGTGCCTGGATCGCGAACACGCCGATCTCCCGCTGGATCGGCCCTGACAATGATGCCGCTGGGCAGGGGCCGGCCGGAGATTATGAATTTGAAATCCAGTTTGATATGACGGGACTCGATCCGGCGACCGCGGTGATTGAAGGGCTGTGGACGTCCGACAATGTGGGCAGCGATATCCTCCTGAACGGAGTGCCGACCGGAAACGGTCAGACCGGCAACTTTGGCGCGCTGTTTGATTTTGAGATCTCCGCGGCACGCGGCGATGTGTTTGACCCGGGGATCAATACGTTGACGTTTCTGGTCAACAATGCCGGGGACGCGGCCAATCCCGCTGGGCTGCGCGTCGACGGAATCTTCGGCTGGGCGACGCCGCTGGGCGGGCTGCGAGGCGACTTCAACGGCAACGGGCAGATTGACCTGGAAGACATCGACATCCTGACCGCTGAGTCGGCATCGGGCGAGAACCGCCAGCAATACGACCTGACGGGCGACGGTTTCGTCGATCAGGCGGATGTCACGGAGTGGGCCAAGTCGAAGGACATCGGCTACACGTGGATCGGCGATGCGAACTTCGATGGTCAGTTCAACACGGGCGACTTCGTGCAGGTACTCGGGATCGGCAAGTACGAGCAGCCGGGTGCCAAGGCGGTCTGGTCGGAAGGCGATTGGAACGGCGATGGCGTCTTCGGGACGGGCGACCTGGTGGCGGCCCTCTCGGACGGCGGTTATGAAATCGGTCCGCGCACCGACGTGGCCGCCGTGCCGGAGCCGTCCACGTTCGTCCTGGTACTGCTCGCCGGATTGGCGTGCCTGGGACTTCGACGGCGTTAAGCCACGTGAATCGTCGTTCTTCCCTCGGAAAACCAAACCCGCCGTGTGCCCGCCCGGCGCGCGGCGGGTTTTTTGCGTCACCCCAACACAAACTCCCATCGCCAAACCCTCTTCCTCCCACCTCTGCGGCCTCTGCGTTTCGTTCTTTTATTGTGCTCTCAGAAGAAAAGGAAACGCAGCGCAGCCTTCGGCCGCAACCAAACGGAGCGCTACCGTGTTCGGCGCAATGGGTGTGCCACTGGCTTTGCCAGTGTCCTCTTGGGTCGAGGAAGAGCACTGGCAGAGCCAGTGGCACCCAGTCCAGTTGGGGACGAAGGCTGCGCTGCGTTTCAAATGCCAACAGTCAAACCAGGGAGAAACACAACTCAACACTGCGGCATGATAGAATTCGCTCCGCCCGACAAGAACCTCACCGTTAGCAGTGCAGAGGCCGCAGAGGCGCAG
>CAZFWV010000561.1:0-2950 GCA_964522605.1 uncultured Pirellulaceae bacterium
ACTGGAGACTGGAGACTGGAGACTGGAGACTGGAGACTGGAGACTGGAGACTTCAGTCTAAAACCTTCAGCCTTCAGCCTCCAGCCTCCAGCCTGATTCCTCCAGCCCCGCAGCGAATCGTTTCGGAGCTATCCACTATGCCTGTTCATGTCGCGGTGATTCCCGTCGCTGGTCGTGGTACCCGTCTGCTGCCGCTGACCAAATGTCAGCCGAAGGAGATGCTGCCGCTGGGGCGCAAGCCGACCGTCCAGCACGTCGTCCAGGAATTGGCCTGGTCGGGCATTCGCGAAATGCTGTTTGTGACCGGCCCTGGCAAGACGGCGATCGAGAATCATTTTGATATCGATAGCGAAATCGTGCAGCATCTGCGATCGACAGGGAAAGAAGATCTGCTGGCCGAATTGGATTTTGAACGGGCGGATTTGGAGTACTTCTACACCCGACAGCGGCGCCAGCTGGGTCTGGGGCACGCTGTGCTGTGTGCGCGACCGTTTGTGGGGCAGCGCCCATTCCTCGTCGCACTGGGCGATTCGTTGATTGGCCTGAACAGCCGCTCCGACGTGTGCTGTCGGATGATCGAACACTTCGATCGCGAGGGCGTCGACGCGGTGATTGCTTTTCAGAAAGTCCCGCGCGAAGAGGTCGTCAAGTATGGAATCGCGAAACCACGGGGTGAAGCCGAGGAAGTATTCGAGCTGGAGGACCTGATCGAAAAACCATCCGTCGATGAAGCGCCGAGTAATTTGGCGGTCGCCGCGCGATACATCTGCCGACCGGCCATCTTTGATCGACTGGTACGCACGACGCCCGGAAAGGGCGACGAGATTCAATTGACCGACGCACTGCGGCTGCTGTTGCGCGAAGGGGGGCGAATCCTCGGGGTGCAACTGGCCCCTGGCGAGAAACGCTACGACGTCGGTAATTTCGAATCCTATTTCCACGCCTTTCTGGAAGCCGCGCTGGCAGACCCGCAGTACGGAACGGATGTCGCGCGCCACATGCGGAAATTGCTGGCGGAATTGCCCGAGGATTGACCATGCGTCTGCTCCGCCGCCGCGCTTACGCTCGCGCCGGTCTCGTCGGCAATCCGTCCGATGGGTATCACGGCAAGACGATTTCGTTCAGCGTCCGCGACTTCTGGGCGGAAGTCGTGCTCTACGAATGGCATGACTTGGAAATCGTACTCAGCCAGGAGGATCGAAGCCGGTTTCGCAGTATTCACGATCTGAGTCGGGATGTGCGGTTGCACGGCTACTATGGTGGGGTCCGCCTCGTCAAGGCAACCATCAAGAAGTTCGTCGAGTATTGCGTACGGGCGGGATATCCGTTGCACAAGCAGAATTTCGCGATTCGGTACAGCTCGAATATTCCCCGGCAAGTCGGCTTGGCAGGTTCGAGTGCCATCATCGTCGCGACCCTTCGCTGCTTGATGGATTTCTATCAGGTCGGGATCGACCAACGCGTACAACCGTCGTTGGCGCTGTCCGTTGAACGGGAAGAACTCGGGATCGGCGCCGGATTGCAGGATCGCGTGATTCAGGTCTACGAAGGACTTGTCGCGATGGACTTCACCGAGTCCGGTACGGCACAGATCGACGGCTTCGAATGCGGTACGTATGAATGGATGGATCCCGCCTGCCTGCCTCCGATTTACCTTGCTTACCGTACTGATCTCAGTGAACCGACGGAGGTGCTGCATAACGACCTGCGGGCGCGCTATAACCGGCGGGAGGCTCCCGTCGTCGACGCGATGCAGCAGTTCGCCGCGTTAACCGATCGCGCTCGCGCCGCGCTGCATGCGCGCGATTCCGCGGCGCTTGGGGAGGTTATCAACGCAAACTTCGACCTCAGACGGTCGATCTGTCCGCTCCACCCGGGCCATGTTGAGATGATCGAATCCGCCCGGAGTACCGGCGCGTCGGCCAAGTATGCCGGATCCGGCGGGGCAATCATTGGGACGTTTACCGACGATGCGATGTTGGCGGCACTCACGTCGCGCCTGGCCGAGGTGGGATGCCGCGTCGTGCGGCCGACCGTGGCGGTCCACCTGACGCAACCGTCTGGTGCAACAAGCTGAGTCCGCTTAACAGCGGATCCCGAAAAACCGCGCTGTGGCAGAGCACAAGGTTCTGTCTCCAAGGCTCTGTCTCGAAACGGTAGGCCGACTTGAGACAAGTCGGCCTACGTTGACCGTGACTCTTAAGACGAAGCCTAATCGACGGTCTCGAGTTCACTGTGATAGAACTCGATGGCTTCGACCGGATTCAGGTTGAAGATTGCGCGGCCCTGCGTCGTCCACTTGGTTCCGTCATGGCGAAAGACGGCCGTTGCCGACTTCGCATCGCCGACGGCTTCGACGTCTTCCATCCCGCCGCCCTCGATGGCCGCAAAGCGAATCGTGACCGCGACGAGGGCCGTCAGTTCGCCCGTCTTGCGATCTCGCGCAAACGAAACGGGGCTCTCGAAATCGCAGTCCACCCATTCCAGTCCGCGCGGCAATCCGAGTGCTGCGGCAGCTTCCAGGAACTTCGCTTCCAACCACTCTCGGCGCAGGAGGAATTCCTGTCGAGCTCGTGCTTGCTGCGCCTCTCGACGCCGCGCCATCCAATAACGAGCGCTCCAAAACGCGAGCAGCGCAGATGTCCCCAACGCCCCCAGCGCCGCTGCCCACTTCATGATCGATCCCACGACGATAGGCCTCCCTCCTGGCGCCCGCGATGCGACGTGCCGCAGATTCAATCGCCAAGATCTGTTCTCCCGTTGCGAATTGTAGTCAGGGAATCATCCGCGGAGCAAGAAATTCGCCCGGAAGGAGCGCCGAATCAACACGTTCCTGATTTCACCTGATTGAAACCGTTCCAAAGCTTCCGAGTCTGCTCTCGCGATCGGACGGGGCAACCTCCGATGACGTGCGGAGTTCACGAATCGTGTTCTCCCCGCTGTAGAGTGG
>CAZFWV010000562.1:0-2932 GCA_964522605.1 uncultured Pirellulaceae bacterium
GATCCACTCTGGCTCCCCTCGCCCCGTTTCGGGGAGAGGGGCCGGGGGAGAGGGGAGCGAGGATTTCGGTTTGTTCATTGCCTGCCAGAACTTTCCAGGTTTCCGAGTCGAAGACATTTTCAACAGGCCAGCCTCGCCCTCCCAACACGGGATTCGAAACGGGGAAGTTGCTTCTGAGCTATTCCTTCGCCAACGCTTCTAGTTTTCACGAAGACCGAATCTCGCCCGCGCACATGGATCGACTTTCCTGGTTCTGGTAGCTGCGAGACGCTGAAGCGTACTCCTCCCTCGTCGACTCCGTCGGACCTTCGTCCAACAGGAACTGCAACAGCCGGATGGTGGCTTGTTTATTCGGCATTGGATAACCGCGTAACAGATCGGGATCGCTATGGATTGCCGGTCGCAACTGCGGCAGGCCGACACAACTGGGACACCCATCTTCACATTCGCATTCACTGACCATTTGCTGGCATAGCTCGAGCAGTGATCGAATGCGGTGAAACCCTTGCTCGCTGTAACCGAGTCCACCGGGGTAGCGATCGTACAGAATCATTGTACTCTGGCCTAGATTCTTGCTATCGACCACGCCGCTCAAGTCACGACTGTCGCACATTGCGATTAAGGGCAGGGCTTCGATCGCCAGATTTCGCAAACCGCAAAGACCTTCGCTCGTGCGCACCTTCTCCGCCTTCATCGCTCGCCGGATCTCGTCCTGCGGAGTCAACCAGAGGGCGGTCGTTGGCAGGTTCTGCGCCGGAATGTCGACCGCACCAAATCCGATGTTTTCTCGCGTGTTGAATTTGATTTTTTTGAACGCCACAGTCTGCCAGCTCACATCGACGGCACCGTAAGCCAATCGAGCGGTCGGAAGCACATCGCTCGCGTCCCGCTGCTCGGTCAGTCGCACGTGACTTTCCAGCACGGCCTGCGTGTAGTAATCCATCTCCTGGCGTTCGGCGTAGGCCACTTTGCCTTCCAAGTCGAGGTGCCGGATGAAGTAGGTTTCTCCATTGTGCAGATAGACCGCCTGGGGATAGATGAGTTCAGGAGCACTGATGGCATCGACGTTCGCGATCACCTGATGTTCACACGCCATCTCGTGGCGCGGCGTACCGAGCGGACGAGTGGTTGGTGTTGCGGACGACGGTTTCCGCGCGGGTGCCGCATGGGCAAGTTCCTGCGGCGGGCGACAGAGGATAATGCTGAACGTTTCCTCACTCATGTGCCGCAGACTGATCTGCTGGGCCGGGTTTTGTTCGCCGCTGAAATAGATTTTTCCGGCGACCGGTGCCAGTTCATTGGCTTGGCACAAGACATCCGCAACGGCCTCGGCTTTTTCACCGAACCCGTCCGACAACTGGTCGTCGAGCGGAAGTTCAAAGGCGGCCGCCTTCAGGTGTTTTGCCAACACATACGTGTTTTGCGGATCGACGACCGCGTGTTCCGGCGACTGCCGAAAGAAGTACTGGGGATGACGCAGCAGGTATTGATCGACCGGATCATTGCCAGCCAGCAGAATCGCCAGACTCTCGGATTGTCGACGCCCACTGCGCCCGGCTTGTTGCCATGTGCTGGCAATCGTTCCCGGGTAGTGGACTAATAAAGCAACATCAAGGGAACCGATGTCGATTCCCAGCTCGAGTGCGTTTGTTGCCGCAACGCCGCGCAATCGTCCGCTGAAGAGTGCTTGCTCAATCTCGCGCCGCTCGTTCGGCAAATATCCACCGCGATACGCACGCAATTGATCGGCCAACGGAGAACGCTCACGCCGCAAGCCGTCCTGTGCGTAACGGTGGACCAGCTCCGCCGCCTGCCGCGTGCGGGTGAATGTCAAGGTCTGCCCGTCATGCTGCATCGCCTGAACCATCAGCCAGACTGCGTCGTCGGCCGCGCTGTGACGTGCTAGGGAATCGCGGCCGAGCGGCATCGGATTCCAGAGTACGAAATGCTTGCGGCCGCGCGGGGATCCATCCTGGTCAATCACGTTCACTTCGCGACCCAGCAGGCGTGAGGTCAGTTCGCCCGGGTTGGCGATCGTGGCACTGGCGGCCAGAAAAACCGGCTCGCTGCCGTAATGCCGACAGACGCGAATCAGCCGACGCAAGACACACGCGACATTCGCGCCGAGGATTCCCCGATAGGTGTGGACTTCGTCGAGGACGACGAATTTGAGCTGACTGAAGAAGCGATGCCACTTCGGATGGTAGGGCAGAATCGAAGCGTGCAACATGTCGGGGTTCGACAGCACCAGGTTCGCCTCCGCCTTGATGCGGCGGCGCTGGGCGGTCGGCGTGTCGCCGTCGTAAACGCCCGGTCGGACTTGAGTGGCAACCTGCGGATCGCCGGCCAGCAGCTCCAACTGGCCTTTCAACTGATCCTGCGCCAGCGCCTTCGTGGGGAACAGGTACAGCGCCCGGGCCTCCGGGTCCTGCAGACAAACCTCGAGAATCGGCAAGTTGTAACAGAGCGTCTTGCCGCTGGCCGTTCCCGTCACGACGACCCAGTCCCGCCCCGCACGACCGGTTTCGAGTGCCTCAACCTGGTGCTGGTAGAGCTGCTCAATTCCCCGGTTCCGTAGCAGCCGCTGTAGCGCCTCCGGCAACGGTCGGTCGGGTCGCCCCTCCCGCGCCGGCCGCTCGGGGATTACCTCCTGATGTACGATCTGGCCACAGTATCGCGGATGGCTGCGTACCGCCTGCAGGAATGCGGGAACATCCATGTCATCCTCCCTGACCTTCATCGTCCCCATACTAGACAGACGTTTAGTATACGGCATCCTCCCCACCGCTCAAAGCGCAACGCAGGGACGCAACGCAGGGACAGGCACCGCGTCGCGGTCGTCGCCCCGAACCAGCCGCAAGCCACCCAAAGCACCCCGTCAACTCATTCAACCCAATACAACACATGTGCAACTCAAGGGGTATGACCCGAG
>CAZFWV010000563.1:0-2922 GCA_964522605.1 uncultured Pirellulaceae bacterium
GGAGTTCCGATTGCTGAGGGGAAGACAGATTTTGGATTGGCGAGTGGAGAACGGCGAGGAACGGGGAATTTCGGCGGATCTCCCCGGTCCCCTGGCCACTGCCCTCAACAATCGGAACTCCTTGTTCGTCAATCGCCGGCTCCTTTCCCGCACTCGGAGGCGGGATTGGTGTCTCCGAGGACCGTTTCTTGTCTACTTCTTACGTGGGGCAGTTCTGCCGACTTGAGACAAGTCGGACTACGGGGGCTGAGAGCTCTTCTTGTGGCGAATCGTCGCACTTGATACCTTTTCGCGCGCCGTCATCAGGCAGCTAAAACTGCACGACCTCTCTGGGAGAGTCGGGCCGCAGGCCCGGAGAGGGCGGAGCGGGGCAACACAATCGGCGCGTGTCGCTCGTTCACGAAAGACCCTACGCGTCCGACCCTCCCGCAGCGCGGGAGGGTAAAGTAAAACCTCTTCCGAGACATCAACTTAAGAGTTGCATGACCTTCTTGGGGGGAAGTGGGCGAGATGACGGGCGATTTGGCATCCGAATCGACGGTAAGAGAAAACGTCTATGACTTTCCGAACGCCGGTTTGCGCCGGGCGGTGTGGAACGGGAATCAGCGACAACATGGACGGTAGCGTCAAGCTCGATTGCAGAACGAAGATCCTTCCGGCATGGGGCATGCTGGTGTTCGTCGTGATCGTTGGCTGCACGGGACTTCGACGAATGGGGCCTGTGCGTCAGGACGTCATGCTGGCTCGCCAGTTGTCGCAGCAGGGCATGGATGCGTGGCAGCATGGGCAGCCTCAGCGGGCGGAGGCCATTTTCCAGCAGGCAGTCGATAGCTGTCCGAATGACGTCGAAGCCCGCTGTCGGTTGGCCGAATGCCTGTGGGAGCGAGGCGCCCGGCAACAGGCGGTTGAGCATCTCTCGCGGGCGGTCGAAATGTCGGGAGAGCGAGATGCGTCGATGCTGATCCAATTGGGGCAGATGCAGCTGGCGCTGGGGACCTTGGGGGAGGCGAGCCGACTGGCGGACGCGGCCCTGCGGTCTGCCCCGCAAAACGAGGCTGCCTGGCGGTTGCATGCCACCGTCCTCGAGCGACAAGGGAAAGTCCTGGAGGCTCTGGACAGTTACTATCGGTCTCTTTCCTACGATGCGCACGACTCCGATACTTTACTGGCGGTAGCCGAAATCCATCATCAGCTCGGACGTCCCAGTCGCACTCTGGCGACACTGCAGCAACTTGACAATTCGTCAGTCGGGGATGTCTCAGAACGCCGAGTCTGGGAACTCCGCGGGTTAGCCCAGCAGCAGGTTGGACGATACGACGAAGCGGTCGAGTCCCTGACGAAAGCAGTCGAATTGGGCCCTCCCACCGCGGAATTGCTGGGCCAACTTGCCGAAGCGCATTGGCAGCTCGGTCACGGCGAGCTTGCTCGTCGGGCGCTGCGCGACGCATTTCTTCTCGCGACACCGGAGCAACAGACGTCGCTCCGCCGACTGATGACGCAAATCGCGTCGCTTCCAGAGGAAGATCCTGCGTCGACGCGACGCTAGATCCGGTCCCGTCAGCGAGCTCTTCTTTTGACCGAGGGCAGTTTGTGGCGTAACCTTTCTTGATAGTCGGCGACCATTCACCGTATCGGTGTCATCCCGATTCAGGAGCCCATTCATGACGGAAACGACGGTTCAGGCGGCGACCAGCTTCGTTGATCGAAGAAGCTACGGGACGGCGGTTCCCCCCCTCGTAGAGCGTCGTCAATTTGGTAACAGTTACGAGGAGCTCTCGGCTCCAGCGCGCGAGCTGGCGAAGGCGATCGACGAGTACAAACTGCGGCATCGTCGACGCTTCATTGGCTATGAGGAAATGCTTGGGGTAATCCAGGATCTGGGATACCGCAAGAGTTAGGCGATTCGGCGCGCAATCCGTTACAAGACTTGAGATTCGGTGCGGCGCAGGAGTGATTCGAGCAGCACGCGCGAATCGATCACGCCTACCGTTTGCGCATGTTCGTCCACGACGCGAGCCACCTGTTCTGCGTTGCTCTGCATCCGCATTAGTGTCGAGATCGGAGATTCCGACTGCGGGATCTCCAGCAGCGGACGAGACATTCGCACCGTTGAGCCGGGTTCGAGCCGCAGGTCGAGAATGCGGACGTAACCGACCACCCGTCGTCCATGGGGTTCTGTCACGAGGATCGTCGACTTCTGCTGTCGCCGGGCGATCCGATACGCTTCTTCCTTGGCGGCGCCGAGCTGCACCGACGGCATGCGTCCGAGGGGCGTGCAGTAGCGTTCGACGGAAGAGTTGGCCAGCGACAACATATCTTGGGCCAGCCGTCGCTGTGCCGGTCGAAGGATTCCCACCTGATGACCCTCATCCAGCACGCGTTGGAGTTCCTTCCGCGCCAAGGATACCTGCATCTGTTCCGGCGCTTGCCCGACGACGTACTGCACGGCGCGACTCAGGAGCCAGAGGACCAGAGAGACGGGCAGGAACAGCAGACCGAAGAACAGAAATAGAGGTCCTCCCAGCTGCAGGAGCCGATTGGGGGCATAAAAGAAGAGATTCTTGGGTAATAACTCTCCGTAGACAAAGACCACGGGTGAGAACAGCATCGGAACGATGACGGCCGCCCATCCTTCTTGCGATGGCAAGAGCCGGGCCGTCGCCAGAACGATTGCAAGCGATGTCAGGTAATTGGCGAGATTGTTTCCGATCAGCGTGGTCGCGACAAACGCCGCCGGATTGTTCGCCAGCCAAATCAAACCACGGGCGATCAAGGAGCCACTCATCGCATCCATGGTCAGGCGAACGCGTGTCGCCCGGTAAAAGCCGGTTTCCGAACCGCTGAAAAACGCGCTCAGGCCCAAACCGATCAGGAACAGCAATCCCGCTCCGATCATTCCTTTTCCTCTCGGTCGATCCGCCT
>CAZFWV010000564.1:0-2917 GCA_964522605.1 uncultured Pirellulaceae bacterium
TCGTTTAACCCGCAGCCGTCAGGCGAGGATGATCTTCTGTTCTTACTTCTGTCCTCGCCTGACGGCTGCGGGCTAAAACGAACCTCGCGCTCTCGGCTATGTCTGCAGAATCTCCAGGGTCGGAAATGCTCCTCCCAAGCAGGCTCGGCTGTCAAAGCCTAACCATTGCTCGAGCACGGTGGCATACAATCGGCGAAAATCGGTGTGAAAGGGCAAGCCACCGTTTTCCGGTTCCGTAAGTTTGGGGTGGTCTCCAATCAAACCCGGACACAGTTTTCCGCCCGCGAGAAAGACGGGAGCGGCCGACCCATGATCGGTTCCGCGTCGCCCATTCTCCGCGATCGTACGACCAAATTCGGAGAACGTCATCAGCAGCACACGGTCCAACTCGCCGTCCCGCTGCAAATCCGCGACGAAAGCACCGATCGACTCGGCGAGTTGCTGCAGCAGCGCGCAGTGGTTTCCCAACTGATTGGCGTGATTGTCAAAGCCACCGAATCCGTCCCCCCCGAACTCGGTGCAGAAAACGCGAATTCCCACGTCGGCGCGAATCAGTTGAGCAACCGCATCCAACGACCTAGCAAAGGAATAGGGAGGATACGAAATGTTTGTTCCGCGCGAACGCCGCTCGATGATTTGCCGAATTCGCTCGCTTGCCCTGGCGGCCGACGACGTATTTTGCTGAATATGGCGCAGCAAGGCTTGCTCCGAAGCGGGGCGCGGCAGCGTGGCCAGGTCGGACCATTCAGCCGCCGCGGAGTCGGCTGCCTGGCCTCCATCGACCGATCCCAATTGCCACTGTGTTGCACTGCGCAGCGCGGGAATCACGGACTGGGCGGCGTTCAGCGTAAAGGGCTTGCGGCTTTCTCCCACAAACACAGCCGGCACAGCGGGAGGTTCCGTCGGATTCACGGAATCCACCCAACGCCCCAGCCAACCGGTCTGACAGTTCGCATCGTGCGGACACGCGGTTTGCCAATACCGCAACGAGATTTCATGATCTCCACTCGGTTCGGGATAGCCAACGCCTTGCAAGACACTCAACTGACCCTCATCCAGCAACCGTTGAAACTCCTTCAGATTCGGATGAAAACCCACGTGATCGTTGATCCGGTGCAGTCGGCTGGCTGGCAGACCAATGGTGGGCCGTTTTCGATAGTACTCGTCATCCCCGTAGGGAACCACGGAATTCAACCCATCGTTCCCGCCACTCAACTCCACGACGACCAGCACGGTATCCCCGAGGTCCGCGTCGCCCTGAGCAACGCTCAGCGACGGAGTCGGATCAAGCCAACTCAGCGCGGTCGCTCCCAAGGAACACCGCAAGAAACCACGTCGATTGGTCTGCATACGCGTTTCCCTCAACTTAGTTGGAACTCCGGCATCGACATCAGTGCGATGGCAACCTGCTGGAGTCGTACATCGGGCAAGACGGAATCGGACGGAGCAGCTCTTTGTCGGACGGCATCGATCACATGATCGGGCAGGTCGCCTTGCAGAAGCAGATCGATCAAAAACTGTTCCGACGGGGCGGCAACCGATTGAAGGTGCCGCTTAGCCAAGTCGCCCAGGCCCACCCGCTCACCATATGGTTCCCGGCCCGTCACGAGAGCCTCAACCAACTGCCGACGACCGGTCAGGGTGGCAGGATTGATCCAATCGGTCCCTGCGGGCCAGCCGGCGAGGGTCGGCGGGTGCAAGAGGTTTTCGCCCATCTGGGCCAGATCCTCTCCAAGTTGGCCCGTCGGCACGAGAACCTCGAGGCTGCGCGCCATGCCGACACCAAACTCCACCGGACTCTTCACCCGGCTGCGGTAGCTGCTCGATGAATAGAAGCGATTCGAACGAAGCATGATTTCGACGATCGGCCGGAGTTCGCGATCGCGTTGAAACCGTTCGACGAGAGGCTGCAACAATTCGTCGCTGGGCGGTAAGCCTTCGGTCACGAACCACCGATCGAGTTTTCTGATGAGCATCTTTGCCGTCGCCGGATGCTCCGCCAAGATCCGCACCAGATCCGCGGCGGCAAAATCTCCCTCTTGTCCCAGAATTCTCTTCGGATCCGCATCGTGTTCTCGTGCCACGAAGCGAGTTTGACCGCGAGTCACAAACCATCCGGTCAGGGTGCGAGCAACCTGATCCACATCTTCCGCTTGATAGTTCGCCGGACCCAATGTGTAGTGTTCGAGCAAGATCTGGGCGAAATTGGAATTCGGTTGCGATCGGCGGTTTGCCGCCGAATCGGTGCCGACTAACGTTGCAGGATCCTGGAGGACTTCGCTCAACAATTCAGCGAAATTGCCGAGGGCATGTTTGCGGAGCAGATGCACATGGCGTCGCATCATCGTCGAATTCCGCACACGCCCATTACTGATCGCAAAGTGATTGTGCCAGAAGTGCGTCATCCTTTCCTGAAGCGGATCGGGCGTCAGCAGCATCCGCCGCAACCACCAGGCGCGGAGCGTGTCGGCCGACTCCGAACCATCCGCAGATGCATCAAAGTCATCATAGGTGCGCTCGAAGCGAGTGACGTCATCGTCCGGCTGGAGGAATCGGTCGATCGTGCGTGCCGGTCCCTCTGTGAGAGATTGCTGCAATTGAGGCCAACTGGCTCCCCAGGCCACTCGCCGAAAGAGGTGTCCCACGAGTTGCAGATTCCAGGGTCGATCCTCGTCAGGAACATAGGCTGCCCAGGCCCAATCGGGATCCCCAGGGTGTTCCATTGGCCTGTTCATCGCACCCTCAATTGCAGCACCGCCTGGGGTTGATTCTGCTGGTTTCCAATCTCCAGCCGCAATTGATCCAGGTGATCCATCAGCGTCAACAGCGTCTCGATTTCGGCCCGCGCCTGTTCTTCCGTCTGTCCCTTCTTGATCATGTTGTCGCGAATCATCTGCTGCTGATTCGATCGCAGAAT
>CAZFWV010000565.1:0-2887 GCA_964522605.1 uncultured Pirellulaceae bacterium
CGACGTCGTCCTGAATAGTCTGAACCAGGATTTCATTCCGGCCTCCGTTCACGCCTTGGCACGCGGCGGACGTTTTGTCGAGATCGGGAAGATTGGCATCTGGAGTGCCGAACAGTTTGCCGCGGCAAGACCGGACGCCCTGTACGCTCCGTTTGATTTGGGAATTGAAGAGCAACAGAAGCCGGGGCTGATTCACGAAATGCTGGGCGAATTGCTGCCTCAGTTCCAATCGGGAAAGCTGCCGCCCCTGCCCTCCGAAACCTTTTCGGTTCGTGATGCGGTGACCGCATTCCGACACATGCAACAGGCGCGACATCGGGGCAAGGTCGTGATTACGGTGCCGCCACCACGGGATTCAGCGACCTTGGTGACGGGCGAAGCAACCTACCTGATCACGGGCGGACTTGGTGCATTGGGATTGGAGACCGCCTCCTGGTTAGTCTCGCAGGGAGCGCGCACTCTGGTATTAACGAACCGGAGTGGTCAAGCCGATGATGCGGCACGGGAGCGAATCGCTGCGTGGGAAGAACTGGGAGTACAAACCCACGTTCGAGCGATCGATGTGGGCGTTGAATCAGAGGTTCAATCCCTCGTGCAATGGATCCAGGACGAGTTGCCGCCGCTGCGAGGCATCGTGCACGCAGCGGGTGTGTTGCACGATGCAACCTTGCCGCAGCAAACGTGGCAGACATTTCAAGAGGTCCTGCACCCAAAAGTAGCTGGCGGCTGGCATCTGCACCAACTGACTCACGCAGCGAGCCTTGACTGGTTTGTCTGCTACTCTTCGATCGCATCCGTTCTGGGTTCCCCCGGACAGGCAAACTATGCCGCGGCCAACGCCTTCCTCGATGCGCTGATGCTCTCGCGTCGCAAGAACGGTTTGCCCGGTTTGAGCGTGAATTGGGGTCCGTGGGCCGGTGGTGGAATGGCTTCCGGACAGGACCCGCAGCGCTGGTCCCAGATTGGCTTGGATCGGATTCGTCCCGCAGAAGGTTTGCTGCTGCTGGAGACGTTACTGGAGGATCGGGATGCCAACACGGGTGTGTTCCCGATCGAGTGGCAAAAATTCCTCCGGCAGTTTCCTCGGGCGCAGACGCCGCGACTGTTATTGGAACTGGCGGCTCTGCACACGCGCGCCGCGGAAAGCTCGGCGATCAGCCGAGCAGGATCTGGGCCTCCGCGTGATCGGATCTTGGCCGCGGGCGAGCAAGAACAAGTGCGGCTCGTCTTCGATTTTGTTGCCGAGCAGGTGGCGAAGACGTTGGGGATCAGTCCGACCTCGATCGATCGGGAACAACCCATTTCTCAGATGGGCCTCGACTCGCTGATGGGGGTCGAACTCAAGAATGCGATTGAGTCCGCACTGCATGTGGAAATCCCCCTCGATCAGTTTACCGCCGAGACGTCGGTGAATGATCTGAGCGAGACGATCCGGAATCTGCTGGGTGTCGAAGGTGCTGTTGAACAGCACGCTCCCGTCGAATCGGAAGCGACTCCCGTGGCAGGGAGATCGCTCGAGCAAATTCAGCGCGCCGAATACGATGTGCGGCAATTTCCCGAAGTGCAGGAGCTTCAACAACGCTTGACTCGGTTCCAGATGATGGGAATTGAGAACCCCTATTTTGATGTTCACGAAGGGGTGACGGCCGACACGACGGTGATCCGCGGTCGGAAGATGATCAATTTCTCAAGCTACAACTACCTGGGCAGCTCGGGCGCCCCCGAAGTCAATGCCGCCGCCCAGGCCGCGATTGAACGATTCGGCACAAGTGTGTCCGCCAGTCGCGTCGTCTCGGGAGAAAAGACGATTCATCGGGAATTGGAGTTGGCGATTGCCCAGTTTCTGGGAGCAGAAGACGCAATCGTCTACGTGGGTGGTCACGCGACAAATGAATCGACAATCGGTCATCTGCTCCAACCCGGGGACCTGATTCTGCACGACGAACTGGCCCACAACAGCATCATTCAGGGGTGTCTGTTGTCAGGAGCTCAACGGCGCGCATTCCCGCATAACGACGCCGCCACCTGTGCAAGAATGCTGGAGAACATGCGCGGGAACTACCGCCGTGTGATGATCGTCATCGAAGGCGTCTATAGCATGGATGGCGACTACCCGCGATTACCGGATTTCGTCGAAGTCAAGGATCGCTTTAAGGCGATGCTGTTCGTCGATGAAGCTCATTCCATCGGGACGATGGGAGCGACAGGACGCGGTGTCGTCGAGCATTTTGGCCTGCGCGCCGATCAGATTGACCTGTTGATGGGTACGCTCAGTAAATCGTTCGGCAGTTGTGGTGGCTACATTGCCGGGGCGAAAGAGCTGATCACCTACTTGAAATACACTTCGCCAGGATTCGTCTACAGCGTGGGACTTTCTCCGCCAAACGCCGCCGCCGCGTTGGCAGCCATCCGGCGAATCGAAGCGCATCCCGAAATCGTCGCCCGCTGCATTCGCAATTCCACACTCTTCCTACAACTTGCCAAGGAGAAGGGGCTCGATACAGGAACCAGCAACAACACCCCAGTGGTTCCCGTGATCATCGGAAATTCGATGCTGGCCCTGCAACTGTCCCGCGCGCTGTACCATCGCGGAATCAACGTGCAACCGATTCTGCATCCGGCCGTGGAAGAAAAAGCCGCCCGGTTGCGGTTCTTTATTACGAGTGAGCATTCCCCAGACCAGATTCGGACAACGGTTGACGCCACCGCCGAGGAGTTTGGCAAACTGTTGCAGAAGGCCTAACCGAGCCAAACCGGGCGCGTGAATTCGTCGTTCCCAACGCGTGAATTCGTCGTTTGCCCGCTCGTCGCCTCGGGCAGTATTGCCCTCCCGTACCTTTATTCTCTTTCCCTTCCCTTCTCTTCTCCTCTTTCCTCTTTCCCTGTC
>CAZFWV010000566.1:0-2876 GCA_964522605.1 uncultured Pirellulaceae bacterium
CTGCACTTCGTTGACGAAGCACCTTCCCGTTAGCTCGTGTGCTAGGAGCTGCTCTGCGGCCCTCTGCGTCTTTGCGAGCTCTGCGTTTAGATGAATCCGCGACAGTTCCGATTGAAACGCAGAGTCCGCAGAGACGCAGAGTTAGATTCTGCCACGAGAATGAGTCTTGAAATGCGCCCTCGACCCGCGTCGTGCGCTCACCGGCCGGACTGCGATTCCTCCTTCCAGACCTGTTTCGCCTTGAAGTAGGCACCCGTGTTCGCGAAGCACATCACCCAGGATTTGACCGGGAGATAGTGGCCGGGGAAATCCCGCAACCCTTCATCCAGGATTCTTCGTCCCGTCTCATAGTAGTTTTGCCGTTGAGGATGATCTTGAGGAGCATACAAGTAGCAGGTGCAAAGCACTTCACTGTGAAAACAACGTTGTTCCAAGGATCCAGTCCAGCGACTTTCGGGGAGCGAAAGGTAGAGATCGCCAAACTGACAAATCAATCGCTGCACTCGTCGGTAATCATCATCCAGTTGGCCCGCATTGCTTTTCATCTGGAGGAAACGGCCTGCTGCCTTGACGAACAGATTCCCTCCGAGCCCCTCAAATGGCTGCTCAATCCAATCAGTCAGCGTTATGGCACGATCGTAGTATTTTTGATCGCCGGTCAGGAGGTACGCCTGGACGAATGTGTTGAGAAAGTTCCCGTATCCGCGATTGTCTCCCATCATCTTGCGATCAAACCAAGGGCTATCCGCTGCCCAATCGGCCACTTCGAGGAATGCATCGAGGCTGACTCGATCGCCGGTCAGGCGGTAATGATGCGCCAGACATTCGACATACGTGTGTCCTGCGTTTGGGCCACCTCCCTGCCCATAACGAAGTCCGTATCTTTGCGCTTCAATCGGATAGCTGCGAAACGTGCTGCGATAGGCAGCGGTTTCATGCGTTGTGTGCATGAAGGGCCCGTGCGCATACGCTGGTGCTCCCTCGTCGGTATGGTAGACGCAGATGTCGGCATGGTGACGCGACATAACGTCCGCCATCCATAACCAGGTTGGGTCCGCGCGGCGAATTCCCTGGAGCATTAAGGTTGCGATCACATCGTACTCGTTGACGAAGTGGCTGATTGGATTCTGGCCCAGATGGTGTTCGGGGAAATCTCGGATCATCGCTTCCGGAGCTCGTTCGTTATCCGCGAACGTATCGCCGAAATGGCGCCAACCGAATTCGTCTATCCGTTCCCATTGGCTGCGAATCGTATCGGGCCGTCCGCCGCGAGCGTGAACTGCCGCGTCGCAGGTTTGCTCCAGTTGACCATAATGCTGCCGATCCAGTGATGCGGTTGGACCGAAGACAGCCGAATCGACGATCACCGCCGGATCCACGATGGGATAGACCGGAGTGACAAAGGCCGTCAGGCGCCGCTCGATCGCATCCGTCGACTCATTCGGACGGCCAAATACAAACAACATCTCGTGAGTCTTCTGTTCGCCGCCCAAGATCTCATGAACGCCCTTCGATTCTCGCGGCCATAGCCCGACGCGAAGCCGATTCGATTCTATTCCCAGAGACTTGGGGAAGTTCTGCCAGAATTCTCGCACGGCGACGCCAACGTTTCCTGACCCGCTTGAGGCAAGGAGCCATCCGATGGCACGATCGCCCTCTGCAACTTGTTGATCGCCCGCGTAGATGCGAAATCCTCGGAATTGGATGGGAACTTCGTAGTCTTTGTCGAGATGATTCACCGATTGCCAATTCTGTCCGCCGGAAGAGTCCTGGTAGAGCTTGATCGTTGGCGTGGCGGCCTGGCGGGGAATTTCCGGTACGTACGAATTCCATGGATTCGTATTAGGCAGCGCAAGGTACAGCGACACATCTTGCAAGAACAGCGAGCCCCCTGATCCTAAGTCCCAGAGATTGCCGGGGTGATGGTGAGCGGCCGGATTGTGGAATGTGAACTGCACACGCACTTCCGGCTTCCCTGCAAAGAAATGCATGCGATACACATACCTTGCGGCTTCGTTCTCAGCAAAAGTCATTTCACCGCGCACACGAAGCACCGCGTGAAGGGGGCCCGAGCATTCGATTTCGGCGGACGTCGTATGAGTGCTGACGGAAAGCGGGTTTCCACCTTCATCTTCCAGCAAGATCCCCACGTCGTCACGTGTGTTGTCGATCAGCTCCTGATCCTGGACCTGAACCGAATCGAACAGGCGAAGCCGTAGCGTGTTGATTCGGAACTTCGCAGCAGACGTGTCGATCGTTGCGATTCCATCACGAAGCTCGCAGGTCACTCGTTCAGGAGGCTCGTCGTGACCTTGCCCCGAGATCAGCCGGCAGGTCGTCGTATTTTCGGCGGGAAGGTCTGCAAGATAATCGAGGAGAATCCAACGCGGTGATGCGTCAGCGTGTCGCTCAATCACCTCAATCTGAAGCGGAATCTGCGTGCCTCGCGAACTGAGAAGCCGGAGTTGATCCGGGTCGGATACAAAACCTTTGGTCAGTGGGAGGCCGCATGTCAACGGTTCGTTGTGTCGGTCAAACGTGCTTGGGTTGGATACGAGAATGTCGATCCCGTCGCGGTCTGGAGCAGCGCACAACGAAATACCATTCGCAGTGGCAAGCCACAGCACCAAGCTGGTCCATTTCAGGCCATGTCTCACGAATTGTCCTCCTGCAAGCGGTTTGCCATTTTGTCACCGCATCATTGTAAAACAGGCGGGTGCTGCAGGAGGCAAAAATAGAAGGGATTCTAGGAAGATGTGCGCAACACGAACGAATAACCAGATGCGCTTCGTAGCCGAATTCGTGAGAATTCGGTGGCACCCCGAAACCTCCGAAGTCTCACGACTTCGGCTACTTTCATGGGAATCCGGCTCCGA
>CAZFWV010000567.1:0-2869 GCA_964522605.1 uncultured Pirellulaceae bacterium
CGCGTCGGGCGGGAGGATCGAAGAAACCGAAGCGGTCATACCGGTAGTCGAATTGGAACTGCAGCCCCGCCTGGATGGGAATCGGCGTACAGGTCACCAGCAACAGGATGGAAAGGAAACGCGTCATCAGGAGGACAGGCCCGAAAAGGCTCTGCACTGCGAACGGTGAAATCGTGGTTCTCTCGGCAAGAAATCGAGCGACCCGCCGGAAGCGACTCTTGCAGGCTGGAGGCTACAGACCACAGCCTCCAGCCTCCAGCCTCCAGCCTCCAGCCTCCAGCCTATTTCAACGGCGGCGAAAGGCGCGGTCGTATCCTCATTCTATCAAGCGACCTTCGAAAAGTCGCCGAATTGGCACGTTCCACATACCGGTCCGCATCCATTCAAGGCACCGGCTAGCCGCCGCCCGGTGCGGTTGTTCCGGCTGAAGCGAATCGGACGCCCGGAGAATGTCCCGCCGTCATCGCGAGTCGGCGAGAGTCCACTGCTGCAGCAATCGAGAGACGTTCATCAGCGATCGTGCGGTATGGTAGGCCGCCTTCCACTGCGAGGCCTTTTGTCCCGCGGACGTCAAGGTTCCATCTTCCGCCACGTGTTCGAACACTCCCCCGTACTGCGTATCGACCTGGTAGTGTTCGATGAAATGCCACTGTTTGAGAAACGCCTGCCAGTAACGATCTGTTTCGTGGCCCAATCGGTGATGGAGCAGCAGCAACGTGTTCAGTCCTTCGAACTGCGTCCACCAGATCTTATCGCGTTCGAACGCCGGACGAAAAGCCTCTCCCTTGTCGTAGAATCCACCGTACTTCTCGTCCCACCCCCAGTCGAGTGCATGATCGGTCAGCTGTCGGGCAACGTGCCATGTCCGCTCGTCTTCCTCACCGCCCAGCGATTCTGCCGCTTCTAGCAACAGATAGGTTGTTTCGACGTCGTGCCCAAATGAATCGTGGGCGGGTACGGCGCGCCAATCTCGCGTCAGGTACAGATTCAAGGCACCTGGCTCCACGGCAATCCGATCACGAACAATCGCGAGGGTTTCTTCGAGTCGTTCACGAACGAGCGGCTGCGGATCCACTCGATGCAGCTCGGCCAGCGCCTCAAGCAGATGAATGTGCGCATTCATCGACTTAAATCCCCGATACACCGACATGCGGTCGTATCGCTCCGCCAAGGATGCTGATGGATCCCACGCGAGTTGCGGAGTACCGTCGCGTCCCAGCCCCTCGTGATATCCCCCGTACTGGGAATCGTGAGCACATTGTTCCAGCCATTCAAACGCATCTCGTGCCACCTGCAACGCGCGGGGATCTCGGGTCACTTCGTAGGCGCGACTGCCGGCATAGACCACGAACGCCGTCGCGTAGACATGCTTGTCGGTACCCAGTTGCGAACTCAGATTTCCTTGCGCATCAAGAATCCAGTGAAATCCGCCCTGCTCACGGTCGCGCATCACGCGATCAAGAAACTCCACCCCATGCCGCGCGTATTCGAGATACTCTTCGCGGTCAGCCGGCGAAAACTCCGCAAATGCGGCCGCCGTCCACGTCATCCGTGCCTGATAGACGAGAAAGCAGTTCTGGTCCGGCAGCGGCGTCCAGTCGCGCGCCAGATTCTGGTGGAAACCACCCCGCTGCCGATTGACGGTTCGGGGATACCATTTTCCCATCACCTGCTCGATCAGCATTCGATTGACTCGATCGCGCAGCGTGCTTGCTTCTTCGGGTGACGGCGCCACGTGCGGACCGCGCGCTGGTTTAGCTGTTTCCGCTGCGGGCACGGCGTTCGATTGTGCCAACACAAAATGCAGGGCGAGCCCGCAGTACGCGACGAATTGGAGCGACCTTTGGTTTCGGGTGCGCACGGGAAACTCCTATATCAATCCAAGGAAAGCCAAGGAGAGAACCGAGGCGTTTGACACCTCCGGCACCGGCAGCCTAAAACACGGAGAGGATTCAAGCAAGCAGCAGCCGGGGATCTTTCCACCAGACATCTCGATCGGGCCAATTCATGCCGGAGGGCGATACGATTTTCCGCACCGCCGCGCGACTCCGCGTGGTACTCGACGGAAGCTTCGTGCGAGCGGTCACGATCCCGGACTCAACCTGGGATCCCTCCGCACTGAACGGCTGTCGAGTGGCCGCAACGGAGGCACGTGGAAAACACCTCCTGATCCATCTCGGTGACGAGCATGTGATCCACTCCCACCTGGGAATGACCGGGTCGTGGCACATTTATCGACCGGACCAGGCATGGCAAAAACCAGCCCAACGAGCCGCACTGGTTCTGGATGTCGGGGAGCACGTATGTGTCTGCTTCTCGCCGAAGAAACTCGAGCTGTTGACCAAGTCCCAACTGCCGCATCATCCACACCTCTCACGACTCGGACCTGATCTGCTGGGAGCTCACTTCGATCTCGAAACTGCACTCTTTCGCTTTCGTCGCTGCAACCTGCTACCGATCGGTGAGGCGGTGATGAACCAGACGATTGTCTGCGGCATTGGAAACGTCTACAAATCGGAAGTGCTCTTCCTGCGCCGGCTGAATCCATTCCTTCGAGGCCAGCAACTGTCCGACGACGAAATCCGAGACGTGCTGCAAACCGCGCAACAACTGATGCGTCGCAATCTCGCGGGATCGCCGCGTCGGACGCGTTTTGGTCGTGACGGGCAGCGGCTCTGGGTGTATGGCCGCAGCGGACAGCCCTGCCTGAAATGCGGCACGCGAATTCAAATCCGCCGACAAGGCGATCTGGGACGAACAACGTACTGGTGCCCCGATTGCCAGCCTACGCGCAGCCGGCCGTAGCCGAATTCGTGAGAATTCGGATCGCCGCACTAAGCCACCCGATGCCTCACGACTTGGGCGATGT
>CAZFWV010000568.1:0-2866 GCA_964522605.1 uncultured Pirellulaceae bacterium
ATCGACCGCGATTTTTTTGAACCGGTCGGATTACTGCGTATGCTCCGCGTCTACAGGCTGTATGATGTCGGCGTGGACGAGGAGGGTCGTCCACTCCGGATTCCCGAGCATCTGCTGGCGGCGGAACGAGCTACTCTCGGCCAGTAGCCCGTCTGCGCTGCGAACGGTGATAATACGAGAAGTGGTTTCAAAACCGCTACGGACCGAGTTTGTGAGCCGACGGCGCTAGCCGCGGGCCACGATTTGCCGAGTCGCATGGACAATTGGCCCGAGGCTAGCGCCTTCGGCTCAGGTTTTGAAACGGGTTCTAGCGATCTTACCGCACTATCGTCCGGATCGAGTCGGGCACTTCCGGGAGAGAGTCGAACACGATGAGCAGACGACGTGTTGTCATTACAGGAATGGGCTGCATCAACCCTATGGGGAATGATCTCGAGGCGATGTGGACGGGACTGAAGGAAGGTCGCTCGGGTGTCGACTACATCACGATCTTTGACGCAAGTCGGTTTCCCACACGCATCGCCGCAGAAATCAAGAATTGGGACATTTCGCAAGTCGTCGACGATCCGCACCGCTGGCAGCATCGGGCACGCCACACGTGTTTCGCCGCCGGCGCCGCGCGACAGGCCATCGACGCCTCGGGCTGCCTCGAGTCGGATCTCGACCCGACTCGCTTCGGTGTCTACCTCGGATGTGGCGAAGGGAACCAGGATTTCCTTTCCTTCTCTCAGATGATCACGCGAGGCCTGGATGACGACGGACTCAATATCGATCGATTCATCCAAGTTGGATTGGAATCGCTGAATCCGACGGCTGAATTGGAGCAGGAACCGAATATGCCGGCGGGCTATCTCGCCGCCATGTTCAACGCCCAGGGGCCCAACTCGAACTGTTTGACGGCCTGCGCCGCCAGCAGTCAGGCGATTGGCGAAGCAACCGAGATGATTCGGCGAGGTGATGTCGACCTGATGCTCGCGGGCGGATCCCATAGCATGATCCATCCGTTTGGCGTGACCGGCTTCAACCTGCTGACGGCGATTTCCACCCACAACGATCCGCCGCAGAAGGCTTCGCGTCCCTTCGATCGACTGCGTGATGGATTCGTGCTCGGTGAGGGGGCGGCGATGGTGGTGCTGGAGGACCTGGAACACGCACGCCGACGCGGTGCAACGATCTTTGGAGAACTACTCGGCTACGGCACAACCGCCGATGCGTACCGGATCACCGATATTCACCCGGAAGGCCGCGGTGCCATCGCCTGCATGAACATGGCCTTGGCCGATGCCGGTTTGTCCGCCGATCAGGTCGATTACGTCAACGCCCACGGGACCAGCACTTCCGTCAACGACCGCGTCGAAACGGTCGCCTGTCGAAGTGTCTTCGGCCAGCGCGCCGATCAAGTGCCCGTCTCGAGCACGAAAAGTATGATGGGCCACTTGATTGCCGCGGCAGGCGTGACGGAATTGATCGTTTGCCTCCTGGCAATTCGCGATCAAGTCCTCCCGCCAACAATCAACTACGAGAATCCGGATCCCGCCTGTGATCTCGACTACGTGCCGAATGAGGCTCGGCCCGCCAAATGCCAGATCGCTGTGAACAACAGCTTTGGCTTCGGCGGGCAGAACATCGCCCTCGTCGTCGGACGCTTCCAGGGTTAGCGGCCAATTGTCGGCGGGTTGTTCAAGAAGTAGTCCCGCGGACCCCGCGTCGTGTAGTAGGGATACGTTACCGTGGGAGCCGGTGGACCCATCGCGGGACCGGGCATCGCGCCCAGGTGTGACTGCGGCCCGACATGATGTCGGTTGTGATAGCCCGCCAGCGGGCCACCCTGACCCCCGTTGATCTGATAGTTCGCTGCGGCACCCGTCCCCTGGCTTGCCTCATAATTCGGAACCGCCGCCAGGTTCGGTTTCGCCGTCGCGCCATAGTCGCCCACAGAGCAGGAACCGTCCTCGCATGCGACTTCCCCGGGCGTGGGCCCCGTGGACGCGAACGACCCGTGACGCGGTGTGGTATGGCAGCCGACGGTCCACAGCACCGTCATGACGATCGCGGAGGCGAAAGATACACGTTTCATGGTTACGCCCATCACAGTCCTGTACCAGAGATTGGAAGGCCAGCGGGCAGCCGGCTACCCGCTTTCCAGCTCGAAACGGGTCCGTTCGCACCTCGTCGGATTGCGATCCTACCGCCCTACGATTGCTAAACGTTCCATCGGCCGAATAATCGGAATAATTGAGAGATTCCCTACGCGCGGCGTGCGACCCGCTCCGATTAGCTGTCTCCGAATTCCCCCTATCTTGTGCGGTTTATATTGGCATTGAGCGACGATCGTCCCCCATCCGCCTGGCAACCCCGCTTCGGCCTCGGCTCGCTGATGCTCGTCCTGCTTGTCTGCTGCATGGTGGCAGCCGCGGCCCGCTTCCTGGTCCAGGCGCTGGTCATCGGGACGTCCGTCCGCGCCGTCTTCGTGATTGTGGTCCTCGTCCTTCCTGTCCTGCTGCTGATGGTCGTGAACGGACTGCGATCCACCATTCTCTGGCTCCAGCGGCGAAAGAAGTAACGCCGAATCGCCTGTGAACATTCGTTTAACCCGCAGCCGCAGGTGAGCGTCAGGCGAGGACTGGCCTATTGAAAATGTCGTCGACTCGGAAACATGGGAAGCTCTGGCAGGCAACAAACAAACCGAAATCCTCGCTCCCTTCTCCCCCGGCTTTGCGGGGGAGAAGGGCGGGGGATGAGGGGGCGCGGCATCGATGAGTCCCAAGATTCCTCGTGGATTGTGGCGCGTTGAACGCCCCTCTCCCCCGACCCCTCTCCCCGAAACGAGACTGCTGAAAAAGTCTTAGCGAGCCACCAGATGTTG
>CAZFWV010000569.1:0-2846 GCA_964522605.1 uncultured Pirellulaceae bacterium
ATTGCGCCGAGCGCGGCAATATCCCCTTTGGTTGCGGCCGAAGGCTGCGCTGCGTGTCCCGATTTCATGTTCCCGCGTACATCAACACTTGAAAGGCAGATGTGAGATCCGTGCTCTGCTTACGACGTGTCGCCGTCGCGTTCCGGCTGATCGTGCTGGAACGCACTCGACCAATAGAGTGCTACTTCGGCGTCGGAATGTCTGTCCCAAACTCCTTGTTGGCTTCACTGTAGATTTTCTCTAGAACATCTTCGTAGACGACGCGCCCGCTGCTGATGAAGTCCGAGAATCCGACTTTATCCTTCGGGTCTGCAGGTAGCTTCTCCGTGATCGATGGTTGTGGCCAGATGTCTTCATCATGGACGGCCATCCGAACACGGATATCATCTTTCGTCACATTGAACACCATGTAATCAACCGCCACCGTGACCGGACCTTCGTAGGTCTCGCGAATCGCACCGAGAGTACCGGGCAGTGTGTCGAAATCGTTGAAGACGTGATAGGCAACGGCCATTCGCGGTTTGATCTGACTCATCACCTTGCCAAACTGTTGCGGCGACGTGTGAACCTGCGTGCCGACGTTGAGAGCATCAGCCACTGGCCACCCTTGTTTCTCCACTGCGACCTTGGTGGAGAAGAAACACTCGTGGATCGCAATGTCAGAGTCTCTCGTATGCTCTAGCCACCATTTGTTAGGGTACGTGTCGCTACTAAAGGCAAACTTAAGCCCATTCCAATCGAGAATGAAGCTCACCGGACCATCGAGAGCATGAACTGCCGGAATGGTTCGGATCGTGACGCCGTTCTCCTCATAAACGACCTGATTGATTCCCTTGTAGTCGAACTCGTTGATTTCGATCTGAAATCCCTTGGTGTTGACATTGCCCTGTCGAGATGCGTAGTCCCACGCGTACATCTCCTTCATGTGCTCCACGGCGTGCTTCGTGCCAAGCCTCTCTTCACTTCCCGATGGCCCCCAGACACGGAGCGGACGCTGGCGATTGGCGAGCACGCCTCCAACCCACAGGGCATCGAGATCACCAAAGTGATCAGCGTGCAAGTGACCAATGAACACTTTGTCGAGATAGTCATAGGGAATTTTCATTGCCGAAAGTCGATCCGCGGAGGCAGTGCCGATATCGAAAATGAATTTGTCGCCATTCCCGAGTTCAACCAGCCAGCAAGCGGCCGCCTGTTTGGGACGCGCATTGGGCATGCCGGTGCCGCAAGCAACGACCCGCATCTCGTTTGGTCCTAGTTCCTCGCTGCCCGGGTAGTACACATCCCTTTCGGCGACTGCACCAACGGGCGATATTGCGTCTGGAAGGACGTCAACCGGTTTCGCCGGCTGGCCGGATTGGGCTTGTGCGGCGGTCACTTCGGCGAGTGGTCGCACGTCGATACCTCGTAGGATGTAGCCGGCGATTCCAGCGATCACTGCGAAGACAACAACGGGTGGACCAGCCTTTCGGGTGCGCGTCATGACGATTTCCCCATGTGACAAATGTGCAAGGATATTGAGCCCGCCGAGACGATTTGATAAGCTCCATACTGTAGGGTACGGCGATGGCCTGGTCAATACCCTACAGTATGGAAAAGAGAGAAAGGACCCGTCTCGATGCAATTGGACCGGACGGATGATGGGCGCCTCAGCCGTAATTCTTGGCTGAATCACGCGTTACAAATCCTGCGCACCGAAGGGATTCGGGGTGTTCGGATCGACCGGATGGCCCGCGATCTGGGGGTCACGAAGGGGAGTTTTTATTGGCATTTCAAGGATCTCGACGATCTGCGGCGGAACATTCTGGAGCACTGGGCGGAGCAGTATAGCGACGTGATCAGCGAGGATCATGACTATCGGGAAGCGGATCCTGCCGCGGGGCTGATCGCCGCGATGACGCGAGTTCGTAAAGACGGACTGGACGCGTTCGAGGTCGCGGTGCGCAGCTGGGCCGATCACGACCCAGTCGCCAATGAGGCAGTCCGTGCCGTCTATGAGAGACGCACGAAATTCGTGCGCAGTTTCTTTCACCGGCTGGGCTTTCGAGGGCTGGACGCTGAAATGCGTACCCGCGCTGCGCTGTGTTACATGAGCTGGGAACCGAGTATGTATATGGACGATTCCCCGGCGCGCCGACTGAACTTGCTCAAGCTCCATCTTCAGATGTTGACGAAGAAATGATGTGGCGACGAAGTCCACTTTGGTCCGTGATTGCTACTGCGATCATGCTGCCGACGCTGCAAGCGAATCGCTCGTTTGGGGATGCGCTCGTGGTCACCAAAGCGATGGAAGCTTCCACCATCGCGGAAATCTTCGTCGAAGAGGAGCAGATTCGCGTCGAATTTGAGATTGGGGCGGTCGATATCCCGGCGTTTTTGAACATCCTGCCCGACGAGTTGTACCAGAGATTCACGCAAAGCACACAGCCACTGGCCGAGCGCCAGGAACAGTTCTTTCACACAGAGTGGGTCATTCAGGCCGATGGTCAAACGCTGCGCGGCACGCCGGAGCGGATTGTTGTCGATAAACGCATCGTGCGCGACGAGATCACGGGCGAGCCCTTGGCCGTGCAGCCAACCGACGCGGACATCGTGATTCGCTTGACCTTGCGGTACAAGTTGGATGAGCATCCCGACTCGCTCACAATTCGCCCACCGCAAAAGAGTGGCGCCGCAGCGGCCAGCATCGGCTTTGTTTGTTACCACGACGGAGTGCCGGTCAATGACTTCCGCTATTTGTCGGACAAAGTGACGCTTGAGCTCGATTGGGAGGACCCTTGGTATTCCCGTTTCCAGCATCGGAACCTGAGGCGTCAGTACGACTCCCCGCTTTCCGTTTTCCTTTA
>CAZFWV010000570.1:0-2830 GCA_964522605.1 uncultured Pirellulaceae bacterium
GCCGAGCCGAAGACGTGGCAAACCCAGGCTCGGCAGGAGCCTCGCCCTCCCCGTCCTAAAACCACTTTTAACCCACGGTGAACCAGACTCCAATCAAACTCTCAACGATAACGGTCACCGCAGACGCAATCTTCGGACTCACCGTTCCGCCCGGGAGTTTTTTGGCAATCCTGCAATTTTCCATGTCCGGTTTTTCGCGCGGATCTCGACTACTAACCTACAGCGGGCCAATCCCCACTTCGGAACTTCGGAAAGGAGTCTTAGCAGGTCCGATGAGTGAATTGCGACTCATGGCCGATGACGCCGTGCAACGGCTGCGACTTGACGAAGCGCGGGCGGCACTAGGCAACGCGCAGACGGTCTCGGATCTCAAAGCGATCCGGGACCAGGCCGATGCTGTACGAATGCAGGCGAAACTGATGAATCTCGACTTTGAATTACTGAACCTCGCGGCCGAGCTTAAGCTGCAGGTCGAGCGACGAATCGGCCGCCTGCTGATCGAAATGAAACTTCGCGGCGGGGATCGACGTTCCAAGGCACCTCCGGAGCCGTTGAAGTTGAGAGACCTCGGTATCGACAAGAATCAGTCCGCGCGATGGCAGCTTGAAGCGTCGGTTCCGGAGGCCGAGTTCTGTCAGTTCGTGCGTACATCTCACGCAGCAAATCGAGAAATCACCTCTGCTGGGTTGATTCGACTGGCGAAGGAACTGAAGGAGGATTGGCCACCGGATGGGGCGCCGCCGCCAAACGTCGCGGACCAATTCATCCGTCTCGACTCGTATTTGCCAGGGCCTCCCCCACCTCCGATCAGCAAGCCGCAACGTGAAGTGTGTGAACTCGCCGAGCTGGTCGTCGATGCCAAGAATCACACGCAGTTGGCAGTCCAGTTGTTCGAATCGATCTGCGAACGCACAGGCGTTCGACCGGAAGAAGGACTATATCGCGCCTTGCGGCGCTACCTGACCGAAACTGAATCGCATCTCGAATCAATCGGAAAAGGTCTGCGTCGCCTGGCGCGCCACGAACCGTTTTCACTGCCGGCCTGGCCGGCCACCGCCACACAATGAGACCACGACATTCCACCCAACGACGATGGATCCTGTATCTCATGTTCATGGCGGGATGCCATCCGCCTGCAACAACGCTGCCTCGCCCCCTGGCCGTTGCCGAGAAAGACGAACAGGATCGCCTGACCCTGTACGAAGCAGGAGAGGTTCTCGCCGGAGCCCCAATCCAGCACACGTTTCGCTTTCAGAATCCCACACAATCTGTGCTCCAGCTGGCGATCCCCGATGGAGTACAAGCCAGCTGTGGCTGCGCACGTGCAACGGTGGCCGACAAGAGACTAGCCCCCGGACAATCTACCTCCGTTGTTGTGCACGTCCGCACGGAAGGCCGCGAGGGGCAACTATCCGAGGTCGTGGAGACGAACTGGGAAGATGGAGGCAATAATCAACTCGCCTTTGCGTTTGCAGTTCGCGCAACGGTTACGAACGGGCTGGCCCTGAATCCTCCAGATCTCACATTCGCGAAACAGGAGGTTGCCCAGGGAACCGTGAAACGCGTCCGATGCACATCAGATCTGCCAATCGACTGGAAGACCGCAACCGTGGTCGCGGAAGCCGAGTACCTCGAGGTGGACAGCCCCGTCGCATTGCCCGGTGGCCAAGGGATCCAATTCCACGTCGCCTGTCACCCGCGCAGCTCGGGCGCGAGCCGGCAGGATCACCTACTCATCACCGCCGATGGACCGCGGCCGAACTCCACCACCATTCACTCCTTCTCCGTGCGTTTGCCGGTGTACTCAAATGATCCCGCACCGCTCCGCGTCAGCCCGCCCTTGGCGACGTTGCGTCGTAAAACGGATGGTACGGCCTGGACCGGAACCCTCTTCGTTTTTGGGGACGCCATCGAGACCGGGACCCGCGTGACGCATATCACGTGCGCCGGTGCGACGACCTCTTTCCGCGCATCCCGGATCGCGGAATGTGCTCTCCGCATCGACCTGGAGTACGCGCCCACGCAGGAATCCGGACAGTTGCCGACACAATCGCTTGATCTGATCCTGACAGGTGGCCGACGACAGCGCGTTCTCGTTCGCTTATTAACACCAGCGCAGCCGTTGAGCCGAGACGACCAGCTTGAGTCCGACATTTGTCGGTTTCGGGTTGCCGATTGCGGATCTTTGACGGCGCCGCCGTGAATCAATGACCCTTCCGCGTTCCTCGTACAGCACACTCGCTGCCAAGTGACCTCGCGAGATTGAACACTGCGGTACTTTGCGTGTTCGCCGCCCCTGCGGTTCAATCCGACCTGTCGCAGATTCATCGAAACGCAGCGCTCGCAAAGACGCAGCGCGGCAGGGCCGCACCGCAACGGGGTACTACCGTACCCGCGCAATGGGTGTGTCATTGGCTTTGTCAGTGTGCTCTTGAGTCGAGGAAAAGCAATACCAAAGCAAGCAGCACCCAGTACAGTCGCCGCCGAAAGCTGCGAGGCTTACCACAATGCCGACAGTCAAACCAGGCAGAAACACAACTCAATCCTGCCGCATGATAGAAGTCGCTTCGCCCGACGAGAAACTCACCGTTAGCAGTCCCGATGGCCGCAGAGCAACACCTCGCACGCGAGCGACTCGAACAGTACCGAAGACAGGAGTTCCAACGATTCTCAATCTCAAACAGTCGAACTAGAAGCGGTGTTAGAACTGGGAGTGAGGCGAGGCTCCCGCCGAGCCGAAGACGCGGCAACCCCAGGCTCGGCAGAAGCCTCGCCCTGGCCTGTTGAAAATGTCTTCGACTCGGAAACATGGGAAGTTCTGGCAGGCAAT
>CAZFWV010000571.1:0-2826 GCA_964522605.1 uncultured Pirellulaceae bacterium
TTAACAACTTGAGGAGATGGGATTGCCACGGGCAAGACCTGAGCGGCGCCTCCATGTCGGATTGTGTGCTCACCAATGCTAACCTGGCGGGAGCGAGACTGACGAACGCTTTTCTGGACTACTCCACGCTCACAAACGCCGATCTAACCGGCGCGGTGGTGACGGGGGCGAGTTTTGGTAGCACAACATTGTACGGCTTCACGGCCCAGCAACTGTACTCGACGGCCAGCTATCAACAGAAGAACCTGCAGGGAATTCGCCTCGCCGAGAACGACATCACAGGCTGGGATCTTCGCGGGCAAGATCTCACGAACGCCTCCTTCGCCGGATCCACGCTCACTGACGTTCGATTCGATGGAGCCAATCTGACAAATGGCAGTCTCTGGCAGAGTACATTGACAAACGCAGATCTGTCGGGGGCCGTAGTGACTGGCGCGAACTTTGCCGACACGATATTGCGCGGCTTCACGGCCCAACAACTTTACTCGACGGCCAGTTATCAGGATAAGAAGCTGCAGGGAATTCGCTTCGACGAGAACGAAATCAGAGGATGGGATTTTCGTGGCCAGGATCTCACTCACGCCTCCTTCTCCAGTTCCACACTCGTCGACGTCCGGTTCGCCAGTGCGGTGTTGACGAGCTCTGTTTTCTTTTCCGCCTCATTGTCGAATGTCGACCTTAGCGGGGCGGATCTGACAAATGCAAGTTTCGACTACACATCGCTGACTGGCACCGACTTCACAGGGGCGGATCTGACGAATGCTAGTTTCCAACAAGCTCAGCTGACCGACGCAAACTTCACCGGAGCGATCGTGAATGGCACAGATTTTCGCCAGACAACACCGCAGGACTTCACGGCCGATCAGCTCTATTCGACAGCCAGTTACCAGACACGGAATCTGAGCAACATCTCGCTGCGGAACAACGATTTGACAAGCTGGAGCTTTGTGGGGCAAGACTTAACCAACGCAAACTTTGAGGATTCAGTGCTGAGTCAGGTTGATTTTACCGATGCGGTTGTCACGGGTGCAGACTTTGAAGACACAACCGCGTTGGGATTCACGGAAGAACAATTGTATTCCACACTCAGTTATCGAACAAAATCTTTGGTGCGTATCAACCTTGAAGATAATGACATGACAGCGTGGAGCCTCGCGGAGCAAGACCTTGCGGATTCCGACCTCGAACAGGCCCTGATGTTAAGGACTGACCTACGCAATGCCAATCTGACGAATGCGAATCTGGCGCGAACGCGATTATGGTCGGCAGATCTCAGTCATGCGGACTTGGCGAATGCAAATCTGACAAGTGCCATAGTTGCAGATGCAAGCCTGAAAGGAGCGTCGCTCAAGAACACGATCCTGGAAAATGTCAAAGGACTCCAGTTCGCAATGTTTGACTCGTCAACACTCTACAATCAATGGACCGTCTTCCCGTCGGGTTTCGATCCGGCGGAGTTCGGGTTGATTTATGTAGCCGCTTCCGTGGGTGACTTTAATGCCGACGACCGCCTGGACGAACGAGATATTGACGTGCTGGCTTCCATGATCCGAGAGTACGATTCCTGGTTGAACCCCGCCATGTTTGATGTCAATGTCGACACGATTCTCGATCGGAACGATCACGAAAACTGGGTGAAGGTCCTGAAGCAGACCTGGTATGGCGACGCCGACTTGAACGGAGAATTTGAAACGGGTGATTTGGTGAAGGTGTTGGAAGCTGGCAAGTATGAGACACAGCAGGCAGCCAGCTGGTCCGAAGGCGACTGGGATGGCGACGGTGTGTTTGGCACCGGGGATTTGGTGAAGGCGTTGCAGGATGGTGGGTACGAGATGGGGCCACGGGAGGATGTGGCGACGGTGCCGGAGCCGGGAGCATCGGTGCTGTCGTTGATCGGGTTCGTGCTTTGGCTATTCGGTTTCCGAATTCATCGTACCGTCTCCTGAAAACACGTTTTGCCAGTCGCATTGGAGAGCGCAGATACTCGGATGTTTGCTAACGTCGTGATGACTTGATCCACGATGCTCCCGCTGTCGAATTGCTCGGCAGTGAGTTGACGAATCAATTCGCGGTCCATCACCTGGGCCTGCTCAATCGCCTCCAGGTAGACCCCCAACGCCCGTTCCTCATCTTCCGTTTCCACCCACTGCCAACCCGGAGGGAGCCGGTCCACGAGTACGCCCGTTTCACCGGTCTTCACGAACGACGCTCCGGTCCTTACGCCTACCGTTGGACACCCCGCCAGCAGAATCTCCTGGAGTGCCAGCGGCCCGTGGTCATCGTCAGCCAAATACGCACACGCCCGGGAGCGGCGGGCGGCTTCGAAGAGTTGTTCGCGATGATATTGAGCTGCACGATCGGACGGCGGCGATCCGGGCGCTGCCGGGGCCGGGGGGAGAGATAGTAAGCGGCGACACGAACAAACGGCCGCGACTGGATGTGGCAGGTTAGCTTGTAAGTGGGTCTTGTTCTCTACGCCACGAACGCTCGAGTGGTCTTCTTGGCGTTGTCCTGCGTGAACAGCCAATCTACGGCGGCGGCAAACTTGCTCGCGTTCAGACCCGACTTGACTTCGTACAGTCCCGTCTGCAACGCAAGCACAGGATCGGAAGTCGTGAAGTCACCGTCGCCGTCCCAATCGCCTTCTTCCCAGGTGGAGTTATCTTCGATGCCGTCTTCGTATTCCCCGGCTTGCCGCGCTACCCTCCATGGTCGGCAACACGATCTCCTTGGCAGTCCAGGCGATGTGTGTTCGCTTGCCCCGATACAGTTGTCCGCTGCAGCGATTCGCAATCCCGTCCAACCGCTGGATCGGATAAACCACCT
>CAZFWV010000572.1:0-2777 GCA_964522605.1 uncultured Pirellulaceae bacterium
ATATGTTGCGCTATCACCGTTTCACCGCCGGGCGATTCTGGGTCGACGAATACGGGACCGTCGATGACCCGGAACAGTTTCGCGCCCTGCTGGCTTATTCGCCCTATCACAACATCAAAGCCGGAGTCGCCTACCCGGCGACGCTGGTTACGACAGCCGATACCGACGACCGGGTTGTTCCGATGCACAGCTTTAAGTTCGCGGCGGCACTGCAGCAGGCACAGGGCGGTCCGGCTCCGATTCTAATCCGCATCGAAACACGGGCCGGGCATGGCGCAGGAACGCCGACGACCAAGCGCATTGAGAACATCTCGGATCAGTGGGCGTTCCTGGTGAAAGTCCTCAAGATGGACTTGCCACCGGAGTAAATGAAGGAGCGCGATTCCGGAGCACTCGGCGAAAGGTGCTCTGATGTGGCCCGCTGCACGGCTAACGGGAAGCTTCTTGTCGGGCGGAGCGAATTCCATTATGCGGCAGGGTTGAGTTGTATTTCTACCTGGTGTGACTGTTGGCATTTCGAAACGCAGCGCAGCCTTCAGCGACAACGGTCCTGAGTGCCACTGGCTTTGCCAGTATCCTCTTGAGTCGAGGAACGGCACTGGCAAAGCCAGTGGCACACCAACTGTGCCGAGCGCGGGGACACCCGGATTAGAGTCGCTCCGTTAGCAGCGCAGAGCCAAACGACGTTCTCGGTCGACTCGGACGGCAGCACGCTACCGATTTCCGACGGCGCCGGCCACCGCCGATGATTGTGCCTCCATGTCGAGTAGGCGCTTCTTCATGGCTAAACCAGTCGGAGCGGAAAATCCGCCCAGCTTCCCTCCGCTCCCCAAGACACGATGGCAAGGAATGATCAGCGGTACGGGGTTTCGCGCCATGACTTGGCCCACAGCACGGGCAGCAAGCGGCGAACCGACGCGGCGTGCAAGCTGGACATACGTGGAGGTTCGGCCGTAGGGGATTCGGCGACAAGCCTGGAGGACTCGCCGCTGAAAACTGGTTTTCCCACGAAGGTCGACCGGTACCGCGCGCAGATCAATCTGTTTTCCGGCAGCGAATTCTCGCAGCCCACGTTCCCACTCGAGGGGCACGCGCTCTGTCGTCCGGTTAAGGCCTGCCACGTCGTCGCACCGCTGCGCCGCCTCCGCAGCGATCGAATGCCCGAACGTCAGCCAAACGATCCCCTGCCCGGTCCATACGAGCCCGATCCACCCCAGGTCGGATGCAAAGACGTCGCGGGAGCAAGTGCCGAGTCGACAGGTCATCGGAAATTCACCAGAAAAAACGTGGTTGTCGCGCCAGTTGCGCCGGCCCTCAGCGGTCGATCCGAGTCACCGCCGGGCGCAAGGTCAGCAGCCGCCGCTTTGACACTCTGAATCCCCCCATCTTATACTTCCAATGAGGCGTTTCCCACGGGTAGCACCCCCTGTGTCGCGATGCGTCAACGAACCTTAGACAACGAGGATCGACACGGATGAGTCGCTACAGCGCCTTCAGCGACGACTTCTACGTGAACGTCCATTTAAACACGGAACTGGAACTGCCTTCCTCACGCGAAACGTTGCTGCATTTTTTCGAGCAAATTCAGCGGCGTTTCCCAACCATGCGCAATTTTTACTGTCGCGAACGCTCCGATTATGTGCTGGAGGAAGAAAAAGAACGCGGTCATTATCGCTGGGTCACCATTGAACCTCGCCGAATCTCTTCCGGGCAGGTGAATCCTGCATCGATCGAAGAAGCCGGCTCCCTGCATTCTGCCGTGATGGAGATTGCCCCGTTCGCGTTGTCCGTCAGCCCGCTGGACTGTGAGTCGGTCAGCGTGATGTTCGGCTTTGATTTTTTGTATCGAGGCAATCACAACGCGCTCGTCGCCGAGGCCCTCGGCGTCACCCCGGCGCTCGAGAGTCTGCTGGAGATGCCGTCGGCCCATGTGGTCTCGTTCGAACCGGCCATCCAGTTAGCGCTTGATACGGACTGCCGAGTCCAGGTTCGGTTGGGGTTGGAAACCCGTACGTCCGCCTACCACGTTCGCACCGGCGAATTTCCTGAGGATCAGTTGAGCGTGTACTTGACGGCACGACGGTATGGAAGTTTCGAGGCGGGTGAGAAGCTCGTGGACGTCACCCAGCGACTGATCACTCTCTGCCGCGAGATCGTGGACGAGCACGTCGTTGACCAGGTTTTGCGGCCGTTGCAGCAGGCGATTGCGTTGCGGTAAGGCTCGCTCTTCCGCGTCCACGGCCGGCAACTAGCGACGTGCTTTGCCGAACGACCGCCGAGCGGACCGCGGCAGGAATTCCCGATTGGCGACTTCCGGATCTTGCTGCGTCCACGTCTCGCGAAAGTGGTCGGCCCGGACTTCTCGCAAGAGGTGCCCCTCGTACCACTGCGCTCGGAACGTGCCTTCCGGCCAGGTGCGAACGGGCCATTGCCGCGGCGATTTGAGGAGTCGCCAATCCCGTACCAGAAAACGGCCTGTCGCGTCACACCACTCGTAGAAGATCAACTGATCCAGAACGTGATGACCGCAGTCGTCGTAGTAGTGGTTCACCTCCACGAGGTCAACTTGCTCGACCTCAGAAGACCGATGGGATCCGACCCCCACGGCGACGATCAGCACTCCGGCGTTAAGAAAGAATGGAGCCATTGGCTGTCTCCTGAAAGTTGCCTCCGTGCAACTTGAAGCACAACCCGGGCTGGCGTCGGTTGTTATCGGCTGTGCGCCTGCGCAGCCGACAACTCTTTTTCCTCCCCGGTCCTGGAGATCGTGCCGTCTG
>CAZFWV010000573.1:0-2769 GCA_964522605.1 uncultured Pirellulaceae bacterium
TGTGAGCCGACGGCGCTAGCCGCGGGCCACGATTTGCCGCGTCGCATGGAGAATTGGCCGAGGCTAGCGCCTTCGGCTCAGGTTTTGAAACTGGTTCTATTCTTCCGAGGGTGACACGATGACCTATTCCGGCTGCAACCAGTATGAACCTACAGACGGCATGAGTCGTCGGCGTTTCTTGCAGCGATTCGGCTGCGGTTTCGGAGCGATCGCGCTGAACAACCTGGTGCTAGGCGAGGGGACCATCCCCGGGGCAGGATCCGGGCTTCCTCATTTCGCCGCCCGGGCCAAGCGGGTCATCTTCTTGTTTCAAAGTGGCGGGCCATCGCAACTCGATCTGTTTGATTACAAGCCCCTGCTGAATGAAATGCACGGCCAGCAGTTACCCTCCGAGGTTCGGCAAGGCCAGCGTCTGACGGGGATGTCGGCCAATCAGTCGAGTATTCCGTTAGCCGGCTCGCCGTTTCGATTCACGCAACACGGGCAAACGGATGCCTGGGTCAGCGAACTTCTGCCCCACACAGCGAAGATCGTCGACGATCTGTGCTTCGTTCGCTCCGCGTACACCGAAGCGATCAACCACGGACCTGCGGTTACCTTCGTCCAGACCGGCTCTCAGTTGCCGGGTCGCCCGAGTATGGGTGCGTGGCTCAACTATGGACTGGGCAGCGAGAACGAGAATCTGCCCGCCTTCGTCGTCATGCTGACCAAAGATAAGGGCGGCCAACCGCTGGCAGAACGATTGTGGGGCAGTGGATTCTTGCCGTCGGAATATCAAGGAGTCCGCTTTCGTTCGGGCAAGGACCCGATTCTCTATCTGAATAATCCCCCTGGAATCAGCTCCGCCAATCGGCGCCGGATGCTCGATGCGACTCAACAGTTGCACGCGATCCAGCGAGAGCAGCGATTCGATCCGGACCTCGAGGCACGGATCGCGCAGTATGAACTTGCCTTTCGGATGCAGTCTTCGATTCCGGAAGCGACGGATTTCGCGGCGGAGCCAGAGTATGTCTTTCGCGAGTATGGCGAAGATTCGCGAAAACCAGGCACCTATGCGGCCAACTGCCTGTTGGCGAGACGTCTGGCGGAACGAGGAGTCCGTTTCATTCAGCTCTATCACCCCGGTTGGGATCAGCACGGTGGTTTGCCTGCTGGACTTCGCACGCAATGCCAGGAGACTGACCAAGCGACGGCTGCACTCGTTCAAGATCTGAAGCGTCGGGGCCTGCTGGAAGATACGCTCGTGATTTGGGGAGGTGAATTCGGACGTACGAATTACAGCCAGGGCAAATTGACGCCTGAAGGATTTGGTCGTGATCATCACCCCCGGTGTTTTACGATTTGGATGACCGGGGGCGGAATCCGCTCAGGAATGACCTACGGCAGCACTGATGAATTCGGATATAACGTCACGGAGCACCCGGTCCACATCCATGATTTGCAGGCCACGATTCTCCATCTGCTCGGGATCGATCACGAACAACTGACGTTCCGTTATCAAGGACGCCGCTTCCGTCTGACCGACGTCAGCGGCCACGTCGTCAGACCGCTGCTCGCCTAGTGCGCTTCCAACCAGTTCCTCCCGACGCCCGTTTCGACGACGAGGGGGACTTTCATCGGCAGCGCATTCTTCATCGCTTCTTCGATTAAGGGGACGATATCCTCCTGTTCGGTTCGAAGCAGATCGAACACAATCTCGTCGTGAACGGTCAGCAACATCTTCGTGCGGAAACCGCCCGATTTCAACAACGCATGCACCCGAATCATTGCCAGCTTCAACAGATCCGCCGCCGTACCCTGAATCGGTGAATTCATCGCCAGACGTTCGGCGGCGCTTCGAAGTGAGAAATTCTGGGAGCGGATTTCACGCAGGTATCGTCGGCGACCGGTCAAAGTCTGAACGTATCCGTGCTGGCGTGCAAACTGGATCGTGTCGTCAATGTAGCTGCGCACACCTGGATACTTCTCGAAGTAATTCGAAATCAGGTCGGCCGCCTCCTGCCGCGAGATATTCAATCGTTGCTGAAGTCCATAGGGGGATATTCCGTAGATGATGCCAAAATTGACCGTTTTCGCCTGATCTCGCATTTCCCGCGTCACCTCGGGGAGGTCCACCTTGTAGACTTTTGCGGCGGTCACCGTGTGAATATCCGTACCCGACTGGAAAGCCTCCAACATCGCTTCATCGCCGCTCAGTTCGGCCATGATTCGCAATTCGACTTGTGAATAGTCCGCGGAAAGCAACAAGTAATCGTCATTCCGCGGCACGAAGGCAGCACGGATCTCCCGACCACGTTGTTTGCGGACGGGGATTGTTTGCAGGTTGGGGTTATTGGACTGCATGCGACCGGTGGCGGTCCAGGACTGGCTGTAATGGGTATGAACGCGTCCTGTCGCCGGAAGTACGGCTTGAGGCAGTTGATCTACGTAAACGGACTTCAATTTGACCGCGTTGCGGTACTCCAGCACGTCGCGGACAATCTGATGTCGGCCGGCAAGTCGCAGCAGTTCAGATTCTCTCGTCGAGTACTGACCGGTGGCGGTCTTTTTTGGCTTAGCCTCTAGAACAAGTTCATCGAACAACACTTCGCCCAACTGCTTGGGTGAATCGATATTGAACTCATGTCCACATGCCGCGAAAATCTCCCGTCGCAACTGTTCGATTTCGGCAGCCAGCTGTTCGGAATACGTGCGTAGCGCTTCGGCATCAAGTCGAATGCCCTCGTGCTCCATGTCGACGAGCACTGGAATCAGGGGGAACTCAACGTC
>CAZFWV010000574.1:0-2720 GCA_964522605.1 uncultured Pirellulaceae bacterium
GGGGATGAGGGGGCACGGCATCGAAAAGTCCCAAGATTCCTCGTGGATTGTGGCGCGTTGAAAGCACCTCTCCCCGACACCAGGTCGTGCAGCTTTGGAGTTGTTGGTTTTTCCGGTGTTTACGAACAGGATTCGTGGCGATTCGTTTAACCCGCAGCCGTCCGGTGAGGATAAAAGGCAAATCGTCCTCGCCTGGCGGCTGCGGGTTAAACGAAAAGCCTCTGGGAGGATGTTGTAACTTCATCCGAGCTAGCAACTTAAAGGCTGCACGATCCCGAAACGGGGCGAGGGGAGCCCGAGTGGATCGGGTCCGCTACGGACGAGCCTGTCAGATTTTCAACAGGCCAGCCTTGCCCTCCCGAACACCGGTTTTCACCGCCACGAGGAACTGCTGCAGCAGAATCGAAGTAGGATGCCCAAATCATGCCGTATGCAGGCGTCGACCGCTTTCAGGTCAAGATGGAGCCGCTCACAACTCGCGAGAACAAGAAGTTCATCGAAACAGATCACATCGCGCCCGAGACGGAGCCGCATCCTCTTCCGCCGAACGCTGAACAACGGATGAGTGATCTCGCAGATCGCGTCCGCGCGGCGCGAAAAGATCAGCGTCCGGTTATGGTGACTTTCGGTGCACACGCGATCAAGAATGGACTCGGACCGGTATTGCTTCGCCTGGTGGATAACGGTTGGATTACGCATTTGGCCACGAATGGAGCCGGCATCATTCATGACTGGGAGTTTGCTTTTCAGGGAAGGAGTTGCGAACACGTCGGCCCCATGGTGGCGGAGGGACGGTTCGGGAATTGGCAGGAAACGGGTTTCTATATCAACTTGGCGCTGAATGTCGGTGCGTATGAAGGCCGCGGCTACGGGGAATCCGTGGGCGCGATGATTCACCACGAAGGGCTGTCCATTCCATCGGCCGAGGAGTTGCGATCCGTGGTGCAAGAGAATCTGACCTCGGCACCCATCGTGTCGGCCGCCGCCGCCGATTTGTTGGCGATCGTACAACGCTTTCCCCTGGTCCCCGGATGGATGGCGATTCCCCATCCCTGGAAGCAGTACAGTGTGCAGGCCGGTACGTTCGCGGCGGGAGTTCCCTTTACCGGACACCCGATGATTGGACACGATATCATCTACAACCACCCGATGAATTCGTGTGCTTGCCTGGGCCGCGCCGCGGAACGCGATTTTTTGACGTTCGCGCAGAGCGTGTGTGAGTTGGACGGAGGGGTTTACATTTCCATCGGATCGGCCGTGATGAGCCCGATGGTTTTCGAAAAGTCGATGTCGATTGCGCAGAACCTGGCATTGCAGCAGAACCGGCGTATTGAAAATCATTATCTGCTGGTTACAGATCTGGCGGCGTCGGATTGGGATTGGTCCCAGGGCGAGCCTCCCGAAGAGAATCCGGCATACTATCTTCGTTACAATAAGTCCTTCAGCCGTATGGGAGGGACAATGCACTATCTGCAGGCCGACAATCGTGATTTCCTGCTTCATCTCCATCACCTGCTCGACGATCCGGCTATTCCATGAAGACCGCAGAGTTGTCTCCCGGACGGTTGGCTGAGATAATCGACCGGTTCGCGTCGCAGCGCGTTGCGGTGCTGGGCGACTTCTTTCTGGATAAGTATCTGGATGTCGATCCGGCGCTGGAGGAAATCAGCGTAGAAACGGGTAAACCGGCACATCAAGTCGTCGGCATTCGTTGCAGTCCCGGCGCCGCGGGCACGGTCGTCTGCAACCTCTCGGCGTTGGGGACGCGCCAGCTCTCTGCGATCGGCTTTCGTGGGGAGGATGGAGAAGGTTACGACCTGCAGCGGCAGTTGTCGAATCTTGCCTGCGATACCGAACATCTGCACGTGGTTGTGGACCGATCGACGCCCACGTACCTCAAGCCACGTGATATCGGAATTGAAAACCTGCAGGCAGAACATTCGCGCTACGATACAAAGAACCGACAGCCGACTCCCGAGGCATTACAGCAGCGGATCCTGGCGTCGCTCGATCAGCTCTTGCCCGATGTCGATGCCGTCATTGTTCTCGATCAAGTCGAGCAGCCGGATTGTGGCGTCGTCACACGCGCCGTGCGCGAAGCGATCTCCCAACGGGCGGCACAGTACCCGCACGTCGTTTTCTGGGCTGACAGTCGACGGCGAATTCACGATTTTTTTCGCGTGATCATCAAGCCGAATCAGTTCGAGGCGGTCGGCTTCGACAATCCCCAACCGGGCGATGAGGTGGAGTTTGACACGCTACGAGAGCGAATCACCGAACTGCGCTCACGCAACCAGGCACCGGTCGTGGTGACGCTTGGCGAACGAGGCATGTTGGTCAGCGATCCTCAGTTGACGCTCGTTCCGGGGGTCCGCGTTCCAGGACCCATTGACCCAACGGGGGCCGGCGACAGTGCAACCGCGGCAACGGTACTTGCCCTCGCCGCGGGTGCCGAACTGCCCGAAGCGGCATTGATCGGCAACCTGGTCGCCTCGCTGACCGTTCAGCAGATCGGAACTACCGGCGTGGCTCATCCCGAACAGTTACCCGCCCAACTCTCCCTCTGGCAGCAACAGAACTAAGGGAGAGCACAGAAACAACTTCGACATCTTGGTTCTCTCGTTTAACCGCGTGCCCAGCGGGCCGCGAGAGATTCCTCCCTACGCGCGGGGCGATGCCCGCGCGGTTAAACGAGGAAGTTGTTTCTGATCGGTTCTCTC
>CAZFWV010000575.1:0-2714 GCA_964522605.1 uncultured Pirellulaceae bacterium
CAGTCTCCAGTCTCCAGTCTCCAGTCTCCAGTCTCCAGTCTCCAGTCTCCAGCCTGCAGCCTACAGCCTCCCCCTCCCTCCTCCCGCCTACCCGCTCCCTGCGATACCATATCCGGGAACGATCAAGGAAAGGACATGCGATGGGCCGGCTGCTGCTTTCAATCCGAGTTTTCTTCAAAGTTTTATTTGGCAAGGAATTTGCCACCGAGGTTCGGGGCCTGTTGGAGGGCCCCCCTGCGCCGGCGACCCTGCCTCCTCCAGAGGAGAAGCCGAAGGCGAGTCGGCCTGAACCGGTGCGCAAGTCGCGAAGTGAGGCGCTCACATTGCTATCGGCCTTACAGCGAGAGGCACGGTTTATCGATCTGGTCCAGGAACCGCTTGCGGGTTATTCCGACGAGCAGATTGGGGCTGCGGCGCGGGACGTGTTGGGGAGCTGTGGCGCCGTCCTTCAGCGGATGTTCGACCTGCGTCCGGTGGTCGCGGACGCGGAGAACGCAACAATTGAGACGCCTGCCGAATTCAGCGCAGGCCGGTTTCGGCTCACGGGGAATGTCGTCGGTCAACCACCCTTTCGCGGTCGTCTGGTGCATCATGGTTGGGAAGCAGCCAAATGCGAGTTGCCGCAATGGTCGGGGGACGCGGATGCAGCCCACGTGGTCGCGCCCGCGGAAATCGAGCTTTAGCAGCCGGATCAGAATCAACAACATATGGCCAGTCAGTTTGTCGTCGGGATCGATTTAGGAACGACCAATAGTGTTGTCGCCTACACTCCGCTTGCATCTGCGGAAGCGCCGGAAATCCAGCTGCTGTCGATTCCCCAATTGACCGCTCCGTCGACGATCGACTCGCTGCCAAACCTCCCGTCGTTCATGTATCTGGCGGCGGAGCACGAGGTGGGTGAGCGGGCGTTCGATCTACCTTGGGCTGCCGACCGGGATTATGTCGTGGGCGACGTTGCACGGCGGCTTTCCGCCGAAATCCCGGATCGATCGATCGGTGGCGCGAAAAGCTGGCTCGCGTATTCCAGTGTCGATCGCAATTCGCCGATTCTCCCCTGGAACGCACCCGAGGAGGTTCGCAAGGTCTCTCCCGTGACCGCAGCGCGACGGTATTTGGAACACTTAGTTGCCGCCTGGAACCAGGCGTTTCCCGACGCGCCGCTGGACCAACAGCAAGTCGTACTCACCGTCCCGGCATCGTTCGATGCGAGCGCCAGGGAGTTGACTCGCGAGGCCGCGATGGAGGCCGGGTTGCCGGCGCACACAGTTCTGCTGGAAGAACCGCAGGCAGCCGTGTACGCGTGGCTGGTGGATCAGCACGACCGTTGGCGCAAGCAGCTATCCGTGGGCGATCGACTGCTGGTCTGCGACGTCGGGGGCGGGACGACGGACTTGACATTGATCGATGTCGCCGAGCACGAGGGGGAACTTGCGCTGCAGCGACTGGCCGTGGGAAATCACCTGCTTGTCGGTGGCGACAACATGGACCTGGCATTGGCGCATGATGCGGCCGAGCGATTTCAGCAACAGGGCGTAGCACTCGATCCGTGGCAAGCCGTCTCGTTATGGCATGCCTGTCGTACCGCGAAGGAAACGCTGCTGTCGGAGAACGGTCCCGCGGTGCACAAGATCTCGGTCCTGGGCCGCGGCAGTCGATTGATCGGCGGCACGGTGTCGACCGATCTGGATCGGGAAGCCACGGCAGCACGTCTGTTGGAGGGCTTTTTTCCCGCGTGTTCGTTGGAGGATCGTCCGGCACGGCGCCGACAAAGTGGATTCGTGCAACTCGGCTTACCGTTCGAGACGGACACGGCAATTACGCGCCACATCGCGGCATTCCTCGGTGCACACGCGGCAGAAGGCTCGGCGGCTCGACCCTCGCATGTCTTGTTCAATGGAGGCGTCTTTCGCGCGTCCGGTTTGCGTCATCGGTTGCTCGAGGTGCTGGAAAGCTGGTTCCCCGGCAATCCGGTGCGCGATCTTACGAAACGCGGCGACCTGGATTTCGCTGTCGCTCGCGGAGCAGCCTATTACGGCTGGTCGAAAGAGCACGGTGGAATTCGCATACGCGGCGGCACGGCCCGTTCGTACTACATCGGGATTGAGACCTCCGGGCTGGCGGTACCCGGTGCCGCGCGCCCCCTGCATGCACTCTGCGTCGTTCCCTTCGGCATGGAAGAAGGAACACAGATCGACGTCCCAGCGCCACCGATCGGATTGGTGCTCGGCGAACCCGCGCATTTTCGGTTCTTCAGTTCGTCTGTGCGAAAGCAAGACCGACCGGGAAACGTGCTCGATCGTTGGACCGACGACGAACTCCAGGAAACCGATTCCATGGAAGCACTCCTGCCCGCTCCCGAATCGACGGAAGAGACCTACGTCCCCGTGCAGTTCCAATCGCGCGTCACCGAATTGGGCGTCTTCGAGCTGTGGTGTGTCAGCACTCGGTCTAATGATCGCTGGAAATTAGAATTCAGCGTTCGAGATTCGGGTGATTAGCAGCCATTTCAAAACCGTAATTCGGGAGGGCGGTTGAAAATCTGACAGGCTCGTCCGTAGCGGACCCGATCCACTCTGGCTCCCCTCGCCCCGTTTCGGGGAGAGGGGCCGGGGGAGAGGGGCTTTCAACGCGCCACAATCCACGAGGAATCTTGGGACTCTTGAATGCCGTTCCCCCTCATCCCCAGCCCTTCTCCCCCGCAAAGCCGGGGGAGA
>CAZFWV010000576.1:0-2697 GCA_964522605.1 uncultured Pirellulaceae bacterium
GGGGAGCGTGTCTTCCGTATTCACCAAGCGTCCACACAGGGTGTCACGTAATTCCTTGAAGTCTTCTTGAGTTGCCGTTACGGCGTTTCCTTTCTCATAAACGTCCCGGACCGGTTCTTGTTTCTTGCCATCAATGGAAAAGGCACCCTCCCAGACGAGTCGATTGCCGTTGTCCTGGAAGACTGTGATGAACCGAGATGAGATTTTGGCCCCGTCACCGAGTGCCCCTTCCGTTTCCTCCACCCATCCGTTGTCCGTCTTGACGACTACACCTTCCCAGGCGTTGCCATCGGAGCGGCCCCCGAGTGTCTTGATTTGCTTGGCTTCCGGGTCCCAAACGGCCAACCACTTGCCCGAAACGTCACCCCTTTGCCATTCGCCCTCGAGCACATGGCCCGCGATTGCCCATCGGTACGTTATCTGCGCTTGGACTTTGTCTTGTTTCTCGTCCGTCGTCGCGACGTGATCCAACAGAGACGCCTCACCAACCCAGCGACCAAGAAGCGCGTCTCCCAACTCGCATAGCGGTGTTTCCGCAGGCGCTGCGGTGAATGTCACCACCACAATGGCTGCAACGATGTTCGACATTTCACGTCCTCCTCATGTATCGAGTGTGGAAACTCAGTAACCCCAAGAACCCTGTGATCCAGAGAATCATCGAGGAAGGTTCAGGCACGAAACGAAACTGAACCACCGACGAAATCGGCTCAATAAGTGTCGCGACATTGGGCGATGTGCCGGAAGCGAACGCCGAGACATTCACGTTCGCATTCGGATAAGTCTGAGAATCCGCAAGCAAGAGTGGCGCAAAACCGGAAGTTGTCCAATCGACGACCAGATTGCCCATTTCTGGCCGATAGATGAATGGACTCTCGAAGTCAACGCGATACTCAAAAGCTTTGGCGGGAACGCCCACAGTCTCATTACTCGACCAAGTCAGTGGTCCGTCATATACGACGTCGACAGAATCTCCAAAATTCGCATTAAAGACCGGATTGAGCGAGGTGATACTGGTTGTCGACAATTTCAATGTGAAGCGACTCGACGTGGACGTGGTTGGTCCTGAGGTTTCATCTGGCCGTAGCGCGATCCCCGCGATTTCATCGAAGGATAGAGGCAGGTTGTCAAAGTCTGACGCGAAAAACAGCCACTGTCCTCGTCCTGGGCCTCCAGGGGCGGTTCCTGTTACATCACCTTCTTGCGTTACAGCATCGACAGGAATCGTGACAATCGCTTCCTGAGAGAAAGACGGTCCCGTGAGGATCAAGACGCAAACTGTGGCCAGTAGCGTGCGCAAATGTGTTGGTGAAATTGTCATGTGAGGATCCTGTTCTGAGAAGATCGAATTCGGGAGACCGAAAGGGGCCCGGGGGCACCCTGTCGTGGCTTCGTCTTATTGACGGCGGCGCAGCGAATGAGCCAGAACGACCAACGGAAGTCCGACACTTGTCGATTTCGCGCCGTTTCCTGAGGATCTTTGACCTCGCCGCAGTGGATAGTCCCTTCTTGCACTTCGAAGATCCAGTGAACTGGGTAACAACAAAAAACGCCGACATCGTTCACGGCCCTGTACTTCATCTAGTACATGCACTGATGAACGGCGTTGGCGTTCTTCACGGGCTGCTCCAGCAGCATCGTTGGTGTGTCTGAATTGTCGAGTTGACTTGTCGGCTATGTCAACACGTAGCAGTGTTGTCTTGCGAGTTTATTTCACGGTCGCGTCGAAACGGGATTTGCCGTCTTCGCCACGGATCGCAACGCTGCGTCTGCGCGGATTCAGCTGTGCGGATATTCCACCGCTGAGTCAGCGGCGATCATCGGCTGGGAATTCGTTCGGCCGCGTTGACGCGCGGACACGTGGTCGTCCGCGCACACCTCAACACTCGCAGCAAGACTCAACCGTTCGCGCCCTCCCGAAGAACAAGCGAGAACCGCGGCCCATTTGTCTCAGGCACTCTCGGAGATTCTTGCCAAGACTCTGCTTCACAATGGGTTATGTCGATGCATGAATGCAACAAACGGCCCGAAGCGGCATGGCGCACGGGCACATCGGGCCGCTGCGTCCGCGAACAGCCATGCGGCGAATGGACTTTCGGGGGCAGGTTGTTTCCGCACAGCCGATCTGGCCAATTTGCTTCCGCGTGGGATGGGATTGTCAGACGAAGACGGCTATCACACGGTGTCGGCACGCTGCAAATCGGAAGTTGCTGTCAGCAAGGCCAATCCAACCGCGCTCTGATCGATTGCCATATCCTGCTGCTGAATCCTAAACCGCAGCAGAACCTCGCGCGCCATTCTATGATGGTCTTGACGATCGTCGCTACGCGAAGACACGCCCGCGCGATATTCAGGCCGCAGTGGACGCATTGCCGAACATCGATTCAGGCGGCGAGAAAGTCGCACAAGGATCCAAGGTGGCGGATCCCGCTCCCTCGGACTGGGTGAACCGCCAGGGAGCGCACTTGGAGCGAGCCCCCGGCGGATTCGTGGCGAACCTCGACGCGATCGGGTGGAGTGAAAGAGATCGCCGGCGCAGAAAAGCCAGCGCTGAACGTGTTGCCCTGAGCGGATTAAGGCCGGAATCCGCCCGTTTCCGAAAATGGACGCCGCCCGGATTCGAACCGGGGATGGCGGATTGGCAGTCAGGACGCAATTCGCGAAAACCTCGAGAAATACGTGGATTCTGCCGGCAGTGGA
>CAZFWV010000577.1:0-2677 GCA_964522605.1 uncultured Pirellulaceae bacterium
CTTCCGCCGCAACTGTTCTCGCTTTCCAGGGTCCTCTATAATTCGACAAACGGCTTGCGCGCCGGTGCGCGAGTCGATCGCAGGCCTGCTTCCGGCGGAGGTACCTGAGCAAATGTACCGGCCGGAGAACGAGCGGACGCCGGAATGGCGCCGATGCGGATCATGCTGTTTTGCCGACGTCTTCCCGGGCGAGATCTGAACCGGCGGATCGGCAGTGTTCACGTCGCGAGTCGAGCTGCTCGGTGGATTCTGCTGCTGACTGTCTGTCTGGGTTTGTCAGCACCTTCCTTTCGATCCGGGGCCCAAGAACCGAACGCAGCCGACGGCGAACCAGCGACCGGTTATCGTATCCGCGTGAATCTTCCGCTGACCGGTTCGGCCGACCAACTGATCAAGCAGATGGTCCAGCGCGTGGTTGAACAGCAGGGCATCGGCCCCAATCGAAGTGTGCTGGTCCTCGAGTTTCAGCCGCCGGTTGGCAGTCCCGGTGGCGGAACCGAATTCGAGCGCGCCCTATCACTCGCCCGTTATCTGACGAGTGAAGATCTCAAGCGAGTCCGCACGGTAGCCTATATTCCTCGCGCGGCAATCGGACACGCCGTATTGGTCGCCCTGGCCTGCGAAGAAATCATCATGGATCAGGATGCGGTCTTCGGCGATGCAGGAATCGACGAATCGGCCATCGGCCCCACGATTCGCGGCGGTTATACGGAGATTGCGCGCAGCCGACGTACGCTGCCCGAGGCACTGGCGTTGGGCATGCTGGATCCGAAACTGCAGGTTTCGCGTGTGACAACCGCCGACGGAGTGCTGTATGTATGGGACGAAGAACTGGAAAAACTGAAGCGTGATCGGCAGGATATTCGCGCCGTCGACACACTCATTCCGGCAGGCAAGATGGGGCGCTTTCGAGGAGACGAACTGCGGCAACTGGGATTTGTCAGCTATCTGGCCAGCAGTCATGACGAGGTTGCCGCCGCGCTCAAGATTCCGGCGGAACAGCTTGAATTCGATCCATCCTTGGGCGGCGAATGGCGCCCGATCCGGATTGACATCACCGGTCCGATCACGGCCAAGAGTGTCGAACGGGTGATGCAGACGATTCAACAGCAACGGGATCTGCGGAACACGAACTTTGTTTGCCTGATCGTTGACAGCGCCGGCGGTTCGCCGCGGGATAGCGTCCGGCTCGCGAATTTCCTGGCCGATCTGGATGCATCGCGGGTGCGTACGGTGGCCTATGTTCCGCAGGAGGCGCGGGGCGATGCCGTGCTGATTCCATTTGCTTGCGATCACGCCGTGGTTCATCCGGAGTCAACTCTTGGAGGCAGCGGCGCGGCAACCATCAATGCAGAACTGGCGGCGGACTTGCGCGAACCGATCCGCGAAATCGCCCTCCGCAAATCGCGCGACTGGTCGCTCGTCGCGGCGATGTTTGATCCCGATCTGGAAGTCTACGCCTATCGCCGCGCGGGAACGAACTCGGCGGTGTTCTTGTCGGCAGAGGAGTTTGCAGAGAAGTACGACGAATCGGAAGCCTTAACGGAAGCCGATGCGGAGCAGGAGCGGGAAAACGTGGACGCCGTTCAGTGGATTCAGGGCAATCCGGTCACTCGCCCTGGACAGGTACTGGAGTTAACGGGGCGTGAGGCAACAGAACAATTCCACTTGGCTCGGTACATGGCCGAGGATTTTCGACAGCTCCAGCAACTCTATCAACTCGAACGAACTCCCGAGTTGATCGGACCGAATTGGGCGTTCGAATTGATCGACGCCCTGGCTTCTCCTCAGTTGGCGAGTGTGCTGCTGTTCATTGGCGCCTTTGCTTTAATCGCGGAATTGTCGTCGCCCGGAATCGGGGTCGGAGGTTTTCTATCGGCGCTCTGTTTTCTGCTCTATTTTTGGAGCAATTTCCTGCATGGCACGGCTGAACTGCTCGAGGTGCTCCTGTTTCTGACCGGACTCATCTGCTTGCTGGTCGAACTGTTCGTGCTGCCCGGCTTTGGCGTTTTTGGGATCGGCGGCGGTGCGCTCGTGGTCATCTCACTGATCCTCGCGAGTCAAACGTTTGTGTTGCCGTCGAATGAATACCAGCTGCATCAGATCCCGCGTTCCTTGGTATCGGTCACGGCCGCCGGCGCCGGGGTCCTGGCCGGGCTCTACGTCTTACGCAAATACCTTCACCGCGCGCCCATGTTGGGAAACGTCGTCCTGATGCCGCCCGACGAGGATGAGGCCGAGAATCTGTCACGACGCGAGTCCCTGGTCGACTACGAACATTTGCTTGGCCAAGTCGGTGTGACTCGAACTCAACTGACGCCCTCCGGCAAAGCGATGTTTCAGGATGAACTGGTCGACGTCATCTCGGATGGAGTCATCATCCCGAAAGGCAGTTCGGTCCGCGTGGTCGAAGTCCACGGGAATCGTGTGCTGGTGGAACCGTTGGATGAATTATCCTGACGGGGTACGGATTCTGGAGGTGCAAAGGGGTCGGCTAGCGGTACACTGATTTGGTGGATGCCAAGGAATCGCTCAGGAACAACTTCTCCCTGGCAAATCCCGTGTCGGGAGGGCGAGGCTGGCCTGTTGAAAATGTGTTCGACTCGAAAACATGGGCAGTTGTGGCAGGCAATGAACAAACCGAAATCCTCGCTCCCTTCTCCCCCGGCTTTGCGGG
>CAZFWV010000578.1:0-2659 GCA_964522605.1 uncultured Pirellulaceae bacterium
CTTTCCTAAGTCTGGACAACGCGGCGGGACCACAGTCGGTCTGTCGCCACCAAGTACCCCAGACGCTGTCGCCACCAAGTGCCCCAGACGTTATGGTAGCATAATGCCAGACCGGCCGTGAACCCGAATGAAGCGGCTGGCTTGCCCCGAGGACTTAGGGAAGACTTAAAAATAACTTCGTTGTTTTCCAACGAGAGTGGAGGGTGGTGGAGGGTGGCTGGGGTCGAGCGCAGCGAGCCCCCAGATCACGCGGCTGGGGGCTCGACGCTCGTTCCTCGCGTCTCGACCCCAGGCACCCAAGACCCCAGGCACCCAAATGCCGAAGTTGTCCTTAAGTCATCCCTTAGCACGACGCCTCTGGCCGAACCCCTTTCCCCTTTTGAACCCAACGGTCGTCCAATCTCGACGGGAGGACATCATGGCGGTTTCCGACTGCTCGGCGAGTTCCCTGCCTGCGATGGAACAACTTTATCAAACTCGGCTCCGCCGATATGTCACGGCAATGCGCAACGGCAAGCCCGATCAGGTTCCGATTCGTCCGTTCGTCGCGGAATTCACCGGCACCTATGCGGGCTACAACTGCCAGGAACTGGCTCACGACTATGAACTCGCCTTCGCGGCCGCCCGCAAATGCGCAGCCGATTTCGATTGGGATGCGGTGGTCCCCAACATGGTCTACGTTTGGACCGGTCTGACGCAGGCGATTGGGCTGAAATACTACGGGATTCCCGGGATCGACGTGCCTGCCGACATGGGCTTTCAGTACCGCGAGCCGAAGCAGCAAGACGCGTTTATGCCGCCGGAGGACTATGACGCGCTGATTGAGGATCCGACCGGGTATCTATTGAATGTCTGGCTGCCGCGTGTCGCCACGCCGGTGCAAGCACCCGGTACGCCCACCACGCAGGAAAACCATCTTTCCTTCCTGAAGGGCGGCATGGCCATGCTGCAGTACTTCAGTGCGTTCGGTACTCAGAACGCACGCCTGCGATCTGAGTCGGGCACGGTCCCGGCGATCGCGGGCATCTTTAAGGCACCGATGGATATCCTGGCCGATAAGCTGCGCGGTTATCTGGGTCTGGTGGAAGATCTGTTCGAACGCCGCGACAAAGTCGTCGCCGCCTGTGAAGCCCTCATGCCCCACCTCTTTCACGTCGCGCTGACCACGTCCGATCCTGAAAAACTTGTGCCCATCGGCTATTGGATGCACCGTGGTGGTGTGCCCTTTGTATCTCCCGAGATCTTCCAAAACATCTACTGGGCGACGGTGAAACCCATCATCCAGGAACTCTGGTCTCACGGGCGACAGACCCTGTTCTACGCGGAGGGATCTTGGAATCATCATTTGCACTCCTTCGCTGAGCTTCCTGACCAGAGCATCGTGTATCACGTCGATCAGGGCGACATCTTCCTGACACACCGTGTCCTCGGCGAGAAATTCTGTATCAGTGGCGGTGTCCCGAATGTGATGCTCGCGGAGGGTTCGCCGGACGACGTTCGAGACTGCTGTCGAAGAATCCTCGATGAAGTCGCACGCGATGGCGGCTATATCATGGATGCGAGTGCGATCGTGCAGAACGATGCCAAGATCGAGAACATGCGCGCGATGACCGACTTCACGCGTGACTACGGGGTTTACTCCAGCGGCGCTCTACCCGAGGTCCCCGAAGTCCTCCAGCCGGATCCTTCCCTGGCGGGTGATCCACGCCTGAATCGAAGTCCTGACGATTGCATCCGTCCCGCCGGAGCCTGCCTGCCCTGGAAGCAACAGCGAAGCCAGATCGGCCAGATTCTCGGCGACGAAGCAATCTGCCAGCGCGTTTGGGAATCGGTTGATAGCCTGGCGTATACCTACGTCTGGCAGGTCTTGCTGTCGTTTTGAGGTCGGAGCGTTCCGAAGTTGCATTAGAGAGAGTGCAAGATCCACCTCGGCGATGGAGGGACGGCAGTTTTGAAGGTGTTGGCTCGGAGGTGATTACGTCGCCCTTCGCGGCGCGCTCGGTGTTAGGCACAGGTCGAGCGGAACCAAAGATTAAGAAGAGGGGCCGCGGATCCCGCGGATCAAACGGATGTCCGCGGATTGGTCCGTGCCGATCCATCTCCTCCGTCAAGTCCGTGGTTACTTCTCCTCGTTAAGTCCAACCTGAACGCGATTCACTCGTTCGTGTCTTGATTCGACTGCTGCGGCATGGACCGCCTGATCGGGGCCGTTTGGGATGTCGACCGAGCTTAACCCGGCGTTCTTCCGCGTCTCTCCGCGGCCAATCCCCCTGCATCTGCCCCACGATCTGCGGCAGAGCGGGGCGCCGTCATCCAAAAAAGCAAGCCCGCGACAGAGTCACGGGCTTGCCGTAGGAGACTTGGCAACCGAGCCTGAGGAAGCACTCGGTTGTATTACCGATTAACTGCTGGGCAGTGCGATGCCGAGCTTCGTTTCCTCTTCCTCCTGAATGATGATTCGAGGGGTGACCATCATCATCAGGCTTTGCGTTGTCCGGCCGATGCCGACGTTCTTGAACAAGCGGTTGACATAGGGCAGCTTGCTCAGGATCGGGACACCCCGTTCGTTCCGTCCTTCGCTCATTCGCTTGATACCGCCCAGCAGGATCGTCCCGCCGTCGGGCACGCTGACGGTCGTCGAAACACTGGTGGAGGCGAA
>CAZFWV010000579.1:0-2654 GCA_964522605.1 uncultured Pirellulaceae bacterium
GTGGTCATTTCGACGGAATCTCTGACCAAGCAGTACGGTTCTTTTCGAGCCCTGGACGACTGTTCGTTCGCGGTCGAGGAGGGTGAAATCTATGGCCTGCTTGGACCGAACGGAGCCGGCAAGACGACCCTCCTGCGGCTGCTGTTGGGGTTTCTGCGGCCGACGCACGGGCGGGCGACGATCACCGGACTGGACTGTTATCGTGAATCGTTAGCCGTCCGTGCTCGAGTGGCCTACCTACCGGCCGAAGCGAAGTTGTTTCGCGCGATGCGCGGCAGCGATGTGCTTAAGTTCTTTACTTCCGTGCGACCAGGTGGCAGCCTGCCTCGTGCACTACAAGTCGCAGAACGGCTTGATCTCGATATCCGACGGCGCGTGGCCTTCATGTCAACCGGAATGCGACAGAAACTGGCGTTGGCCGTCGTACTGTCGCAAGATACTCCGTTGCTGATTCTGGATGAGCCGACGGCCAGCCTGGATCCCAACGTGCGCCGGGCCGTGATGGATCAAGTCTGTGAGATCCGACAGCAAGGTCGTACGGTGCTGCTCAGCTCCCACGTGTTGTCTGAAATGGAAGAGCTGTGCGACCGCGTCGCCATTCTGCGGCAGGGGCGGCTGGTCCACACCCAAGTGATGCGACAATTGCGCCGCCGGCATCGCGTCGTTGGCCAGTGCACGACGGCCTTGCCGCAACCGCCAGACACATTACGGAAACAGATCACGATATCGCGCAAAGGAGACCAAGCGCTGATTGAGACGAGTGGAGACCTGGCTCCAATTTTGCACTGGATTGCCACGTTGCCTTTGGAGAACCTGACGATCGAACCGACCGGCCTGCGATCGGTATACGACCGGTTTCATACAAGTGAGGAGGTCGTATGATACCGGCCCTGCTACGGAAAACGATTCGGGATGCCCGATGGCTGCTGCTCGCCTGCGCGGCGACACTCTTTGCATTCGCCTGGATTCGAGTCATCATCGTCGCGACGGTCGAAACGTATCGGTTCCAGCGAATTGCGCGGAATCTGCCCGATTTCGTCAAGCGACTCTCGCCCGTTCCGCTCGAAGAACTGATCAACTATCCCGGATTGATCAGCTTTACGTTCGAGGAAGGTCTGGCGTATGTGCTGATGGCAATTTGGACTGTCTCACGGGCTTCGGACTGCGTGGCTGGTGAACTGAGCCGTGGCACATTGGAAATGTTGCTCTCGCAACCGATCAGTCGCCTACGTTATTTGCTCGTTCATTCTGCTGTGACGGTTGCGGGAATCTTGCTGCTTGCGGTCACGGCTTACGCCGGCACCTACACAGGGATTCACACGACTTCGGTGCGCGCTCCGCGATCGACTTGGCAGTGGCGAGTTCCGATTCTGGGGCTCGATATTGGGTCCGAGCAAAACGATAAAGAGGCTCCGCGGATCCCGATGACTCAGTACGTCGAACCGCGATTGTTCCGCGCGGCGACTCTCAACTACATCTGCCTGGGATGCTTTCTTGCAGGACTGACGACGGCATTATCATCACTCGATCGCTATCGGTGGCGGACAATCGGAATCGTCGTCAGCTTCTACATTGTGCAGCTGATCCTCGAGTTAACCGGTCTTTCGATCGAGAGTTGTCGCTGGATGCTGCGATTGACGTTTTTTTCTGCCTATGAACCGGTTGCCATTACCATGCAGGCCGTCAAAAATCCCGACTCGGCATGGAGATTCCTGGCCGAGAACAGCCAGGGAGTGTACCCCGACCTGGGCCCTCTTGGATACGACAGCATCCTGTTGGGTTTGGGGATTCTAGGTTTCGTCGTTGGCGCGGTCGTCTTCTGCCGCCGCGACCTACCCGCTCCGCTCTGAACGAATTTCTACCCGGGGTCGACCTTTACGATCGTTCACGGGTGATGGAACCACGGATCCAACGGATGAAACGGATTTGCACAGATTACTCCGTGAAGATCCGTAGTATCCGTCCCATCCGTGGTTCCTTCTTCCACCGGAGTTACCACAAATCACAACCCCGAGCAAGGCGGCAACAAGACTCCGCCAACGCTCAACTCACTCCGAAGTGACGACAGCCGGATCGCGAACGACGACACGAAACCCGACGTTATAGATCTTCTGCCACGGATCGTAGTCCAGTCGGAATGCCGAACGACAGCGATGGGGACGATCATACCAAGAGCCGCCGCGAACAACCTTGCGAGATTGCTCACTGCCCCCATTCCGACCATCGTTCGCTGCGTAGGGATAAGCACGGTAGTCACTGAGCATCCATTCGGCCGCGTTCCCGTGCATATCGTGCAGGCCCCAGGGATTGGGACGATAGCTACCGACCGGAGCGGTGACGAGATGGTCGTCGTCGTACCGCGCATCACGCGGCACGATATCGGGCGGTCGAGGACGCCAGCCTTCGTAGGCCAGGTCACGAATGGTCGCATCCGCGACATTGGCTGTCTGACTGAAATCGGCGTCCAAATCGCCGAACCAGAGCGGGGTGTCGGTCCCTGCGCGGCACGCATACTCCCATTCGGCTTCTGTCGGCAACGTAACCTCCACACCAATTCGCTGCGAAAGCCACTCACAAAAATCTATCGCCTCGTTCCACGCCACACGAACGACCGGTTGCTCGGGTCGATTCAGCGGCCATCCCAGATAGTCTTC
>CAZFWV010000580.1:0-2647 GCA_964522605.1 uncultured Pirellulaceae bacterium
TAAACGAGTCGCCACGAATCCTGTTCATGAACACCTGAGAAACCAACACTTTTAAGCTGCACGACCTCCTCAGGCGGACGGACGTCCGCTGACCGTGATTTTTTCCGTGAGGTAGCGCAGCAGATCGCGCACCGAGATAATGCCCTGAAGTGCTCCGTCGCGATCGAGGATGGGCAGGTGTCGGTACCCCCCCAGGTCCATCTGATGGACCGCGAACACTAGCCGGGTATCTTCCTTAAGAGACTGCGGGTTTGGCGTCATGAACTCGGCAATTGATCGATCCGCCAATTCCGAGGCGCGGGTATTCAGCCGAACCAGGGCATCCCGTTCACTGAAAATCCCCACCGGCTGCCCCTGCTCAACGATCAGCACGCAACCGATGCGATGCTTGATCATCAGGTCGAGGACATCCCGAACGGGCGTCTCGGGCGAGGCGACAATGGGCGGCTGAGGCGAAAGAGAGCTGATCGGATCGGTGATCAGCCCTCGTTCAACGGCCGTCTTGGGATCGGGGAGATGCGTCTCATCCAGCGGCTGTCCACACTGCTCGCAAATGTCGACTCCTTCAATATTCGCGAAATCACAGAGTGGACAGGAGATCATGATTGCACCGTCCAGGTGTCGCCCGATCGGAACAGACGGTTGAGGTCCCCGGAACCGAATTTCTCGCGACTGTAGGCGATCTGCCGGTTCAGTTCTTCATCGTACTTGGGGCGATCGACGGCGCGAAACACACCAATCGGCTCGGGGAACTCCGGATGTCGCATGCGGCTCAACAGATACGCCAAACTCGGTTCCGGCGATTGCTCGTCGTGGAACAACAGATCATCTTCACTGATCCCTTTTCCCAACTCGACGACTTCAGGTTCCATCCCATTAAGGCGAATGCCCTTGTCTCGGTTCTTACCAAAGATGAGCGGCTTGCCATGCTCCAGCTCGATCGTGGTATCCGCCTTCGTGTCCCGATCCGTCGCGTAATTCCACGCCCCGTCGTTGAACACGTTGCAATTCTGATAAACCTCGACGAACGCGGTACCCCGATGCTCTGCGGCGCGCTGCAAAACGTTGCCAAGGTGCTTGATATTCACATCAATCGATCGAGCCACAAATGTTGCTTCGCAACCGATGGCGATCGACAGCGGATGTAGAGGATTGTCGATCGTACCCAGTGGAGTACTCTTCGTGATCTTTCCCAACGGCGAGGTCGGCGAGTATTGCCCTTTGGTCAAACCGTAGATCCGGTTGTTGAACAGAATGATGTTAATATCCATATTGCGGCGAATCGTGTGGATCAAGTGATTGCCACCAATACTCAATCCGTCTCCGTCGCCAGTGATCACCCAGACGCTGAGATCGGGGCGCACATCCTTGAGCCCGGTGGCAATCGCCGGGGCGCGGCCGTGAATCGAATGCATCCCGTACGTATTCATGTAATAGGGAAACCGACTCGAACAGCCGATCCCCGAAATGAACACGATTCGTTCGCGTGGAATCCCCAGATTCGGCAGCATCTTTTTCATTTGGGCGAGAATTGAATAGTCGCCACAACCAGGACACCAACGCACATCCTGGTCACTCGCAAAGTCGGCTGCCGTCAAGACGGGCAATTCTGGGCTCTCGGTCGTCATCGGTCTCGGTAACTTTCTGATAGAACAGGGAAGCTTTTCAGGTAGGTCCGGTCCAGTTACGAATCAGTCGAGCATTTCCCGCATTCGTTCCACAACTTCTCCGACGGTAAAGGGCTTGCCCTGCACCTTATTTAATCCTTGGGCGTCGACCAAAAACTCGGCTCGGAGAAGCATCCGTAATTGCCCCATGTTGAGTTCCGGCACGAGCACCTGACGGAAGCTGCGTAACAACTTTTCCAGGTTGCGGGGCAACGGGTTCAAATAGCGCAGATGCGCATGCGAAACGGCGTACCCTTCCGCCTGCAGACGATCCACGGCGGTGGTGCAGGCGCCGAAGGTTCCCCCCCAGCTCACGACCAGTAAGTCGCCGCTCTGCTCCCCATTGACCTCCTGCAACGGAACATCGTCGGCGATATTCGCGACCTTCTGCGCTCGCGTATTCGTCATACGCTGATGGTTCATCGGGTCATAACTGACGTTGCCCGACCCGTCTTGTTTTTCGAGGCCACCAATTCGATGCGTCAGCCCTTTCGTACCGGGGAGTGCCCAGGGACGAGCCAGCCGCTCGTTCCGCTGGTAGGGCAGGAACGGCTCACTCTCGTCGTCGCGTGGACCAGGATGTTCCACGGGGATCTTGGACAGCTCATGAATGTCGGGAATCCTCCACGGTTCGGATCCGTTCGCGATGTAGCCATCCGACAGCAGGACGACGGGCGTCATGAAACGGACGGCCAATCGCCAAGCTTCTTGCGCCACGTCGAAACAATCCGCGGGGCTGCGGGCGGCGATGACTGGCATCGGACATTCGCCGTTTCGGCCGAACATCGCCTGGAACAGATCCGCCTGTTCGGTTTTCGTGGGCAGACCCGTACTTGGACCCCCGCGCTGGACGTTGACGATGACCATGGGAAGTTCCAACATGACGGCCAGTCCCATCGCCTCGCCCTTCAGCGCAATTCCCGGACCGCTGGAGGTAGTGATCGCCATCGCTCCCCCGAAAGCCGCTCCGATTGTCGACG
>CAZFWV010000581.1:0-2636 GCA_964522605.1 uncultured Pirellulaceae bacterium
GACGACTAGAATGCGGGGCTTGAGCCCATGCGACAGCAGTCATCAGGATTGTGACGAGAAATGAAGAAAGACATTCATCCCGGATACTTTGAGACAACGGTCACCTGCGGCTGCGGCAACAAGTTCACGACGCGCAGCACGCGAAAAGAGCTGAAGGTTGACATCTGCAACGCCTGTCACCCGTTCTACACGGGGAAGCTGAAGTACGTCGACACGGCGGGCCGAATCGAGAAGTTCCAGAGCAAATTCGCGAGTGGAACGTACGCCAGCTTGCAGGCTGCCGCGAAGAAAAAGAAGAAGGCCCGCACCTAGCCCGATTCGATCGGCAGGTCGGTGAGCAATGCCTAAGACGGCGTCGCCTCCACGCCTTGCCGCAGCGCCTCACGTGCTCCGTCTCCCCGCAGCCGCTCTGGAACCTCTTTCCGCCTTCGTCCGCCTGACCGCGTTGGAGCGCCATCGGGCACCGACGACCGCTTTGGAATCGCGGAACGCAACATGCGAGAAATGCTGGAAAAGACGCTCGCTCGCTTTGAAGAGTTGGAGCGATGCTTGGCCGACCCCGAGGTTCTGTCCGATCCTTCCCGGATGGCGGCCGCCGCGCGGGAACACGGCGGCCTCGCCCGGTTGGCACGGAAGTACCGTCGCTTCAAACAGCTCACGGACGAAATCGAAGACGCCCGCCAGTTGGCCGAAAGTGACGATCCGGAAATCAGTGAACTGGCCGAAGCCGAGTTACCCGAGCTGAAGGCGAAGCGGGAAACCATCTGGCGCGAATTACTCGATCTGACGATTGGCGGAGAAGATGCGAATCGCACGCGGTGTGTGATGGAGATCCGGGCCGGCACGGGTGGCGAAGAAGCTGCCTTGTTCGCCGGTGACCTCTACCAGATGTACGTCCGGCACTCCGAGGCGAAGGGGTGGCGCGTCGAAATCATCAGCGCCAGCCCCACCGAACTGGGCGGGTTCAAGGAGATCGTGTTGGCCTTCGAAGGCGATGGCGTGTATCGCGAACTGCAATACGAAAGCGGCGGCCATCGAGTGCAGCGCGTGCCCGAGACCGAGGCCAAAGGACGGGTCCACACGTCCGCTGCCACGGTCGCGGTTATGCCCGAACCGGAAGATGTCGACATCGACCTGCGTCCCGACGATTACCGCATCGACAAGTTCCACGCAAGCGGCCCGGGCGGACAACATGTGAACAAGACCGAGTCCGCTATCCGACTGACACATCACGAAACGGGCATCGTCGTCCAATGTCAGGATGAAAAGAGTCAGCACAAGAATCTGGCCAAGGCCTTGCGCGAACTCAAGGCACGACTGTACGATCGAAAACGCCAGGAAGAAGAACAAAAACGGGCCAGTCAGCGAAAGACCTTGATTGGATCCGGCGACCGCAGCCAGCGGATTCGCACCTACAATTTTCCCGACAACCGGATTACCGACCATCGGATCAATTTCACGTTGTATAAACTCGACCAAGTCATCGCCGGAGATATGCAACCCGTCACCGACGCACTGATCGACCATGATCGCCGCACCCTGCGCGGCGAAATGGGTGACCTGGATTGAAGCCATGTCCTGGACGATCGGCCGCCTATTGAAATGGACCACCGACTATCTGAAAGAGCATGGTGCGGATGAGGCGCGATTGGATGCGGAAGTCCTGTTGGCTCATGCCCGAGGTTGCCGGCGAATCGATCTGTATACGGCGTTCGAGGAAGAGGCGAGCGACGCATTACGCAACGAATTCCGACAACTCGTGAAACAACGCGCCGCCGGGACTCCCGTGGCCTATCTGGTCGGATACCGGGAATTCTATTCGCGCCGGTTTCGCGTCACTCCCGACGTGCTCATTCCCCGGCCCGAAACGGAGTTTGTCCTCGTCACCTTGCTCGACCTGGTTAAAGAATCCGGTCAGCAGCATCAGCCCCTGCGACTGGTCGACGTGGGTACCGGAAGTGGAAACCTGGCGATCATCGCGGCCCTCGAATTGCCCAAGGCGGAATTGACTGCGGTGGACCTGAGCGAAGAGGCACTTCAGGTCGCCCGCGAAAACGCCCGGCAGCATCAGGTCGATCATCGGATTCGGTTTCTGCAGAGCGATGTACTGGCCGCGATCGATCCGACGGAACAGTTCGACTACATCATTGCCAATCCGCCGTATATCGGCCTGCGCGAAAAGCCGCAGCTTTCGCGCGATGTGCTGGATCACGAACCCCATCTGGCGTTGTTTTCGGGTGAGACCGGTCTGGACTGCTCGAAACGACTGATCGCCGAAGCGGAGCACCGATTAAGCCCCGGCGGTTGGCTGCTCAGCGAGATCAGCCCCTTTCTCCGCGACGAGCTCCTGCAGATTGTCGCATCTCATGCCGAACTGCAGTGTGCGCGGATTCAGAATGATCTGAATCAGCGACCACGCGTGTTGTGTGCACAGCGGCGACCTTGAGGACGATCGGGCTCGCCCCCCGGGAAAATCTCCCAGCGGCTCCCCGTGAATTGCTTTCGGTCAAGATAGAAAAAAAGGGCCCGGCTTCTGGCATGAAACCGGACCCCCAAATAAGGTGCCAAGCGACTCGGTTTACGAGCCTCTTGGGTCACGTGGCTGCCGAGACAGCCCGCCGGCTGTCTCAGACGAG
>CAZFWV010000582.1:0-2613 GCA_964522605.1 uncultured Pirellulaceae bacterium
TGTGGGACGGATTGCCAATCCGTCCTACGAAGGAAGATGCACGCAGCGCTGGCGTAAATCGTTGTTCTAGGAGAGCTGGTATGAAAGTCACCCATGTGCTCGAAGTTCCTGCAACCCCGGTCGAGATGGAAGGGGCACGAGATTGTGCCGTACGCTGGTTGATCAGCGAGCGTGACGGTGCGCCCAACTTTGCCATGCGGCACTTTGAATTGGCGCCGGGAGGTCATACGCCTCGACATCGACATCCTTACGAACACGAGATCTTCGTGCTTGAAGGGGAGGGGGTCGCGATGGAGGGCGACCAGCCTCGACCGATGAAAGCCGGTGATGTGCTGCTCGTGAGCCCCGACGAAGTTCACCAGTTCCGCAACACCGGTGATCAGCCGCTGCGGATGCTGTGCCTGATCCCGAATGCGGCGGCGAATCAACAGGTGACCGTGGTGCCCGAATGCGGCGTAGAACCGCCCTCGCCATGAACATTCGTCAACAGATTGAACAGCTTCGCGCTCAGATTCGTCATCACGACCACCTCTACTACGTCCTGGCTGCTCCCGAGATCTCGGATCGGGAGTACGATCGTCTGCTCGAGCAGCTCCAGTCGCTCGAGCGACAACATCCGGAACTGATTACCCCCGATAGTCCCACGCAGCGGATTGGCGATCAGCCGGTTCCTGAACTGGAGCAGGTCGATCATCGCGTTCCGATGTTGTCGATCGAAAACACGTATAGCGTGGAGGATCTGCGCAAATACGCTGCGCGGATCACGAAGCTGCTCGATGGTCAGTCGCCGGAATGGGTCGTCGAATTGAAGGTCGACGGTGTCGCCGTGTCGTTGCTCTACGAAGATGGTCAATTGCGACGCGGTCTGACGCGTGGGAACGGAAAGACCGGTGATGACATCACGCACAATGTGCGGACGATTGTCGATGTTCCGCTGAGGTTGATCGGTGCGGATGTCCCACCGGTGCTGGAAGTTCGTGGCGAAGTCTACATGACAAACACGGCACTTGTGCGGCTCAACGAGCAGCAGCAGGAGCGCGGCGAAGCCACCTTCGCGAACACGCGTAATGTCACTGCCGGTAGCATTCGACTGCTTGACCCACGTCTGTGTGCGCAGCGTGGATTGCGCCTATTCTGCCATGGTGTGGGTTACGCCGAAGGCCTGCAGGCCCAGACGCATATGGAATTCCTCAGGCAGATCCGGCAGTATGGCCTGCCGACAACGCCCCGCGTGGAGTGTTTTGCGAAACTGGACGAGGCGATTGAGCATTCTGAAGAACTAATTGGCCAATTGCACGAACTGGACTTCGAAGTTGATGGCCTGGTGCTGAAAGTTAATCGGTTTGATCAGCGCGAACAATTGGGAGCGACATCGAAAAGTCCGCGGTGGCTGATTGCGTATAAGTTTGAGAAATATGAAGGTTCCACGCGGCTGGAACAAATTCGAGTCCAGGTCGGAAAGACCGGAACGATTACGCCCGTTGCCGAACTGCAGCCGATCGAGTTGGCCGGCACAACAGTCAGTCGGGCCAGCCTGCACAATGCAGAAGAAATCCAACGCAAAGATGTGCGCGTGGGTGACGTCGTCGTCGTTGAAAAGGCCGGCAAGATCATTCCCCACGTCGTTCGCGTCGAAAAACACCTTCGTCGTGATTCCCTGCCCGTTTATCGATTTCCTACGCAATGTCCTGAGTGCGCAGCCAAACTCGTAAAAGACGAAGGCGGCGTCTATATCCGATGCCCGAATGTCAATTGTCCAGCGCAGGTCAAGGAACGGATTCGGTATTTCGCCAGCCGAGATGCGATGGACATCGAAGGGCTGGGAGACAAACTGGTCGACCAATTGGTGCGTGGCGGCCTCGTGACGCAATACGCGGATCTCTACCGGCTGACCGAGGCGCAGTTGACGCAGTTGGAGCGGATGGGCAAGAAGTCTGCCCAGAATTTGATCGGCGAGATCGAGTCGAGCAAGCAGCGTGGACTCGCCCGCCTTCTGAATGCGCTCTCGATTCGTCATGTTGGCACGCGTGTGGCGAGCGTGTTGGCGGAACACTTCGGATCCGTGTCCCAATTGAAGCAGGCCACGGTTGAAGAGTTGAGTGAGATCAAAGAGATTGGTCCGGTCATCGCCCAGAGTGTCCATGAATTCCTACACGGTGAATTTGGCAAGCAGGCGATCGACGCATTGCAGAACGTTGGTGTGGCGACGGAAGCGGTTGCCACACCAACGGCGACCCAGTCCCTCGCCGGCAAGACGCTCGTCGTCACCGGCAAGTTGACGCGATACACGCGTGACGAGGTCGAGGCCCTAATCGAAGCGCACGGCGGTCGCGCCGCCTCCAGCGTGTCCAGCCGCACCGATTATCTCGTGGCCGGTGAAGATGCCGGCAGCAAGCTGGCCAAAGCCCGCCAGTTGGGGGTTCCGGTGATCAGCGAGGATGAGTTTGAGGAGATGGTTGGGCGATAGGCGATAGGCGATAGGCTGGAGGCTGGAGGCTGGAGGCTGGAGGCTGGAGGCTGGAGAGTAGAAAGTAGAGAGTAGAAAGTAGAGAGTAGAAAGTAGAGAGTAGAGGCTGGAGGTGTTAGAGTCTGCAGTCTTAAAACCTCCAGCCT
>CAZFWV010000583.1:0-2607 GCA_964522605.1 uncultured Pirellulaceae bacterium
CGATTGTTTCCGACCCAGTTTGCTAATCAACTTTCTGCTGTCTGCTCCCGCCTCCAGCCTCCCGCCTCCCGCCTCCCGCCTCCAGCCTCCCTCTTCCCGGGAATAAACAACGCACCCACGGCATCATACAGGCATGCAACTGGTTTACCGCCTGATCGCCGACGGCATTGTGATTCTTCACTTTGCCTATGTCTGCTTCGTCCTCTTTGGCTTGCTGGCGATTCTGCTCGGCTGGATCTGTGGCTGGCAATGGACGCGAAACACCGTCTTTCGTGGCTTGCACTTGCTGGCGATCGCGATCGTGGTGGGCGAGGCCCTGTGTGGGATCCCCTGCCCTCTGACGACCTGGGAGCAGTCGCTGCGTGACCTCGCAGGAGATCGCTCCTACCAGGGCGATTTTCTCGCGAATTGGGTGCACGAGATTTTATTCTACGAAGCGGAACCGTGGGTCTTCACGCTGTGCTACTCGGTCTTTGGTTTGATCGTACTGTTGACGTTCGTGCTTTATCCGCCGCGACTGCTTGAGCACCGCAAGTCGAACTCGGTCGATCGAGGACCGGGGGAGGAATGAGAACGGCGGACGTCATGGCGAGATGGCGTTCCAGAGTAACCGGGCAACCACCAAGTAGGCATTCGTCCACGGCTCGGAGCGAAAGAACTGGGGTTCCATCCCGGGAGAGCCCACGAAGGGACGTAGAATCCACCCCATCTGAATCCCTACGAGAGCGTAGACAAAGATCCACGACCAAAGCAGCAGTCGGTGCTTGCCATTGCGCTGAATCAGCGGTCGATAATACTGTCGCAACAAGGCTTGCCCTGCCAGACTGGCCACGGCAAACATCGCTGTGTTCATCAACACGGCGGACCGGTAGTTGTCGAAAGAGGCATACCAAAGCAGCGTGTAGGGCGCGAGCGAAGCCAATACGGCCGTAAGGCCTGCCTGGGTTGCCACCAGCGAACGCAGCGCCGCGCGAAAGTCGTCACTCAATCCCAACAGCATGTTGAGCACATAGAAACTGGGAAGACTGAGTCCAAAGGTGGTGAGTAGAAGCAGGGGAACCTTGACCGCGGAAAACAGGACTTGCGGAAGCCGATCGGGTGCCAAGCCGGTGAATGACCCCATCACGGCGCCATAGAACATCCCGAACAGAAGAATCATGCCGGTCAGGCAGACCAAGGTGGACCATGGTCTTTGCCGATCCGTCGTCCAGCGCCGGCGGCGCAAGACATCGTCGACGCGGAGTAACCAGGTGGACATGAGTCAGAACTCCGTACCGGGGTTAACCACCCGTCAACAGCCGGCTGATGATGTCCAACACGGCTTCGAAGAAATTGGACTCCCGCGCACGGAACCAGGTAAACGGCATGTCCGGCTTGCCGATGAAGGGCCGCAATACCCATCCCATCTGGGCACCCACCAACCCGAACACGACGACCCAGAGTCGAAAGACGGTCTTCACGTGCTGCCCCAGAACGTGACCGTCAATTCGATCGAGCGCCCCGGGCCGCGGAACAACAACCGCCTGCACCAGCGCGGAGTCCGAATCGGGCACGGAATCGTCCTGCGAACCGGTGGGGTCGCCTCCCCCCGGTTCCACTCCAACGACTGGCTGGGCATCTGACGGCGCCTTGCCCGTTTCCTGAATCTCCGACGGTTTCGACATCCGGTTGAGAGTCTGCATCAGGAACAACAGCCCCAGCACGCCGGAAAGGCCAAAGATCACGACATTGAACAACTGCATGAAGCGATAGCTTGTCGTACTGACCGAGAAGAACGCCACGATCGGCCCCAAAGATGCGAGGACCGCCACATTGACTGCCAGCGCAGCGACCAACAGTCGCAAGAGGGTCACCGCATCCAACCGAGACCCTACGAGGGCATTGAAGACATACAGCGAGGGAAACGTGATCAGCAGCGTGAGCAGGAAAAGTGCAGGAACCTTGACTGTCGACGCCACGACCTGCAAGTACCGGTCGATGGGCGGGATCTTGGCCGGGTCGACATCCTTGAAGAGCGAAAACGACCCCATGCAGACGCCATAGATCATGGCCAGCCCCAGAATCACCACCAACAAGCCCCCGATCGGCAACTCGAATCTTCCCTCTTGAATCGCCTCGGGACGCGTCACATCACCGCGCAGAATTCGATCCAGTGTCTTCAGCCATTTGAGCATGATTGAGTTTGTCCTAGTTAGCCAAGACTTACGGAAGCCGTGCAAGAAGCGAAATCAAAGAGAGCTTGGTCTGAGCAGAGAAGCTCGTCATTCCCTTCCGAGAGAATCTCGATTGCCCCAAGGCTCTCGAGCAGTCCGGCGCACGATGGCTCACAGCACTAAATGAACGAGCGCGACTCTGAAACGCTCGGCGCAGGTCTCCGACCTCGCCGAAACCGCTGACCGACCGTCTCCCCGGTAATACGAAACGTCCGGTCCCGACGAGTGCGGGGTCGGAGACCCTCGCACAGCGGGCGATTCAGAATCGCGCTCGGCCATTTAGTACCCGAATAAGCCATTTAACGTCTTCCTCTTTGCGGCCCTCCGCGCCTTTGCGTTCTCTGCACTGCTAACGGTGAGTTTCTTGTCGGGGCAAGCGAATTCGATTACGCGT
>CAZFWV010000584.1:0-2605 GCA_964522605.1 uncultured Pirellulaceae bacterium
CAGAACTTCTCACACAATCCGTACCAGGCGTTCGATTTCCTGCCGAGGGAGGGGTGTTGTTACTCCGTCAGATTCCCCACCGCTCGGGTCAAGGAAGACCATCCATGCCAGTTTCGCCTCACGCCAGGATTCTCTTGACGGCAGTACTTGCCGCGTCGTGTGTGGGCTGTCACCGCGAGTTCTACCGAAAGCGGGCCGACCGGGAGGTGACCTGTCTGGTGAACGAGAAGTCGAACGATCCGCGCTGGGGACTGCCGAATTTCACGATTCAGCAGGATCCCCGCAGCCGGTACTTCGAAAACTATTCGCTCGACCGACCCCCGATGCCGCAGGACGATCCGTATTCGCACCGTTTCATGCATTGCGTGGACGGAATGCGCGGCTGGCCGCATTGGTCGCGGGATGGGATTCGGCGAACGCTCGACAATCCGCAGTGGCGTCAGCGGCTACCGGAATACGTCGCAACCGATCATCAAGGACGTGTCGTACTCGACCTGGAGACCGCGCTCCAACTCGCCTATATGCACTCGCCCGATCAACAGTCACAGCTCGAGACGATTTACCTGTCTGCCTTGGATGTCAGCACGGAACGGTTTCGTTTGCAGACACAATTCTATGGTGGCAACGATACGTTTTATCGTCATGAAGGTCGCCTGCGCGGATTTGGTGGCGAGGTGAACCGGCTGACGACGGACACTGACTTACGGCTCGAACGGAGTTTTGCCACGGCCGGCGAGTTGTTGGTCGGATTTGCCAACTCGTTTGTCTGGCAATTTGCGGGTCCCGACACCTACACCAGCGCATCGGTCGTGAATCTCGCCCTGGTTCAACCGTTGTTGCGCAACGCCGGTCGTTCGGTTGCCCTGGAACAATTGACGATTGTCGAGCGCGGTCTGCTGGCCAATTTGCGCGCCTATCAGCGATATCGCCAGGGTTTCTATACGCGCGTCGCGATCGGCGAATCGGGAGTGACCGGTCCACAGCGTCGCGGTGGATTCCTTGGCGGCACGGGTCTAACGGGCTTCTCCGGTACGGGAGCGGGCGGCTTGGGTGGTGTTGGCGCGGTGACCGGATTCGGACGCGGCGGGTTCGCCGGCGGTGGTACGGGCGGCGGAGGCGGTGCTGGATTTGCCGGGGGTGGCGCAGGACAGGTGGGTGGTTTCCTTGGATTGCTCCAGTCGGCCCAGGAGATTCGCAATACGGAAGTCAGTTTAGAGTCTCAGCTGCGCACCCTGTCGCTGCTCGAAGCAAATCTGGAGGCCGGCATCATTGACTTGACGCAGGTCGATCAGTTTCGGCAGAACATCGAAACAGAACGTGCGACGCTGTTGCAGTCTCAGATCGCCCAGTCCAACGGGATCGAGAACTTCCTGACCGGTACGCTCGGGTTGCCCCCGGATGTTCCGGTCACGCTTGACGACACTCTAATTCGCCGCTTCCAGTTCATCGATGGACGCACGGCCTCGCTGCAGGCGTCGCTCGAAGCGCTGCAGGACCAGCTGGGGGAATACATAGAGGCTCCAGCGATCGACGTGATGAATCAATTCTTTACGACCGCCCTGCAGCAACTTGCCAACGTAGATGCGGTGATGGCGGTCACGGGCCGCGACCTGCAGAATGCGCGACAACAAGCAGATCTTCGCGAGCAATCAATGACGGCACCAGAGAAGTCTCTTTACGCGAAAGACCTTGAGCAGCTGGAAAGTTCACTCGCCCGATTGAACGAACGCATCGGCCAGATGGCGCCGCGGCTGGAGTTGATGCGTCAGGAAATGACCGATCAGACCCGGCGCGAAGCACTCGACGAACTCGTGGTCTGGCTCCGAGAACTCCTCGGTGCGGTGCAAGAGCTGTCGCTGGTGCAGGCGCGAGCGCGTGTGGAAGCGATTGCCGTGGAACCGGTCGAACTGGATGCGGACGAGGCATTTCGTCTGGCGCTTGCCTACCGCCTCGATATCATGAACAATCGGGCGGCTCTCGTCGATTCCTGGAGGCTGATTCAGTTCAATGCGAAGCGGCTGCAGTCCGACCTGCAGATCGTGTTGGATGGAGATGTTCGGACGGTGGACGACAGTCCGTTTCGCTTCCGAAGTCCAACCGGAACTTTGCGAGCCGGTGTTCAATTTGACCCACCCTTTACGCGACTCTTAGAACGCAACAGCTATCGTCAGCAGATCATCGAATACCAACAGGACCGTCGCCAGCTGATTCAGTTTTATGATGGAGTTAACCTGTCGCTGCGGCAACTGTTGCGCGACATGGAGCAGTTGCGAGTCAACCTGGAGATCCAGCGCCGCGCTGTGGTGATTGCGATTCGTCGCGTTGATTTGACGCGCGAAGAACTCAATGAGCCGACGCCCCCACCCGAACCAGGGCAGCCCGCATCGCAACTCGGGCCGACCGCCGCGCTGAATCTGCTGACCGCCCTGTCAGATTTGCGCAGCACACAGAACAACTTCATGAGCGTGTGGCTCAATTACTATGCCGATCGGATGCGGCTGATGCGCGATCTGGGGCTGATGCAGTTGGACGAAAACGGGAATTGGATCGATATCCCGCTCGAAGAGGCTCTTGCCGGTGGATGCCGCGCCGAGGACATTGAATT
>CAZFWV010000585.1:0-2563 GCA_964522605.1 uncultured Pirellulaceae bacterium
TACATGACCGCGCTCGCCGTCTGCACACTCGAAGTCTACTATCGTCACGCCCCCATCTTTCGCCGCATCACTCTTTGATGGTTGCATGCCTCGACATCGGGGCTAATTGGTGCAAGTGGAAGTGGTACTTGCCGAGTTTGCCTCCGTAGTTGCCCGCGCTGATCGCCAGGACGCCTTCGCCCGCTGCGGTCTGCAGTGCGACGGACATGGCTCGGGCGACGGCTTCTTCGCTGATTCCGTCAATGACAATCTCCAACACCGCATTGACCCCCTCGTGGAGTTTCGTATCGACACGCCCACGAAGTGTGGGGCAGAAGGCTTCGGCAGTGGACGCCTTGAGGTTCTTGTACCGCGAGCCGACTTTGCTCCCACTCCGGGCCACTCCACCCGGAAAGGGCGTGATGATGCCCTCCAGTTCATCCAGTGCGTTGATTGTTCGCCGCGCGGCTTCCAACGCAATCGGCAGAGAAGTGGCCTGCAGGATGATGTTTCCTCCGGCGACGCCCGAATCAACGCCGACCTGCTCCTGCACCAGGAACTCACCATCCATCACGGGGATCCGCCAGTAACGTTGCCCCGCCACCTGTTTGCTCTTCTGAAAACCATCGCCGAAGAATCGCAACTGCTTGCCCAGAGCGATCCGCCGCTGCGTCTCGGGCAGTCCGTCGTACACGGCTGTGCTGGGGCAGGTCATCAGACATTGACCAGTCCGAAGGGGGATCGCTTTGCCCAGCGCATCTTGCGAAAAGCCGAAGCAGAGCACGGCGGCTCCCGGACGACCATCGGGTGTCGCGGTGGGTGGCAGCCAGATCTCTCGTCCAACTTCCAGATCACAGGCGATTACGGAAGATGCAAAACCGGTGAATTCACGCAGGGCAGCATCCAGCCAGTGCGTGTCGTGAGCCGTGATGATCAGTCGGCTGTACTTCATGCCGAACGCCTCGGCAAACGTGTCATCGATCGCGGTGGGGCCGATTTTCAATGCGGGAACTCCCTGCGGCAAAGGTCGACGAGTTTCTCTTGATGTAACACCGGACCGTGGGGTGTCAAGGGACCTGAGCGGGTCATGACACCAGAACACGTCTTTTGGAAGGGGCCTGCATTGCCCTACAATAGTGCGATGAAGACCCCAACCGACGAACGACCCCATGTTGCTGTGATTGGCGGTGGCATCACCGGCCTGGCGGCGGCCCATCGACTGACCGAACTGCACCCGACCTGGAAAATCTCGCTCTACGAGGCAAGTGATCGCCTCGGCGGCGTGCTGCAAACAACGTCCCGCGACGGTTTCCTGATCGAAGCGGCCGCCGACAATTTTATCCGCGGTCCGAGCGCTCCCTGGGGTGAAAAACTTTGTGAGCGAATCGGTTTCGCGGATCAGCTGATCGGCACGAATCCTCAGTTTCGGCAGGCCCACATCTATTGGAATGGGCGGCTCCTGCCGGTGCCGGAAGGATTCCAGTTGATGGCGCCGTCGCGGCTGACCACGATCCTCGTTTCTCCCCTGCTCAGCCCCGCCGGGAAGCTGCGGCTGATGCTGGAACCGCTGGTTCCCGTCCGTCGCGATGGCGAAGACGAGAGTCTAGCCGACTTCGCTACGCGACGACTCGGGCGGGAGGCATTCGAGCGGTTGGTGCAACCGCTTGTCTCGGGAATCTACACCGCCGACCCGGCTCAGCTGAGTGTGCATTCCGCATTGCCTCAAATGGTCGAAATGGAGCGGCAGTACGGGAGTCTGTACAAGGCGATGCGTGCCCGGATGAAGCAGCGGAAACAGCCGGCCGATGTCAACCGGAACGGCGGTGCCCGCTACAGCTTGTTCGTAGCGCCGCGCGATGGGATGTCGTCGCTCGTTTCCGCGCTCCGCGATCGACTGACCAACGTTGACTTCCGTCTCGCGACTCCCGTTACTCGACTGCAACGTGATTCCAGTGGCAGTTGGCAAATTGGAAGTCTTCATGCGGAGCAGGAGGTTGCCTGCGACGGTGTGATTCTTGCGCTGCCGACTCCTGCCGCAGCGACCTTGGTGCGTCCGACCAGCGATCCGCTGGCCGAGCAGTTGGCGGGGATTCCCCACGCCAGTTCCGTCGTTGTCTGTTTAGGATACCGTGAACAGCAGCTCGCCCAACCGCTCGAGGCGTTCGGGTGTGTTGTGCCGTCGATCCAAGGGAAACGCGTGCTGGCGATCAGCTATTCGAGTCAGAAGTATGCAGGCCGCGCGCCGGAAGGTTGTCAGTTGTTCCGTGTATTCATTGGAGGAGCACTCCAGCACGATTTGACGAGCCTGACGGATGACGAACTATTGCAGTTGGCGCGGGAAGAAGTGCGCGACATTCTCAAAGTGCAAGGCGAACCGATCCTTGGACACGCGGTTCGCTGGCAGGAGACCATGCCGCAGTTTCATGTGGGACACGGAAAGCGTTTGGAGCAGATCCGCCAACATCTGCAAACCCTGCCACGACTGCACCTGGCCGGCAACGGTTACGAAGGCGTCGGCTTGCCCCAGTGCATTCGCAGCGGCGAAACCGCCGCGGAGAGCCTCTCCGCCGAACTGACGAGCTGA
>CAZFWV010000586.1:0-2557 GCA_964522605.1 uncultured Pirellulaceae bacterium
GGTCTGACGGGACGTTGGTGTCCTTCGCGTTCAACGGATCCTTTCCTTTGACGCATGGGGCTGATTGGACGGACACGGCGGATTCGATTCTGGGCGAAGTGATCGGTTACGACAAGGTCGGTTGATGCAGCGGCGAGGCCCCGTGCGCTCGGAACGGGAAGGGAGACCGCCAAGCGATTGTGGACGGGTGAAGATACACCAAGGTAGCTTAATTGGGCGGCAGAAGGTTATGCGGATTTCCGGCCAGGAGCTTCCGCGGATTTCCGCGTTGATCCGCGGCCGTTTCTCTTCGATCGTCTTGGTCTGGGCCGACCTCGAACAAGTCGGGCTGCAAGGGAGGAAACGGAGATGTCTCACAATTGGCAGGGCAAGACGGTGGCCGTTACCGGCGGCTCGTCCGGTTTAGGGCAGTCGATCGGCGCTGCATTTGCCGCGCGTGGAGCACACGTCGTCCTTCTCGCACGCGACCCCAAGCGGTTGGCCGAGGCCCAGGCATCGATCGAGGGGGAGGGCGGTTCCGTATCGACGCTCTCGGTCGATCTGACGCAACCGGATCAGGTGCAGGACGCATTCGCGCAACTCGCTCAAGAACGAGCGACGCTCGATGTGCTGGTCAACGCGGCGGGGCGATCGGCGCGAGGCGCGATCCTGGACACAAACGAGGAAGACTTTCAATCGCTTTGGGAGATCAACTTCCTGGGGACGGTTCGTTGCACGCTTGCTGCGGCCGAGCGTCTGATTCAGGCAGAGGGTCATCTCGTAAACATCGGTTCTCTCGCCAGCAAAACGGCCTCTCGATACCTGGGCGCGTATCCGGTGAGCAAATTCGCCGTCGCGGCGTACACGCAGCAGCTCCGACTCGAGCTCCAACCGCGCGGCCTCCATGTCCTGCTCGTCTGCCCCGGGCCCCTGGCACGCCCCGATGCGGGGCAGCGTTACGACCAAGAAGCCACGCATCTGCCCGAACAGGCTCGTCGACCGGGCGGCGGAGCTCGAGTGCGGCTGATCGAACCGTCCTGGCTTGCGCAACGAATCGTGCGCGCCTGTGAACGCCGCGAGGCGGAGTTGGTCGTGCCGTCGGTCGCCCGTTGGTTGTTCGCACTGACACAGCTTTGGCCGAGGCTCGGCGATGCGATCCTCAAACGCAAGACCTGAGACGGTCTCTTGCGTGGTCCCGCGGCTTGTGGCACGATGGGTCCTTTGCGGAAATTCCTGGCCCCCTGTCCGGATGTGAGGAGTGATGCCATGGCGGCGTTCCCCGAGGTCGACAAGATTCGTTACGAAGGTCCCAAGAGCAAGAACCCGTTGGCCTTCAAGTGGTACAACGAGGACGAGGTGGTCGAGGGGCTGACGATGAAGGACCACATGCGGTTCAGCGTGGTCTACTGGCACACGTTTCGGGGCAATGGGAGCGACCCGTTCGGCGCGCCGACGATGGTCCGTCCCTGGGAAGATGGAACAGATTCGGTGGCCAATGCCGAGAATCGGGCCCGCGTGGCCTTCGAGTTCATCGAGAAACTGGGCGCCCCCTTCTACGCCTTTCATGATCGCGATGTGGCACCCGAGGGGGCGACGCTGGAGGAAACAAATCGCAATCTCGATGCCGTCGTGAAGGTCTTGAAAGAGGAACAGCAACGAACCGGGGTCAAATTGCTTTGGGGAACGGCCAACCTGTTCAGCAATCCGCGGTTCATGCACGGAGCGGCCACCAGCTGCAATGCGGATGTTTATGCCTACGCCGCGGCCCAGGTGAAGAAATGCCTGGAGGTAACCCTCGAGCTGGGCGGTGAGAATTACGTCTTCTGGGGTGGTCGGGAAGGCTACCAGAATCTGTTCAACACGGACTTGAAACGCGAGATGGACCATCTGGGCCGCTTCTTCCACATGGCAGTCGATTACGCAGACAAGATCGGTTTCAAGGGCACGTTTCTGATCGAGCCGAAGCCGAAAGAACCGACCAAGCATCAGTACGACTCGGATGCGGCTGCCTGCATCAATTTCCTCCGCGCCTACGACTTGACCGATCGCTTCAAGCTGAACATCGAGACGAATCACGCCACGCTGGCCGGCCACACGATGATGCATGAATTGGATTACGCCGGGATGCAGCATCTGCTCGGTTCCATTGACGCGAACACGGGCGACCTTCTGTTGGGATGGGACACCGACCAGTTCCCGACGAATTTGTACCTGACGACCGAGATCATGCTCATGTTGCTGAAGTACGGCGGAATTGCTCCAGGCGGTGTGAATTTCGATGCCAAGGTGCGTCGGGAAAGCTTCGAACCGATCGATTTGTTTCACGCGCACGTCGGCGGCATGGACACATTCGCCCGCGGCTTGAAGATTGCGGCAGCGATTCGGGCGGATGGCGCTTTGGCCGACGTCTTGAAGCAGCGTTACGCGAGTTGGGATTCCGGCGTCGGCGCGGAGATCGAAGCCGGAAAGCACAGCCTCGAGTCGCTCGAACAGTACATGCTCAAGAAGGGTAACAGCGATCCCAATCAGAGTGGCCGGCAGGAGATGCTCGAGAATCTGATCAACCAGTACATCTGAT
>CAZFWV010000587.1:0-2538 GCA_964522605.1 uncultured Pirellulaceae bacterium
AAGTCGCCCGTGTTGAACTGGCCATCGTAGTTCGCATCGCCAATCCACGTATAGCCGATGTCCTTGGCCTTGGCCCATTCGTTCACGTCGTCCACGTTCACTTGGCCATCGCCTGTCAGATCGAATTCCTGGGGATCGGTCCCCGACGCCGAGGCCGCCGTCAACAGGTCGATGTCTTCCAGGTCGATCTCGCCGTTGCCATTGAAATCGCCGCGCAGGCCGACCTCGCCAACCCACATCAAGAAGTTGTCGATTTCGTAGTTGTCCATCGAGCCACCCGTGCGCGCGGCGAACGCGGCACGAACTGCTCCCATGCTAGACAGGCCTTCAATCGTGCCGTCATACGCAACATGGACACTCCCATCGACACCGTCGGTGATCACGATCTGGACATCGTCGCCATTGATCAAGACCTCGGCATTGTGCCAGATATCCGGATTGGTTGTGACAATGTCAAAATCTTCCGTGCGATTGAAATTCGTCTGAGCGAGCTTAACTCCGTCATAGTGAATCGAAACGTGATTCCCAACGACGGGAGTACCCTCTGGATCGTCTTGCGGCGAATCATCCGGGTTATACGTATCGAATGAAAACCCGAATGCCCCGGCCACATCGGCTTCTTCCGTGACACCAGGACCAGTGAAGGCAACCAGATCCGATCCGGTCTCGTCGTACAGATCAACCGGCAGCAGCAAGAAGGACATGCCATCAGCCCGAGTACCATCGTTGCTGAGACCGCGGAAGTCGAAGCTCACTTTGATCTGCTCATCAGCGTCACTTCCGTCATAATCAAAGGCGACGATATTCTGGATCCCAGTCGCCTCGGGGACGATTCGCATGTGGCCTTCCTGGCTGTTCACGTCGCCATCTTGGATCAACTGGGCCGGGAGCTGGCCTTGAATGCTCCGAACCGTATAGGGCGAGCCACCGATCAGTTCCGGAACCTCGACCTGTTCCGCCCCGGGAGTTAACTCGATCGTCACGATGATCAACTCATCCGTTTCCAACGAATTGAAGGCCCACGGATCCCCCGTGTTGGGATCGGTCGTACCCGGATCGATGATCCGAGTCGCTTGGTAGGTACCGTAGTGCAGCGTGATTGAGTTCCCGCCTTCTCCCCCGTTGTCCCAGATATCGAAACCCACACCCAGAGATTGGGTGAAGTTCGGCTCTTCGGGAGTACCCGGCCCGGAAATTCCGCTCGCTCCATTGAATTCCGTGTTCAAGTAGGCAAAGCCCATGCCGTCTGCATTGTCATTTGCTTCGGTGCCGATTGGGCCGATTCGAATCGGAAACTGGAACACCGCTTTGTCGAAATCGTCGGTGTATTCTTCATCCCAAGCCACTGCCGAGACGATGCCGCCAATGTCTTTTTCCGACATCGTGATCAAAAGGTCGTCCATGATGAAATCGGGCGTATAAACGCCGTTTCCACCGATGGCGGGCAGGGGATCAAATTCATAAGAGACGTTCGTGTCGACGCCGTCGAGCGTGTACGTTGCAAAGATGGCACCCACCTCTTGGTACGCGCTCGCACCACCAGTACGCGCCGCAACCTGAGGTCGACCGATATAGCTACTAAGCCCCTGGATTTCGAAATCAACGTACGGAACAATCACGTCCCCGTCTTCGTTCTGCAGCGAGATCGAAACCAAACCTGGTTGAACTGTGGCCGGAAATACCGCCGAGAAATCCTGTTGGTAGTTCTGCGCATGGACCAGCGCAGGAACTGCCGCCATCGCAAGAAATGCGACAGCCAAAACCCATCGAAATTGTCTCATTTGCATCATCTTCATCCACCCCCTCCAAAGTACGTTTCCCGAGTTGCTCGTACGGCGAGACATCCAACGCACGAAGACGTGCTGGTCGAAGCGAATTAGAACGCCAACACACGAAGTGCGTTCGGGCAAGACAGAGTTTTTCTAATGGTGAAAGTAGTTGTAGCGGCGGGCCGTGTCAATTATCCTTTGTGGGATCGTGCGTGAAGTCAGAGTCTTTTTTGAAATCCCGCGTTGCCGCGAGCGGGGCTGGTTCGCAGCAACGACGACGCGGTTTCAATTTCTGAACATCTACTGCGCGTTATTCTCGCCGGTCGGCAGAGCGATCACTTGAGATTTGTGAACACATCCCGCCTGCCTCTGTCCGCGTGATCTAGGGTGATCCGCGAACATCCGCGCGCGTCCGCGGCCTCATTCCAACCGAATGCTAGGACAGGCAATACGACGGGGTCCGTTGTTGGCAATCGGAAAGAAAAAGAAGAAACCACGGATGCAGCGGACGATGCGGATCTTCGCGGATCGATCCGTGCGCATCTGTCCCATCCGTCTGATCGGTGGTTGCTCCCTACACTCCAGGTCCATCCTCACCGTTCCGTACCGGGCTGGTGCAAACCTCCCGTAAACAAAACAACGGCCTGCCGAATTCCTCGGTGAGGCCGTTGTAGGTTGCGTCAATCAATCAACGAGCGGCAATTCGCCTTAACGGCGACGCGCCAGACCCACGAGACCGGCCAGGCCCAGCAGGCTCAGCACGATCGCG
>CAZFWV010000588.1:0-2513 GCA_964522605.1 uncultured Pirellulaceae bacterium
GGCGAGGCTCCTGCCGAGCCGAAGATGCGACAAACGCCGGCTCGGCAGGAGCCTCGCCCTCCCAGTTTTGAAACCGGCTCGAGCGAGACGCGACCGGTTTCCAGTCCAACGATCACGACTTCGGAAGCCACTGACTACACGGCTGTGCTGAATCTGGAAGGCCTCTCACCGCAAACGCGGTACACTTACGGTGTTCGCATCAACGGCCGCGACGTTTTATTGGAGCCACAGCCGTCCTTCGCGACCGCCCCCACGCCCGGTCGATCCACAAAGTTGACGTTCGCGTTTGGTGGCGGTGCAGCCTATATCCCGCGCAACCAGCGAATGTGGCAGGTCATAGCGTCGCACCAGCCGCAGCAGTTACTGCTGTTGGGCGACAACGTTTACATCGATCATCCTCGCGATCGAGACTATCAACGGTATCTCTACTACCGACGCCAATCGCAGCCCGATTATCGCCGGCTTTGCAGCGGAACCGTCGTCTATTCGATTTGGGATGATCACGACTTTGGGACCGACAACTGCGCGGGCGGACCGCGGATTGACGATCCGCCCTGGAAGCCGCGAGTTTGGGAGCTGTTTCGTGAGAACTGGGTCAACCCCGGCTATGGGCAGGGGTCTGCGTTTCCTGGTTGCTGGTACGATTTCTTCTACGGTGACATTCACTTCCTGCTGCTTGATGGTCGGTATTATCGCACTCCGGCCGCGATGCGGGCGGATGAGGCCCCCACGATGTTGGGTCCGGTCCAGCGACAGTGGTTGTTGGATCGATTGCGACGCTCCCCCGCCCGGATTAAAGTCGTTGCGTCGCCCGTCCCTTGGGTGGGAGGTAATGACGACAAGTGGAATGGTTTTGCCGCCGAACGAGAACAGATCTTTTCCGAAATTCAGACGCAGCGCATCGACGGCGTTGTGTTGTTGTCTGCCGATCGACACCGTTCCGATTTGCTCGTTACTCGCCGACCGAACGCATACGACCTGTATGAATTTATGAGTTCACGCTTGACGAATCATCACCGACACGCAGAAATCGATGAACGCGAAGGTGCGTTGTTTTCCTACAACAAAAAATGCTCGTTCGGTCTCGTAACGATTGACACACGCCCCGATGATCCGTGTATACTCTACCGCATCATCACGATCGACGGAGACACGGTGTTTGACTTTCGCCTGAACGCTTCTCAGCTTGAATTGGCGCGATGAGTTGAAACGTGTTGCCGATGCGAGTATGATGATCGCCATTGCGGGATGGTGAACACACGGACGGACGTTAGATTCAAAGAAAAAGGATGGTTCCCTGGGGACGAAGCGATGCGCGGAGTCTCTTTGGAGGACGCACGGGTGTTGTAAGGATGCCACCCAAACGGAAGGAAACGAGCGAACAACCGATTGACGATCTCCATGGCGACGGTTCGTTGCTGCTGCTGATGCCAGCGAGGTCAATGTGGTCTCCGCGTATCGTTTCATCCCCAGGGAAAGCCTTTCAGCGCGACAGGTAGAGTCCGATGTGTCATCCATGGCGATGCTTCCTGGCATTGGGATTTCTTGGCGTTGCGCCGCTGTCTTTGGCGTGGTCTCCGCTCGATGAGTGTGCTAACTCGTCTCTGGTTTGGCACGATCAATATCAGCCGATGGTCGAGATCGTTCGTTCGATTATGCCCGCGAGCATGTTGACGGGCATCGCCGCGGATGGATGCTCAGAAAGCCCGCGGCCGTCGAGTGCTCCGCGGATCGAAGCGAGCTGTAAACGATCGATTCGCATCTTCGACAGTGTCACGTTCACGCTGCGAGAACAAACGCGGCAATCTTGTCCGGCGGACATGATTCCCTTAGGGCTCGGCCGCTCGAGAACCACCGGCTGCCTCTCGATGCCCTCGCGTTGTGCCGTTTTCTGCCGCTTTCTGCTTTGATTCTCGGCGACTATCGCGTTCGCCGTTCGCCGCGGATGCCGCTGCTCGTCGCAGCGTTCTACCGCCCGCGGGCTCGGCATGGGTGATGGGAAATCTCGATTTCGTCGCCCATCGACGTGGCTTCCGCGATCGTCCCCGCGCTACCTCGGGGCTTGCGGTCGGCGGACTGGCATAGTTCTCTTGTTCGCCTGTGAAGTGGCGGGAAAGTGCAGCACATCATGAATCGAAGTTCGATAAGCAATCACCAAGAAGTGGACCAGCAGCAGGAGCAGCTTGATCAACCGGGGTCCGACGCAGCAACCGGCTGTCTGCTTCGCATCTACTGGATGTTGATCGGCAACGTCTTTCTGGGAATGATGGCGTATCAGATCATTCAGGCTGAGGGTAAATTGTCGCGTGTCGACCTGCTTTACTGGTTGGCAGCCGTGAGTCTGATTTTCGTCCGATATCTTGATATCTATCATCTGCGAGGACGGACGACCGAGGGACAACCTGCCACGCCTGGCGATTGGCGACGCTACGCGCTGGGAGTTCTTGGCGTATCGGTTGCCCTATGGGTCGTGGTTCACGGAGTGGGTTTTCTGGTCTAGATGATCATCTCGC
>CAZFWV010000589.1:0-2432 GCA_964522605.1 uncultured Pirellulaceae bacterium
CCCCTCAACAATCGAAACTCCTTCCTCGTCAATCTCCGGCTCTTCCGCCCCTCAACAATCGAAACTCCTTGCTCGTCAATCTCCGGCTCCTCCGCCCCTGGCCGTCGAACAGCGACATGGACCCCCACGATTCTCCTGTTGATTTTTGACCGCAGCGCAAGTCCAGGGAACCCGAAATGCACGCGACTCGGCCTACGAAAAGACACGCGACCTTGACGCTATCCTGCAGTGACGCCTATATTTACGAGCTTTAGCAGCAGCCTGATGGCGGATCGAGTTGCTGCCTTTCGCCCGCCCCGTGGACGCAGGAACGTCATCGATGAAAACTGAACGTCGGCATGAACTTCAGACCAACGAACTTGCCGCTTGGCTCGCCGACTGGGTCAAGACGATCACACCCTATACCAAGCTCATTCTGGGTGGGTTGATCTTGCTCCTGACCGCGTGGATTGCCTGGTCCTTCATTCAAAATCGCGCCCAGCAGGCTCGCGAGGAAGCTTGGTCCCGGTTGTTCCAGGTTTACGAGGGAGCGGACATCAGTGCCGATCAACTGATGACTGTCGAAGAGTCGTACCGGGGGAGCGAGGCCGGCCTGTGGGCGTTGCAGACTGCCGCCGATTTGCGGTTGGCCGAGGGAACCCAGCAGCTGTTTGTCGACCGAACGCAGGCCGTTGAGAACCTCGAGGAAGCCGAAAAGACCTACCGAACTGTGACAGAACAGGCTCAAGATCCCCTGTTGAAACAGCGGGCCATGTTCGGCCTGGCCCAGGCGATGGAATCTCGAAACAACTTTGAGGAGGCGAAAGAGCAGTATCAGCAGGTCGTGAAGGACTGGCCCGATGCGGCCGTGGCCAGATTGGCAGAGCGACGACTGGAAAACCTGCGACAGCCCGTCACGCAAGAATGGTATGCCTGGTTCGCCGAACAGAAACCGATCGCCTCACCGCTTGCGGATCCAAGCCTTTTCGAAGATCTGCCGAATCTACCCGAGGCCCCCAATCTGCCGCTTCCGGGCCCCGGTCAGATGGTGACGCCATCGGGTACGCTACCGACGGACGAGCAGACTCCGGGCGGATCCTTGCCCTTAGATTTGGACGCCGAACAGCCAATTCTGCCGTTGGAGCTGGACGGTCCGGGGACGACAACCACCGGCGATGCACCGGCCGACACCAATCCGCTCGACCTACCCGAATCCGCCACGGATGAAGCGCCCGGGGAATCGGAATCAGAAGCCGAAGCGCCCACGCCGCCAGAATCTACGGAGCCCTCGGTGCCGTAGGCGAAGTCCTACGCGGTCGTTTTTCGCCCGTTGGTGTTTGCAGCCTGAAACTGGCTGTCAGCACTTGCGCGTCCGCCGATTCGGGCTCAACAGACCCCGACGACGAGTTTTCGGTACCCCGGGCACGACCTGACTATCGCATGACCCACCCTGAACCGCTCGAAGCTCCGAATTCTCATACCCTGCGCGTGTCGGACGACAACGTGGGCATGCGGCTGGATCAGTTTCTCGCCCAAAGCTTCCCTCAGTACAGCCGCGTTCGTCTTCGACAATTGATCCAAACCGCGGCTGTTCAGGTCGATCAGCGGACGCGCAAGGCAGCCTATCGCCTGAGCGCCGGACAGGTCGTGATCGTGGAGCTGCCGGAGCTGGAGCGACCGGGACCTGAGCCGGAAAACATACCACTCGAGATCCTGTACGAGGATGACGCGTTGGTTGCGATCAACAAACCGATCGGCATGGTCGTTCATCCGGCGAAAGGACACTGGTCGGGGACGTTGACCGCCGCCTTGGCGTACCATTTTCATCAACTGAGTCAGGTTGGAGGTCCTTCGCGCCCCGGCATCGTCCATCGGCTCGATCGGGACACTAGCGGCGTCATCGTGGTGGCCAAAACCGACGATGTCCATCAGGGACTTGCGATTCAATTCGAAAAGCGGCAAGTGCGCAAAGAATACTTCGCGATCAGTCACGGAATGCTGGATCGAGACCGCGACGAAATCGAGGTACCGATTGGTGCGCATCCTCAGCATCGGGAAAAGATGGCGGTTCGAGCGGGACATACGACCAGCCGCGCGGCCTGCACGTTCGTCGAAGTTGAGCAACGATTCCGAGGCTTCCTTTCTTTCCGTGTGTTTCCCAAAACAGGCCGGACGCATCAGATTCGCGTGCATTTGAGCCACATCGGTTGTCCGATCGTCTGTGATCCGCTGTACACGGGGCATCGCCTGATCACGCGCGGCGAACTGGTTCATGGCAAGCCGGATGAAGAAGTCGTGCTGGATCGCCTCGGGCTGCATGCACGGCGCCTAAGCCTGCGACATCCGCGAACCGGGGCACTACTCGAATTCGAGGCCCCTCTTCCGGACGCTCTGCGAGCGTTCCTGACGTCGCTGGAGACGTATCGGGCGATCTAAAACGATCGGTTCCCATC
>CAZFWV010000590.1:0-2390 GCA_964522605.1 uncultured Pirellulaceae bacterium
AGCCGGGGGAGAAGGGAGCGAGGATTTCGGTTTGTTCATTGCCTGCCAGAACTTCTCAGGTTTCCGAGTCGAAAACATTTTCAATAGGCCAGGGCGAGGCTCGAGTTGAACAGAACGATGGCTCGATCTTTCACGGGCCGGGCAGTTTGGACACATCCACATAGACGTGTTGACCTCCATTCTGGCGCGCCAATCGAACCAGGAAATTATCATCCCGTGATTGTGGTCCAAAGCCGAATTCGATGCTGTGAATCGTCGCGCTGCGGTTCCACTGTCGAAGGCGTGCCAGTTCGCTGTCCGTCAACCGAGGCTCGTCCGCATCGGTGAGGAAGAAGACCACATCCGGTGCCAGCCCGAGGGCCAGACGCAGAGCGTCGAGATGCCGGGTCCCTCCATTCGCACGAATTCCACGAACGAACTGTTCTGCCTGTTGTTTACCCGCCTGATTGCCCCAAACCAACTTCGGCTCGCCCGGACTCGGTCGAAACACATCGGGACGCTCGTTGTAAAAGATGATTTGAAACTGACTGGTATCCTGCAAATCCGCCAGACTGCGAATCAACTCTCGTTTCGCCGCCAGCAAAGGACGCCCGTTAAAGCCCTCCATACTCCCGGAACGATCGAAGACATAGACGAATTTGCTGCCTTCCGCGCTGGCGCCGAAAACCGAGGTGCTGACCTGTCCCGATAACCCGAGCCCGGTCGCACGACCACGGCCGACTTCCCCGAGCGACGGCAGGTCCAGGCCACCCGATGTCGGAAGCCCTTCGGCGACCTTCGGCAAAAGGGCGGCCAGATCGCCGGTCAGTTCCTCCTCTGTCGGGAGCGCCTGTTCCAGCTTTTGACTCCTGGAAGCTGCATTCGTCGACCGAGTCTGCGCCTCAGAGGAATCGAGATACTCGCGCACCCCATCGATGTCCTGGGCGAGCGCAACTCCGACCGGACGATCCGGCTCGCCCGGAAAACCGCGAGGCGTGTCATGCATCAGGAATGCCACTGCGAAGAGCAACAGCGCATGAAGCAACAGCGACAGAGTCCACGCCGGAATCGCGCGCGGCGCTGATGAACCACCTAGCCCAGGCGGTGTCGTGCGGCGAAACATACGCAGTTTGCGAAACGGTTTGTTTTCTCGACCAAGCCGAGGTGGATGATCCACCGATCAGTCTCCCACCGTCGAAATCGGACCAATATAGTCCTTCGCCACGATGACCTGATCAAACCAGATCTTGCTCTCGTGGTTCTGCGGAGCGCGCGTAATGTAACAAAGCAGCCACAAAAAGTTCAGGTTCAGCTGCTCGCTGGAACGCCATTGAAATCCCTCAAACGGAGCGCCGCCAGCGGGAAACTCGAGCGGTTCCGGCTGGTTCGTTTCGTCGCTCCACCGAATGCCCGTGCCTCCTTCTCCGGGGCGGAATTTGTCAAAGTCCCATTTCCCCTTGGGAAAACCCTGCCCCAGATGGCTGACCAGCTGGCCGTCGATCCAGAGTGCCATCTGCCCGTTGGTCTCCCCGACGTCATTCATCTTCATCATCAACTCGACGCAGATCCACTCGCCCCGCACAACATCAAGGCGCCGATCATGAATAAAACTGTTTCCCCACGTCTGTCCGCGGGGAGGACTGCCGCGCATCTCCATCCAATAGCTGTAGTAATCCCAGCGCCAAAGATCCCCGAACGGCTCGACTCCCGTGCTGAACCGCTCATCCCCCCGCGGTCGCTCGCCCGCACCGCCCTGGGGCCACGGCGTCGCGGGATGGTATCCACCCACGTGAAAGAAGTGATGGATCGGTGCACAGTCAGGCGCAAACTTGACATAGAACCGAAAGTAAAGCTGGTCGTACCCCGGCTGCAGCCGGCGATACAAGTGGGCGCCGTCTCCCTGCCCACCCACGTGCCGAATCTGAAGTGAACGCTTGCCGCCGCCGCGCGGCACATCACCGGAGAGCGACAGCGTGCTGTCCGCCTTGACTGCCTCCCAACGTTCCTTGACCTGATCCATGGACGGTTGTTCGAAATCCTCCACAAACACGATGCGAGGGTCCTGATCGATTCCCATGTCCCCGGGATATCTGGCAGCAATTCCGGTCGAGCCTTCCGGAAGCTCCGACCGAGGCGGCTGAGAATGGGCCGATGAGGGATCGAGCGCAAGCAGCACGCTACAGAACAGGAATGCCACCAAGTAGGAACTAGTTCGTGCCATGAAGATACACCTGATGTTCGAAGGTCGTGCGGTTAAGAAGTGTTGATTTTGCCAGAGTTTACCCTCGGGATTCACTCTCCCTTCGGAGGTCGTGCAGTTGAGAAGTCCTCGTTCTATTGAAGTTTACGAACCGACTTCACTCTCCCTCTGGGAGAGTCAGGCCGGCAGGCCTGGAGAGGGCGGAGCGCGC
>CAZFWV010000591.1:0-2387 GCA_964522605.1 uncultured Pirellulaceae bacterium
GCAAAGATGCTTGGCTATTGACGTGTTCATCTTGGCGGGACAGTCGAATGCGGTGGGATATGGCGGCAATGCTGACGATCTTCCAGCGGAGCTACAGATTCCCCGTGATGATATCCGGTTTTGGTACGACATTGGATCGCGAGAATTCCCGCCATCCGATGACAAGCATGTACGCCCGCTGGAGGGCACAGACGCCTGGGTCACGTTACGCCCGCAAGTGGAAGCCCCTGGGGCAGGCGCGTTCGACAAGGCATGGGTCGGCTTGACAGGGCAGGATATCTACACGGGACATGGACCGGAGTTGTCGCTGGGACCGCGCCTCGCGGAATCGTGGGAAAACGACATTGCCATCATCAAATTTGCCTGGGGAAACACGGCACTCGATGCACAAGCGAACTTACTTGATTGGAACACGTCTTCGGGAGAATTCTATCAGTGGTTGATCGATGAAGTCGATCTGGCGATGAACAAGTTGAACTCCGAGTACGGTCTTGCCGGTGACATCAAGGCGCTATTCTGGATGCAGGGAGGGTCCGATACACTGTCGGCTGCGTATCTCCGGTACGAAACCAATCTCACTTCGTTTTTTGAAGGCATCCGACGTAACTGGGGATCAGAATTGTGTATCGTTTCGACCCAGTTGCCTAAGGATCTCTCAAAGTTTTCGCATCCCTGGTATGGATCGATATCGGAGATCGCGGTGAACGGCGTGCGGAATGCTCAGACTGCTGTCGCGGCAAGAAATCCACTGAATCTCTTAGTTGATTTGGATGACATTCCGATGGCGCGCGATAATGCGCATTTTCTATCGGCTGGATATTTAGAGATTGGAGAGAGACTTGCCACAGCGTATCTGAATCTGGTCCAAATGCCGTTGTTGGGTGACTTTAACGGCAACGGTCTTCTCGACCTGGAGGACATCGACATCCTGACAGATGTGTCGGCATCCGGGACGGGGCTCCCGGCACACGATCTAAACGGCGACAATTTGATTAACGGCGACGACATCGAGTTCTGGGCGAAGTCCAAAGACATTGGCTACACGTGGATCGGTGATGCGAACTACGATGGCCAGTTTGACACCGGTGATCTCGTGCAGGTGCTCGGCGCTGGCAAGTACGAGACACAACAACCCGCTGTGTGGTCGGAAGGTGAATGGAATGGGGATGGCCGCTTCGGTACAGCCGACCTCGTCGCGGCCCTCTCGGACGGCGGTTATGAGCTCGGTCTTCGCGATGACGTGACCGCGATCCCGGAGCCATTGACTCTGACGCAATTCAGCCTTGGCCTGCTGAGCTTGTTGGCACTGCGACGACGGGCGATGCGTCGTATGTTCGTCTAGAATGGCTTCATGGACTATGACTTCCTCCAAGGCGATCTCCGCCGTCCCGATCAGCTCGGTCAGTTTCTGCGCAACTTGGCACGACGACATTGTGCTGGTCGCCGCGATGAAATACGCGGACGTTGACCTGCCCGACGGTGACGCGGTCTGGCGATTCGAGTTGGTCGCGCCCGACCGACTCGTCATCAGCCGAGCCGCGTTGCGGGTTCTGTCGAAGTAGATCGAGGTGCTTTTGGATGTGTCATATGATCCGCGTGTTGCGCGGGTCGAGATTGAGTCGCTGCGGGCCATGCTGTACGGATTGCAGCGGGGAGCTGGCGAAGGCGTCTGAGGAGCAGTGAAGCCGTTCACCTTCGCGAAAGAGAATTGCCAGTCCAGAGATGGCCGATCCCGCTTCGGAGGGTGGCTGGGGTCGAGCGCAGCGAGCCCCCAGGTCACGCGGCTGGGGGCTCGACGCTCGTTCCTCGCGTCTCGACCCCAGGCACCCAAATGCCGAAGTTGTTCTTGAGTCATCCCTTAGTGATGCTGCCATGATCCACTGCATCCTCAGTCACTCGCACTGAGAAACGGCCTCCATTTTCTTCCGTCCATTATTGTCTGTTGTGCCGGAATGCGGAATCAGTCAGGGACCCCGCGACCTGCTTCACGATCTATGCGGTCGGTTTAGCGGTCCGTCAGAATCCGGTAATACCCTTCGCGGCTCTGTCGGACGTACTCAATCATGCCTTTCGCCACGAGTTGGGAAAGATCTCGCTTGGCAGTCTTGTTGCCCACTCGGAAATGCCGCTCGACGTGCAATCGTCGCAAAACGGTCCCGCTCTCCAGTTCCCTGAGCATCCATTTCTAAGGCCCGGGAAAAGGCATGGATCATCTGGTAGACGAGATCGTTGTTGAGATACTTGTTCTCGATCTGGTGGATGCCCATGAGGCAGACGACGGGAATCAGCAGGAGGATCGACGGAAGCCAGTAGCTGGCTTTGCCGAGAATGCCAGGCGTCCGGAACCACTGACGGCGGTAGGCGTAAATGCCGAGCGGGTAATAGAG
>CAZFWV010000592.1:0-2362 GCA_964522605.1 uncultured Pirellulaceae bacterium
AACTGTCGTTCCGCACAACGGAGTGCTGAATCGCCGGTGAGATCACCGGCTGAACGAACACCGAAAACGTCTCATCGGCTTCGACCTGCAGATCCCCAAAAATCTCGACCGGTACGGGAACGCGTTCCGGCAGACGGAAGGCGCGGAGGACACCGCCCGGCAGCGTTGTAATGAACTCGGGTTCGACAATGACCCGACCGCGGTCAATGCGACGAAAATCGCCAGAGTCGGCAAGACCAATCGCAGTATCCTCCGGAAGCGACGCAATCCAAAACTCGAGTTCGATTCTCGGTAGTACTCCATTGGGAATCACGAGCTGCCGAGATCCATCGAATTCGACGTCAAGCTCCGTCGTAAAATCAACGTCACGCTCGGCAACCGTCCGATCCGCAACCGTCATCCGAGTCGGCTCGGCCGTCTGCACCCCACAGGCACCGCCGGGAAGCGGAGTTTCAAAGCCACCATCGGCCAGTTCCAGTGATACACAACCGTGTCGGTCGATCGCGGCACCGATGCGTTCGAACTGGAGTCCGAAAAAGACTCCCTCGGCCGATCCGGACAGATTTTCAAGACCGTTTTGTGTAATCAACAGATTTCCATCGGCCCGTGCCTCGAGGAAGTCGGGGAATAAGACGACCTCGAAAATCGCATCCACTTCGAGGCGACGGAATTCCAGGTCACCGTTGACGTTCTCGAGTTCAAGCTCTCCAAGGATGCCAATATTCACCACATCACCGAATATCTTGCCGGCCAAGTCGACCGAAGCGTTCAGACCGCTCGGCGCAGCGTCAATCGTAAGAGTTCCCGACGCATCCAACAGGACGCCGACTCCCACATCAACGCGAGCATACAATCCGAAGCCCGCGGGAATTATGGCACGTCCGTCTTCCACTAGCCGCGGAACGAGGGATTGCGCGAGAACCGGATCAATTTCTTGTTCGCTCGTACTGGAATTGAAACGCACGAAGAGATCGCCGCCGATGAACAAGGGATCTCCCTTGGCGTTGACACTGATCGTAACCTGGATCGCTCCGTACATTCCGACTTCGGGCTCGATCACCAAGACACCGCCTGCCTGTAGACCTTGAGGACGACCGGCGTTGTCTTTACCCGTCAAACCGTCGACGGTGACTTCTCCCTCAACGAACAACACAAACTGATCGCCCTGTTTGCTGAACTGTGCCCCGACCAGGATCTCGGCCGGGATGTCAGGACCCTCGCCGGCCTCGCCCCCTGCGCGAAACGCGGCACTCACCGTGATGTCCTCGCCCTGAAAATCAATCAGGACGCCCGCGTCGCCCAGACGCAGTTCTTCCGGTTTACCCGGCATGACCGTGAGCGATCCGAGCCCAAAGATCTTCAAGTCGAGTGGATCGCCTGGATCCGGCGCAGGATCGATGCGAGCTCCTACAGTCGTTTCCAACAACATCGTATTCGTGGGATCGCCGTTGATTCCGAGGTCAACGTCGACGGCAAACAATAATGGCTCGAACCAGGTTTCGATTCCTCCGCCCTGCAGGGCGTTCTGCTCCAACAGCGCTTTCGCACTCGCCTTCAGTTGATTGACACTCAACGGGGCAGCCAAGTCGCTGAAGTCGACCACGCCGGGGTCATTCGATTCGCGCAACAGATCCAGGGGTGTATTGATTGGACGCAGATCGGGCGCATTCAAGACAACGCGTCCCGCAAGCCTCTTGATCGAAACCCCCGTCGTCCCGATCGGAATCTCGACGTTTGTCCCGAGCCCAAACGCCACAGGTCCCAATTCGGTGATGACGACGTTCGCTTCAATGCCAAAGATCTCGGCAATGTTGACCAGCCCGTCAATCTGCATGATGAACGATCTGGCCAATCCACCGTCCGGCAGATCGTATTCGAGTTTCTCCAAAGTCAGCCCGCCCTGCAGCTCGAAGCGACCACCGAAATTGATCGGTCCGATCTCGACGGACACAGCTTCTTCGATCGTGATCGCGTCGAGTACACTCGTCCCCCGCGCCAAAGCACTCACATCGATCACCAGCCCTCTCGCTTCGGCACTGGCAGGAATCGGGTCCGGCAACTCGATCCCGCCGGAAACCACCAGAGCGAAATCCGTCAGATCCTGAGCCTCTCCCTGATTGTTCAGAAACGTCGATCCAGCACGGAATCCCAGGGAGTCGATCTGCAGGAACTCCGGCACACCCAAGCTGTTCAGCAATCCAGCAACATCGTCAAACGAAAAGCCAAATCTGCCATCGAACACCGGGGCAAGACTACCGCCTCGAATATCGAGCGAAAACCCATCCACATCGGCCACGAGCGTCTTCATCTCTCCCGGTGCACTCGGCAATTGCGCACTGAGAGACCCGAACGTCAGCAATGG
>CAZFWV010000593.1:0-2353 GCA_964522605.1 uncultured Pirellulaceae bacterium
AACCCTGCCGCGTAATAGAATTCGCTCCGCCCGACAAGAAACTCACCGTTAGCAGAGCAGAGTTGGAGGGATGCCGAGACGCGGTTGAGGTATCGAGGGGCGATCGGCGGGGGAGAAGTGAGCGGAGAGCGTCAGTTGGGAAGTTCTTGCCGCTGCTGATTCAGGAATTCGACTAACGTGTCTGCGTCATCGGTTCCGATGCGCAAGGTCCGACCACGATAACGCACGACAACGCAGTCGAAGCCCCAGATGCTCCAGACCCAGCCACCGCGCAGGCTGTAGTGAATGCCCCAGCCATCGAGGATCGTCAGCCGACCGCGCTCGACGTGCTCCAGGTCTTCGTAAGGCACTCGTTTTCGAAAGAGCGGGACCGGCCCGAATCGCAAGGCGAGATGATCTCCGCGGTCAATCACCGTCAGAGACCGGAACGACATGGCCAGCAGAGCCATCGACCAGGCGCTCACCGGAAGAACGACGTCGGTCACCTCGTCGCCGGGGACAAACCAACCCATCGCCAGAAAAAAGACTCCCAAGCCCAACAGCAGCAGATACCAGGGACCGGTTTGCGTGTGGTCGTACTTCGGTGCCTGGGAGAGATCCATGGCGAAAGGACTTTCGGTGTGTGACCCTGTGATCAGGCCCTTCTTCCATCTCCGTCATGGTACAATGCGTGCGGAACATAGACCATTCCATCCTGCCACGCCCCGTCGCTTTTCATTCGCGGAGGAGACCATCATGCGGAAGTGGATTGCTGCTTGGTTTTTTTGGGCAGTTACGATGATGATACAGCCGTTGCTGTTGGGGGCGGAACAGCGACCCGCGATCGCCGATTGGATACCACGCGATGCATTTCTCGTCATGGAGATCAAGCGACCTGAGTCGCTGCTGGACTTGTTGACCAGTGAGCAGATGGTCAGCGCGATCACGTCTTCACCTGCCTATCAGAAGCAGATGCAGACGGATCAGTTTCGCGAATTCATCGGGATTGTCCGCTATCTGGAAGCGAAACTGAACACGGATTGGCAAACGGGTTTGCGCGAGTTGATTGGCGGCGGCATCACCTTCGCGGTGTTGCCGGGCGATGCCGTGCTGCTGGGAGTGGATGCCAAGGACCCTGAACTGCTCGAACAGTTGCACGAGATTGTGCTCAACTTTTCTCGCGACGAGGCGCAACGGCAAGGACAACCTGAACGGGTGAAATCGGCCGATTATCGCGGCCTTACGGGGTGGACGTTTGGCGGATCCGAGGCCCATGTCCTGATCGATGGACGTCTGCTGATGACCAACAAGCCAGATGCGCTCAAGCCCGCGCTGGATCTTTCGCTCGAGCCAGGAGCCGCCCTAGCCACCCTGCCCGCCTATCAAGCCGCGCAGGATGCGGCTGGGTCCGATGCCGTCGCGACGCTGTACGTCAACATGCAGGCCTTGCGGCAACATCCGCCGATTCGCCAGGCGCTGGAAACTCGCAATAACCCGTTGGGTACTTTGCTCTTCGCCGACGTCATGCAGGCTCTGGCAAAAGCAAACTGGCTGACGATGGGCTTGGAGACCGAGGGGAATCTGCTCACGCTCAAGGCGGTCACCGATGCCAAGGCGTCGGTGGATGCGAACGCCACTGGTTTTTCCGGAGTTGCCGGTCCAGACGCCGCGGCGAGTCCTTTGATTCAATTACCGCGGCAGGTAGCGGGCCTGAGTCTGTTCCGCGATCTGTACGCGTTCTATGCGGCGAAGGATGAGTTGTTTCCCAATCGCACTTCCGGTTTGATCTTCTTCGAAAACATGATGGGGATTTTCTTTAGCGGTCGGGATCTGACTGAAGAGGTGCTTGCCGAAACGACGCCTGATATCCGCGTCGTTGTTGCGGAACAGGACTATGATCCGCAGATCGGCACACCGCGCGTCCAGATTCCCGCGTTTGCTGCCATCTTCCGACTACGCGATCCCCAGAATTACCAGATCGTTGCCGAAGAAGCCTGGCAGAAAGCCCTGGGACTGGTGAATTTCACTCGTGGACAGCAAGGATTGCCGGGATTGATTATCGACCGATTCACCCACGCCGACGTGAAATTCACGACCGCCTACTTTTCGGATCGCAACGTGGAAGACCGCAGCGCGCTGGAAACGCGCTATAACTTGCGTCCCTCGCTGGCGATGTTCGACGATTACATGATCCTCAGTTCTACCGAGCAACTGGCCCGCGATCTGATCGATGCACTCAAGAACCCGCAGAGCAGTACAACAGGAGTGTTGGACCAGGCACACAGCATGCTCCAACTGCAGGGGGTTCAGCTGGCGTCAATTCTGCGATCGAATCAGCAGCAGATGATTCGCGACAACATGATCAAGAAGGGAC
>CAZFWV010000594.1:0-2342 GCA_964522605.1 uncultured Pirellulaceae bacterium
GCCTCCAGTCTCCGGCCTCCAGTCTCCGGCCTCCAGTCTCCGGCCTCCAGTCTCCAGTCTCCGGCCTCCCGACTCCAGCCTCCCGACTCCAGCCTCCCGACTCCAGCCTCCCGACTCCAGCCTCCCGACTCGGCCCGATCCGCATGGGCGGCGGCAATCTGCGCGTTTCCGGGGCCTGATTCAGGTCGGGAGCATTGTCCCGGCTACAGTAAATGAGGAGAATGGGATATGGTCATGGGTTCTCGTCCCTTCGCCGTGCGAAGCGGAGGGCCCACGTGGTGCCGCGGGCACCCGGTTTCTTCTCTGTTTTCCCCGATCTCTAGTCAAGGTCTTGCGATGAAGATGTTTCGGTCGACAGCAGCCCTCCTGATGGTAATGGCACTTGGACTTACGGCTTCGGGCCAGGATTCCGGCTCCGAAAACGAAAAGACGTCGGGCAGTTCGGGTCCTGATCACACGAAGGTCCTCAAGGATGCGAAGCCGATCGAAGGGGTCCTTCAGTTGTACCGGACGGGCAATCGGCTGTATGGCGAGTTGAAGTCGAGCGACTATTCCAGCGACTACATCATTTTGATTTCGATTGCTCGTGGCATCGGGCAGAACCCCTTATTGGGTGGGATGTCGTGGAGTGATGGCGACGATTGGGTCTGGACGTTCCGCAAGATTGACGATCAGGTGCACATCATTCGCAAGAACGTGCGGTTCCGGGCCAACAAGAATTCTCCGGAGGAGCGTGCGGTTCGCAATGCGTACACGGACAGTGTGCTCTTTAGTCTTCCGGTGGTCACCAAGGGGCCGAAGGGCGGCGATCTGGTCGATTTGACGCCGGTCTTCATGAGCGACTTGCCGCAGATTTCGCAGGTGCTCTCGGGGTTTTCGTTTGCGGCGAACAAGTCGGTCTGGGACGCCGTCAAGGGTTTCCCGGACAACGTCGAGATTGAGGTTGCCGCGACGTACGCATCGGGGGGCCAGCGTTCATTTGACTCCGTCGCCGATTCGCGTGGTGTGACGCTGAACGTGCATTACTCGATCAGCAAGATCCCACAAACCGACTACCAGCCTCGCCTGGCGGACGATCGAGTGGGCTATTTCTTGACGGTGGTCAAAGACTACTCCAAGGTGGGAGAAGACGATCGCTTTGTGCGGTACATCAATCGCTGGAACTTGAAGCCGGCGGATTCCTCCTTAGCACGCTCGGTTCCCAAGCAACCGATCATCTTTTGGATCGAAAAGACCGTACCGTTCAAGTATCGCAAGCCAATTTCGGACGGCATCGTCGAGTGGAACAAGGCGTTTGAGAAGGCAGGCTTTGTCAACGCGATTGAGGTTCGGCAACAGCCGGATGATGCCACCTGGGATCCGGAGGACATTAACTACAATACGTTTCGCTGGATCACGGCGAGTGCGGGCTTTGCGATGGGTCCTTCGCGGGTGAATCCTTACACGGGGCAGATTCTGGATGCGGACATTATTTTTGATTCCGACTTTCTGGAATCCTGGAAGTCGACATTCGAGACGTTTACTCCCGATACGGTGGCCTCGCTGACCGGAGGGCCACTTGACCTGGAGACCTATCGGCAGCAGGCTTCCGAACCGTTAGCGGCTGTTCCCTATTCTCAGCGTGGCTGTTTTCTCAGTCAGGGCATGTCACTGCAGATGGCGTTTGGCCAAGCCGCGTTGATTGCGCACACGGACCCGCAGCAGTTGGCCGAAGCGCAGGAGAAGCTGATCATGCAGGGACTGAAGGAAGTGGCGATGCATGAGGTGGGACATACGCTTGGACTGCGTCACAATTTCAAATCGAGCACGCTGTTGACGCTGGACGAAATGAATGATCCCGAGAAGACGCGGGAAACGGGCCTGACGGCTTCGATCATGGATTACGCACCCGTCAACATTGTTCCGGCCGGCATGAAGCAGGGCGATTACTACTCGACGACAATCGGCCCCTATGACCTTTGGGCGATCGAGTACGGCTACAAAACGCTCTCGGGAAATACGCAGGGCGAGTATGCGGAGTTGCAGAAGATTGCCGCCCGCAGCGGCGAACCCGAATTGGCTTACGCCACGGATGAAGACACGCGTGGAATTGATCCCGATCCGTACTCCAACCGATTCGATCTGGGCAAAGATCCAATCGAATACGCGCGCCGGCAGGCGCAATTGGTCACGAGCTTAATGCCGGAGATCGCGGACCGGATGACGAAAGATGGCGAGGACTATTCCAAAGCCCGTCAAGCGTTTAACGTCTTGCTGGCAAATTATGGTCGTGCCATGCACTTCGCGTCGCGTTTTGTTGGCGGATTGAACGTCAGCCGCAGTCATAAGGGCGACGAAAACGC
>CAZFWV010000595.1:0-2334 GCA_964522605.1 uncultured Pirellulaceae bacterium
CTTAGAGTCACCTCGGGGCCCAGCGAATCAAGGTCGGGAACGAACCGTGTGTTCGACCGGCCAGGACGCTCGGTCATCACTCGGATAGAGTCCAATCCGCTCGAGCGGAATGGGCTGAAAACCAAGTTCGAGCGCTGGAGAATCGTCCCGCAACCGAAAGTCACCCGCCTCGGGTGCCACAAATCCTGGATCCTGATCGACCAGATTCTTATCCAGCGTCAAGTGGGGTCGCGCCTTCGCTTCGATTTCGCCCCATCGACCCTTCCAGCAGATGTTGCGCGCAATCACATTCCCCTTAGGCACCGCAGGATCGTCGTTCAAATAGTCCAGCAGTTGTGGATAACGCGATCGCCAGGGCTCTTCTTCGTAAGGCACGTCGCGCAGTCGGTCTTTCAGCGTGTCCATCGCATAGGCAGCCCAGCCGAGTGCGCGCGCATCGACGTGTAAGGCTGGCTGGCAGTCCACGAAGATATTGTTTTCCACGAAGTTGTCGCGACCGCCTCCGATAAATGCCGCGCGGGGAACCTGAACGAACAGGTTGCTGTGGATCTTCGCCGCACAGAACATGTCGTCCAGATAAACTCCCACACAGCCCTTACCTTCGTATCCGTAGATGTGGTGGATGAAGTTGTATTGAATCACATGCCCGCGCATCGTAGCGTCGCGTCCGGCGTAAATCACACCGGCATCATTCGATCCGTAGACAACACTGTGAATCTCATTCCACTCGATCACGTGATCATTGCCTCCGAATCCGATTGCCATGTGTGGGGCATCGTGGATCAGTTGATGCGAGGCGCGATTGCCAACTCCCTGCAGGCTGATCGCCGGACGATAGACCGGGTTCCAGCGGCTGAAATGATGAATATGGTTGTTTTCCGCATAAAGGCCCGCCGGTGTCAGCGTCCGGCGATCTCCGCCCGACAGCGAGATCCCGCCGTCCCCCGTATTGGAAATGTCACAGCCGACCACACCGCTTTGAATGGCATCTTGGATGCGGACCGCCCAGCCACCCACATTGCGAATCACACAGCCCACAATGCGCACGTTTTCGCCACCATTGACACTCACCGCCGTGCGCTGCACGCATTCCAACGTGACATTGCGCAAAACGATGTGCGACGCCTGGTCAAGTTCCACGAGTGCGGGCAAGAGCGAGATCGTTGGCCGACCGGCCTCCAGCGGACCCGTGGGCCAGAAATAAAGCTTGCCCTGCTCGCGATCCAGATACCATTCGCCGGGCTGATCGATTTCCGAAAGCAGGTTGTACGCGTAAAACCATTGCCCGCGACGGAATCCGTATGCGTGCTGCGGAGTCGACGCCAGCCGAATCCGCTTCGCGTCGACATCGATCGATTCAACTCGCAACCGCTGATCCGCCCAGTCCCAGAACCAGTATCCGTGCACCATGACCTCCGGCTCGTCCTGCCAGCGACGCGGACGATCCGAATCGTATTCGAGAATTCCTTCCTTGCATCCCTTCGTGCCCCGGACATCGACCGGCGTGGGTCCATGCACGTCGAGAATCTTGATGAAGCCGTCATTCGGCCAGCGGGACAGCGTCATCGGCCGATCCTGAAAGAACAACTCCACGCCCGGCTCGGAGGTCGCCCACGTCGAACCGGGCTGAATTGGAGTCAGCTGATTCACAACGTCCGCCGGCAATTGCGCCTCCTGCACCTGGCCCCGCGCCGCTGCGTCAAGTCGCCGCAGGACACCGGCATCCGTAACCGTCTGCCAACCATTCAGAACGCGCCCGCCGAGCAGCCGCACCTCCTCACCCGGCACGGCCCGGTACACGACTGGAGCCGCAGAGCTTCCGGAATCCTCTTTCGTTAACGCCAAAGGCCGCGACAATTCGTACGTCCCACCTTGAATCCAGATTGTCACCGGACAATTCCCGACCTCTCCATCCCGCCGCAACTGACGCAAGCGATCCCGCGCACCTTCGAGTGTCGCAAGAGGCCCGTCTGTGCGATTCTCGTTCGGCTCCGAACTCACGCCGGACCAACGATCATCTCCCCTTGTCGCGACATGAAGCTCGAAGACTCGATTGGTGGTTTCTTGAGCCCAGATGGGCTGGTCGAGCACGAAAGAAATCACAAGGAGGAGACAGGGATACCAATGAGACACCGAATTGCTCCTTCCCCGATCACGACCGAGATACCATGTTCAAGCCCCTTTTGCCCGCTCGTCGCCGCCGACGCCCGGAGTATACCAGAGTGGTCTTTGCGGGCTGGCGGGGCCAGGGTGGCCTGTTGAAAATGTTTTCGACTCGAAAACATGGAAAGTCCTGGCAGGCAATGAACAAACCGAAATCCTCGCTCCCTTCTC
>CAZFWV010000596.1:0-2329 GCA_964522605.1 uncultured Pirellulaceae bacterium
TGGATGGACACGTACGGTCACAGCCAGGGCAGCTTCAGCCTCGAACAGGAGGAATCGTTGAAAAGACTGAAGCGGGAATACGCGTTTCTACTCTCGCAGGGAAATCAAACAAGGCACGGCGAAGAACCGTGCCCTGATGGAAACAAACAATTGAATCGGTCGGATTGAACCGCGGATGCCGCGTGTCAATCTACTGATGCACGTCGTGACACGCCTTGCAATTGCTGGCGGTCTTCAATTCGACGAGTGCCCCATCGCGACCGACGGCAACTTTCGCGGAGGCCAACGCCAGTTTGCCGGCCAGATTCTGCCAGGAACTCATGTCGCCATTGGGCGGCGTGCATTCGACCAAGCTGATGTAGTGGTCCAGCAGAACCAGTTTCTCCTCCGGAGTTGCCTCGTTGGCCAGTACCTTCTTCAGCAAGCCTCCTTTGTGGGCATTGGTCATCACTTCGCTAATCGTGTGTTTGGGTTTAGCCTCCTGTTCTGCCGCGACGGCAACGCCGAAGGCAACCATTGCGAAACAGGCAACGACAACAGAACCTGCAATCAACTTGCGCATGTCAACATCTCCCTAATTGAGTACCACCAGCCAATTCATTACGCATAAAGTACGTCACCAATCTGCATTCGTCCAACCGCGAGAGGCATTTGATCGAGAACCATTACCAGTGTCTCACGATCCAAGGCAAAATCATATCAAATCGCAAGTCTGCCTGCATCCGTCAGATCTCGAGGAACGAGCTGTTAGGTTTTACCGCGTGACGTGCGACTTGTCCACAATTTCCAGCGGTCGTAGGACTCTTCCCTCTGCAAGAAACCGCATTTTATCGCCTCCCGATGCGGACACCCGCGGCAATTCACGAGGCTTAGCGGCTGACTCTGGCTCAATTCGGATCCGCCTGCCTTGATCGAGTCGGTCGTGGTAGAATTGGAGCCGCGCCAAAAAAACACTTCCGTTACGAAAAAGGAAAAGGTCCCCCAATGAACGATCCTGTCTCCCGACGTCAGTTCGTAAAGAATACCGCGTCGACTGCAGCCGCCATCGCCGCCGGCGGAATCGCGGCCACAAGGACTGTTCATGCCGGAAACCCGGAGGCGGTGGACACGAGCACGATCCTTAATTACAGCCCGAACATGGAGTATCGACGATGCGGTAAGACGGAGCTGATGATCTCCGCGGTTTGCCTGGGAGGGCACTGGAAGCGTGTCGTGAAGATGATCGGCGGAGAAGAACCGCGTGGCTGGATGACGCAGGATATTGAACGCGAGGATTTTCAAGCCAATCGGCACGCTGTGGTCACGCGCTGCATCGAGCGAGGGATCAACTACGTCGATGCGTGCTGCCGCGAAGAGATCCTCGCCTACAGCCGTGCTTTGCGCGGAAGACGCGATCAGATCTACCTGGGTTACTCGTGGCACGTGAAAGAAAGCCGCTTTGAGGAGTGGCGGTCGGCCAAGAGCCTGAAGCAGGGACTGGACGAAGGGATGCGTGAGGCGGAATTGGACTACGTCGACCTTTGGCGAATCAGTTTACTCGTCGACAGCCACCAGCACAGTCAGTCGGATTTGGAAGGAGCGATTGAAGCACTCGACTGGGCCAAGCAAACCGGTCGCGCTCGCTTCGTCGGCGTCTCTTCCCACGACCGTCCTCATCTGAAACAGATGATCGAAACGTACGCCGATCATCTGGACGTTATTCTGACACCCTACACTGCCAACACGACGGTCGTCACGGACGATACCGGACTATGGGCGGCTATCCGTAAGCACGATCTCGGCTGGTTCGGGATCAAACCATTCGCGAGCAATTCGCTCTTTCAGGGTGACAGCTCTCCGGAGAGTCCGCACTATGAGACGGATAGCAAATTGGCGCGACTGGCGATCCGCTACATCCTCTGCAACCCCGCGATCACGGCGCCAATTCCCGGCTTAATTTCTCCCGAACAAGTGGATAACGTCGCTCTGGCTGTCATGGAGCGTCGGGTGCTGGACACGAAGGAGCAAGCCCAGTTGCAGCAGGCAATGGAGCGCGCCTTCGCCGCATTACCGCCGCACTATCAATGGCTTCGAGACTGGCAGGTCGTCTGATCGACGCGGCGGCGGACTTGCTTCCACCAGCTTCATCCGCACCACGGACCAATCGGGAGCAAATGCAGGGAGCATAGCCGCGGAGAGACGCGGAAAAACGCCGAGTTCAGCCCGATCGACATTCAGAACGGCCCCGATCAGACGGTCCATGCCACGGCAGTTGAATCAAGTCACGGACGAATAGAATTCGCGTTGGGGTTGGACTGAAGGAGGAGAAGGAACCACGGATTCGACGGAG
>CAZFWV010000597.1:0-2320 GCA_964522605.1 uncultured Pirellulaceae bacterium
TGCCACCAGCCACCCCTCCAGAAAAACAGTTCTTGAAATGCGCTCTCACTATTTTGGCAGCAATTCGACGGGCCAGCAATGGATCGTCCGGCGATTCGGGGCCGCTGCACAACTTGCGTGAGCACTTTCGACGTGTACTAATGGTGTCTCGGTTGGGTCAACTTCCGGTTGAAGGCCCTGGCAAAGGAGCGGGTTTGTTTAGCCGCGTTGGATGGGTTTCTTTGCGCTGCGGTCAGTCAAGTTCAGAAGGGGCGAAAAATGAGTCGGCATGTTCTGTTTGCGGTCCAGTTCGTGGGATTTACATTCTTCTGTTCGCTGCAAGCCGCGGAGTTCCACGTTTCCCCCCGGGGAGACGATGCGCATTCGGGAACCGAGTCCGCACCGGTTCAGACAATCCAGCGCGCGGCCGACTTGGCCCAACCGGGAGACACAATCACCGTCCATGAGGGCGTTTACCGGGAGCGAGTGAATCCGCCACGAGGTGGACTGTCCGATACGCAGCGGATTGTCTATCGAGCTGCGCCCGGCGAGCGGGTGGAGATTAAAGGTTCCGAGGTGATTCGAGGTTGGGTTCGGCATGACGGGGAAGTCTGGAAGGTGACGCTGCCGAATTCGTTCTTCGGCGACTTGAACCCGTACACGGATGCGATTCGCGGAGACTGGTTCGATCCCCGAGGCCGGACCCACCACACCGGCGCAGTCTATCTAAACGGCGACTGGTTGACCGAAGCAGCGACGCTGGAAGAAGTCCTGCTGCCCAACGGTGCGAAGCCCGCGTGGTTGTCGCGTCCACGCTCAGGTTACCTGCTGAATGTGGCGTGGCTTCAACCCAGCAAAGGGGCGCAGAAACTCGAGCGCGTCGCTGCTTCGCAATTCTCGGCGCAACAGGGGGTTCAGGTCGCGCCGTGCTCGGAAGGAGGTCAGTGTATCGGGTTTATTGAACACGGTGAATGGGTGCGATACGAGGGCGTGAATCTGGGCGACGGAATCGATCAGATCGAATTTCGCACCGCCTCGGCAAGTGATGGGGGCATGATCGAAATCCACCTGGACTCACCCGACGGCGAGTTGCTCGGTCGGTGCGAAGTCGTTTCGACCGGAGACTGGCAGCAATGGCGATCTCGCACGGCAAAGCTGAAACCGGTCAGCGGAACGCAGAACTTGTGCCTCGTATTCAAAAGCCGAGAGGCTGATGAAGCGCGAGATCGGGGATTGAACCCCCAGTTGTGGTTTGCTCAAGTCGACGATGACAATACGACAATCTGGGCGCAGTTCACGAATGTTGATCCCAACGAACAACTTGTGGAAATCAACGTCCGCCAGTCCGTTTTTTATCCGGATCAGCCTGGTCGCAACTACATTACGGTTCGTGGCTTTACCATGCGTCACGCTGCCACGCCATGGGCTCCACCTACCGCGGAGCAGATTGGTCTACTTGGCACACACTGGAGTAAAGGCTGGATCATCGAAGACAATGTCATCAGCCACTCCGTCTGTGTCGGCATTACACTCGGTAAGCATGGCGATGAGTTTGATAATACGTCGGCCAATACCGCAGAAGGATATGTCAAAACGATTGAGCGTGCCCACGCGTTTTCTCCGGCATGGACGAAGGAGAATATCGGGCACCACGTCGTTCGCAACAACCATATTTCCCACTGCGAACAAGCCGGCATCGTGGGCAGTCTCGGTGCTGCATTCTGCACAATCAGCGGCAATACAATTCACGACATCCACATCCGACGGTTATTCAGCGGCGCGGAAATGTCCGGCATCAAGCTTCACGCGGCAATCGATACCGTAATCAGTCAAAACCGAATCTTTCGATGCTGTCAGGCACTCTGGCTGGATTGGATGGCCCAAGGGACTCGCGTAACCAGGAATCTGTTTTACGACAACGAGGATCGTGATCTATTCATGGAGGTGAATCACGGTCCGTATCTGGTAGACAATAATCTGTTCCTGTCGCCGATGAGTCTGCTCGATGTGTCCGAAGGGGGCGCTTTTGTGCATAACCTCTTTATGGGGCGGATCATCAGTCAGCCCGAGCCAAACCGAGATACACCCTATCATCCGGCCCACAGTACGATCGTCGCCGGCTTGGCCCCGACGCAAGGTGGCGACAATCGTTTCTATTTCAATATCTTCGTGGGTACGGGAAGATCCGAGCAACCAAGTGCGGAACAGAGAGCCACCGCAGGCAACCGACCGGGATCGGGACTCTGGGTCTACGACCAGCGTCCGCTTCCCCTGCAGACGGCAGGCAATGTGTATTTTTTCGGAGCCAGCCCGTATGGAAAGGAGCAAGCCCCGGTTGTAC
>CAZFWV010000598.1:0-2282 GCA_964522605.1 uncultured Pirellulaceae bacterium
CGTGCGGTAGCGCGCATTTCACTTGTTTAAGGCGAAATGGAAGCTCAGCCACGGGCAGACCTCGCCTGCGGCTACGTTTTAAACGAATAGTCACCGCAGGACCTCCGCGGGAGGGCGCCTAAGCTCCGCTGAACGAATAACTCAAAAACTGCACGACCCTGTGAATGGAGCCAAAAAAGAAATTTTGCTTCCGCCCTGCGCGTTGGGCCGGCGGTGCGGTAAATTCTTGTTCTTTCTCAATCCTTGTCCGAAGTTCTCGGCGACGATTCAGGACGGATGATGCGAACGGATTCCTTGCTTGCTCAACTTAATCCGGCTCAACGCGAGGCCGTAACGACCAACTCCGGGCCGTTGCTGGTGCTTGCCGGGGCCGGTACGGGGAAGACGCGCGTCGTCACCTGTCGCATTGCCCGTTTGATCGCTCGGGGCACCTCGCCCGAACGAATCCTCGCGGTGACGTTCACCAACAAGGCTGCCGGTGAAATGCAGCAGCGTGTTCGCGAGTTGCTGAAGCGGAAGGCGAGTGAACGCCCGGAGATCTCTACGTTCCATTCCCTGTGCGTGCGGATTCTTCGTCGACAGATCACAAAACTGGGCTACCCCGAGCGATTCGCGATCTTTGATCGGGGGGATCAGGAAAGCCTGGCCGCGCGGGTGCTGCGTGAAATCAATGTTCCGACTGCACAGCTTCGGCCCGGAGACCTGTGCGGCCACATCAGTCTGTGGAAGAGTCGCGGGATCCGCGAGGCTCAGGCCGTTTCCGCTGCAGAAACCGACCGAGAACACTTGGCCGCGATTGCCTATCGACGCTACCAGCAGGCGCTACGACTGGCCGGCGCCGTGGATTTTGACGACCTGCTGCTGCTGACCGAGGAACTGTTTCGCGCGCACGCGGCGGTTCGTCGCGAGGAAGCGGCCCGGTTTGACCAGATTCTGGTGGACGAGTACCAGGATACCAACGCCAGCCAGTATCGGATTCTGCAGGCATTGGCGATCGGCCATCGCAACCTGTGCGTTGTGGGCGATGACGACCAGTCGATTTACGGTTGGCGGGGTGCCGAGGTGAAGCACATTCTGCGCTTCACCGACGACTGGCCCGATGCCAAAGTTGTGCGACTGGAAGAAAACTATCGCTGCACCCGCGAGATCCTGCAGCTGGCCAATCGCTTGATTCGTTTCAACCGCCAGCGACATCAGAAGACGCTTCATGCCTCGCGCGGCGGGGGCGAGAAGCCGAGAATCCGTCAGTTTCGCGATGAAAACGAAGAGGCGGAACAGACCGTGGCGGATATTGCGAAGCGTTTGGAACGCGGGGATTGTGAACCGAATGATTTCGCAATCTTGTTCCGCACGAACGAACAACCGCGGGCTTTTGAGACGGCGTTGCGCCGGGCGCAGATTCCTTACGTGTTGATCGGCGGAATGTCGTTCTTCGATCGTCGAGAAGTCCGTGATGTGCTTGCCTATCTGCGCACGATCGTCTGGCCGACCGATGAGCCATCGTTGTTACGGATCATCAACTGCCCGCCGCGCGGCATCGGGCCGCAGGCGGTCCAGGCGATTCTGGCGGAGGCGGTTAGTCGCGGATGTCCCGTGTGGGACGTCCTGCCGACGGCGGGACGCCTGTCGGGAGTGAGCCCGTCGGCTGCCGAAGCGATTGAAACCTTCGTGCGATTGATTCGCCAATACCAGCGCCGAGTCGCAGCCGAGCCATTGGCGGATTGCGCGCGAGACCTCTTGCAGGAAGTCGGCTACCAGTCCGACTTGCGGCGGCGTTACAGTCGTGACCCGGACGCCGTCGATGCGCGTTGGCGGACGGTCGAAGAGATTGTCAACGCGCTGGCAGAATATGCTGACAAGAATCGTTCGCCGTCCCTGAGTGGTTTTCTGGATGAGATTCTACTCAACGGTCGCGACCAAGAGAGCGAAAAGGATGCTCAGCTGCGTCGAAATGCCGTTGTCTTGCTGACGCTCCACAGCGCGAAAGGACTCGAATTTCCCCATGTCTACCTGGTGGGTATGGAAGAGGGGTTTCTGCCGCACCGTCGCAGCGTGGAGGTCGACGGGGATGCGATCGACGAAGAGCGACGACTGTGCTACGTCGGCGTCACGCGGGCCCAGGAGCGCCTGACCCTCTCGCTGGCCCTGACGCGTCGCCGCTGGGGCAAGCCGCGGCCCACGCAGGCGAGCCGGTTTCTGTTTGAATTGATCGGTCAGGCCGACAATCCCCGCAATCCGGCACGCGCTTCCGCTCCCGCCCGGTAGCTGATCTCCGGCTCCTC
>CAZFWV010000599.1:0-2276 GCA_964522605.1 uncultured Pirellulaceae bacterium
CCCCCGCAAAGCCGGGGGAGAAGGGAGCGAGGATTTCGGTTGGTTCATTGCCTGCGAGAAGTTCCCATGTTTCCGAGTCGAAAACATTTTCAACAGGCCAGCCTCGCCCTCCCGGTTTTGAAAAGCGATCTAGGACGCGATACACTCCGGATCATCGTGGCGCGGGCTGTTGACATGCGTACTGACGGGGTCCATTCGCATGGGACTCGCTTCGTACGGCTTCAGCAGTGGTTGAAGCAGATCCGACCGTTCGCATTCGGAGTCAAGCCAGCGCGCGTAATCCGCAGGGGGAAGGATCACCGGCATTCGATCGTGAATCTCACGCGTTGCCGCGTTCGCATCGGTAGTAATGATCGTAAACGTCTCGAGCGTCTCGCCCGCCTCGTCCGTCCACCTTTCCCACAATCCGGCCATGGCAAACGGTTTTTCGTCGGATAAGCGAATGTAATACGGCTGTTTTGCCTTGCCCGTCTTTTTCCATTCATAGTATCCATCGGTCGGAACCAAGCAACGGCGACGTTTCAGCGCGGAACGGAACGAGGGTTTTGTCGCGACGGTTTCCGCCCGCGCATTGATCATCCGGTTCCCGATCGAGAGGTCTTTCGCCCAAGAGGGAACCAAACCCCAGCGAAGCAGGGCCATTTCACGGCTGCCCGCGGAACCAACGCGCACGACGGGCGCGTTTTGCGTCGGCGCTATGTTGTAGCGCGGCTTCAGCTCCGGTCCCGTCTCCACCGCAAACTGCTCAAGCAACAGATTCAATCGCGAGTGCAACGTGAAGCGGCCACACATCAGGGTCGATTCTCCGGGAAGTCATGGGGCTGGTCTGAACATTATAGGCTTGGTCTGAAGAATTCCTCTCCCTATGGAGGACGTGCAGTTCTCAAGTGTTTGGTTCATCCGATGTTACAACACGCTCCCGCACCGCGTCAGCGGTGACGCACAGGTCGAGCGACACCGAAGATTGAGAAGAGCAACCGCGGATTGAACGGACAAAACGGATGTCCACGGATCTGTCCGTGCCGATCCGTACCCTCCGTCCAATCTGTGGTTACCTCTCCTCCTTCGGTCCACACACAACGCGATTTCCTCTCGCATGGGTCTTCAGTCGGCCGCCATGGCACGGGTTGCCCCATCGCTGGCAGAACCAAGGCACAACGATCGAAGGATTGCCTGCCGCCGATTTTCCCTCTACAACTGGGTTCGAAAGGGGTCAGGATTCAACCCATCATGCCGGTCAGGAACGACTTTCGACACCAGGTCTACTCAGCGGGTGCACCTGCTGCACCTTACGAGCGATTTCCGTTGGAGTCCATTTCTGAACTCGACTCCGAAGACGTCCGACGACGGATGCGGCGCGTGGGAAGAATTCTGCGAGAACAACAGGTGTCGGCCGTCTTTCTGGTTCATGGCACGTTCGCCGGCAACGATGCCTTGGGCGTCGTGCGAGAATTGGACGCGTTCATGCCCGGCTGGAGCGAATCCTTGCGGCGGCAGCACAAATTGCTGATCGATCGCATGGCGGGACAGGCAGGCAACTATACAACGCAATTCGCTCAGCGCTTCGAATCCTCAATCAACGAACCCAACCAACCCCACATTCCCGTTCATCTCTTCTATTGGTCAAGCGAGAATCATCATTTGGGACGCGCCGACGCAGCAGTCCAGCTGCTCAGCGAACTGATCCGTCAAGCCGGGGCGGCTCGAAAGCGATTTCTGTTGTGGGGACACAGTCATGCGGGGAACGTTTTTGCCCTGATGACGAACCTGCTCGGTGGCACGCCCGAGAGCCGTCGCGCATTTTTTCGAGCCGGGCGTCCCTACTATCGCTTGCCGCTGCCCGGTGCCATTCAGGAACCGGCTTGGCCCGAACTGCGGGAGACTCTCAACGACCGGCCGGAGTTGCGTTCGAATCTCGAGCTGGATCTTGTCACGTTTGGAACACCGATCCGTTACGGCTGGGAAACGCGAGGCTATCGTCGCTTATTGCATTTCATTCACCACCGTCCCGTACCGGGACTGCCGGAATATCGCGCGGCGTTTCCCTTCCCCGTGGCCGACGCCCTGGACGCGCGCTACGGAGACTATGTTCAACAGTTGGGAATCGCGGGAACGAACTTCGCAATCAGTCTGCTCCGCTGGCGCTATCGACTGGCGGAGCAACGATTGCAGAATCTTCTGCAGTCTGGATTGCATTGGCATGACACACTGCAGCGACTGCAATTAGGACAGCGCGTGCCGGCGGAAGGCCACACGCTGTTGGTCGATTACCAACC
>CAZFWV010000600.1:0-2274 GCA_964522605.1 uncultured Pirellulaceae bacterium
ATTGCGGCGAGCACATCCAGGTCGTGATCTCCATCCAAGTCGCACGGAAAAACCGATGTCACGCCGTACAATTGTGGTGCAATCACCTGAGGTGGGCCAAAGTCTCCCGCGCCATCCATGTTCTCGTGCCAGGCAAGGGCGCTATACGGATCACCCACATCGATTGCGGACAGGATGTCCAGATCGCCGTCTCCATCTAAGTCGGCCGGGTACGCCAAGTCAGGATTGCTGTAGGATTCCCACGTCCAGACATTCTGCCGTGGGCCGAAATGGCCCCTCCCGTCCGTGTTTTCATACCAGGCAATAGTGCTGATGCCCCGCCACGGATCGTTGTTTAGTGTCAACAGCACGTCCAGATCGTGGTCTCCGTCCAGGTCCGCCGTTTGGGCTGAATTGAGAAACAATTGACGCTCGTTGCTTTCTTCCATTACGATTACTTCTGCGGGTCCGTAACCACCCTGACCATCAAGATTCTCGTACCAAGCAGCCAGGACATTCTTTGAACCCGGTGTTCTGAAGGCAACGAACACATCCAGGTCGCCATCGCTGTCCATGTCTGCCGCATGCACGAAAACGTGGCCTACTAAAGCAACCTCGTCGATCTCATGGGTCGCAAAGGCGACTGTCGATAGACAGTACCGAGGTTCCAGACCCTCAGCCCACAGCTTTCGCCGTAAAGGAATCGTGCGTGCGCTCGGCATCGTTCGTGCTCCTCGCTTTCGAGACGTTTCGTACCGGTCGCCGGGACGATTCAATCACCTAGCCGACTCCGTGGGCATTTGGAATCGGCATCGATGAAGAGCCGCATGCCGGCCTATTAACTAACTTTCAGAAAACTCGGGACATTGAACAGAATTTCTTCCGACGCAGACAATTTCGGGCCAAACAGCGGAGGGCTGGCTCCGTTGCTTGATGTGGACGCTTGGCCAATGTTCAAACATTCCTCTCTGCCTAGCCCTTGGTGACGCAAGTGCCGTCGTGTGCCACCACCGGAAGAGTCCTCGCGGCAAATTCTGGTTAATTCCACCATTTTTTCTGTTAGATTTTCGGTCAGATTGGAAAGTCTTTAGGTAGGGGAGGCTACCGTGGGCGAAGAGTCGCTGACCGAGGAACTGCTGCAGCGAGCCGGCGAGGGCGATGCGGCTGCCATCGGTCAGTTGCTGCACCGTCATCGGCAGCGCCTGCGGCGAATGGTCGCATTCCGCATGGATCCGCGTCTGACGGCTCGGCTGGATGCTTCGGACGTCGTACAGGAAACCCTGGCAGAGGCGGCGGACAAGATCGAAGAATACGTCCGGCAGCGCCCACTGCCGTTTTATGCCTGGTTGCGCCAGATTGCCTGGAGGCGACTGGTCCACCAGCACGTGCGCCATTTATGGACAGGCAAGCGCTCTGTGAATCGAGAGGAGCAAGCGGATCTGCCGCTCTCCGATCGTTCAGCGCTCCACCTGGCCCGCCAGTTGCAGGGACCAACCGCCGGCCCGAGCACCGCCATGATCCACCGTGAAACAACCGAACGACTGCGGGAAGCGCTGCAACGCTTGAGGATGCGAGACCGGGAAGTGCTGATCCTGCGCTACGTCGAGCAACTTCCGGCCAAAGAGATCGCGGCCATCTTGGGCGTCACGCCGGCTGCTGTGAACATGCGTCACATCCGCGCGCTCGAGCGACTGCGCGAATTGGTGGAACGCACTCCGAGGAGTCGCGAGCGATGAACGAACCCGTCGCCAACAACGCATCGCGACTCGGGGACGACCAGACACTGGGTGACTTGCTCGAAGGAATTGTCGAGGGCATTCAGTCGGGCCAGCCGATCGACATTGAGCAGTGGATTCGCGAGCATCCTGAGCACGAAGAGCGGCTGCGAAGACTCCTGCCGACGATCCAGACGCTGACCCAGTTGACCGAAGCGGGCGTTTCCCCATTGAACCTCAACTCGGATCCCGTTGACGGCCGCAGCCGCGCACCGATGCTCGGTGAATTCCACATCCTGCGGGAAATCGGTCGAGGCGGCATGGGGGTTGTCTACGAAGCCGAGCAGGAGTCTCTCAGTCGACGTGTGGCTCTGAAAGTGCTGCCCTTTGCTGCCGTATTGGACCCCCGACAGTTGGCGCGATTTAAGAATGAGGCCAAGGCTGCCGCGACGCTCCACCATCCAAACATTGTTCCGATCTATTCCGTCGGTTGTGATCGCGGTGTTCATTTTTTTGCGATGCAACTGATTGATGGCTGCAGCTTGGCCTACTTGCTGGACCAACTGCGATGCGTCGGCAA
>CAZFWV010000601.1:0-2272 GCA_964522605.1 uncultured Pirellulaceae bacterium
CCTGCCGAGCCTGGACTTGCCGCGTCTTCGGCTCGGCAGGAGCCTCGCCCTCCCAGTTTTGAAATTGGTTTGTGTGAGATCTTACTCCGGGCAATGAGTCGAAGCCGCCGTGTGAATCCATCCGGCCGATTGCACGGCATGGGTCACGTCCTCAGATGACTGGTCGTTACGAGCCCTGTTCGCCCTCGATTTCACCTCGTTTGGAAGTATAGAACTGAAACTGTCAAGCAGCAAGGCTGTGGAAAATGAAGGCTGCGAACCGGCGTAAGGGTTGGTTGTCTGATCACCGCGGTGCGGAAATCGATCGGTTTTCCATCCACCATCCGGCACTCGTGCAAAACCGCGCGCGTTCACTTAGAATTTGAGGACTCGAGGGACACTCGGGCGACGAAGCACTCTTTTTTGGGGGGATCTCGACCATGCAGCGGACGATTCTGGTTTGCCTCGGACTTGTCACTTGTGCCTCCGCCGCCGAAACCGAGGCTCGCCGCCCGAACATTGTCTATGTGATGGCCGACGAGTTAGGCTACTTCGAGCCTTCGTACATGGGCAATCCGAACATCCAAACGCCCAATCTTGACCGAATGGCTGCTGCGGGAATCCGTTTTAATCATCTGTTCGCAGGCTCCTCCGTCTGTGCACCGACGCGTTGCTGCTTCTTGACGGGCAAACACAGTGGGCATACTTCCGTCCGCGTAAACGGCGGAGGAACTCCTTTACGCGCGGAGGAAGAAACGATCGCGTCCATGTTGAAGCAGAAAGGTTATGCGACGGGCGGATTTGGCAAGTGGGGGTGTGGGGGCCGCGATTCCACGGGGGTGCCAGAAAAACACGGCTTCGATGTCTTCCTGGGTTATTACGACCAGGTTCACGCACACAGCTACTACCCACCCTATCTGATTCGCAATAGTGAAGAAGTTCCGCTAGCAGGCAATCGCGGCTTGAGTGATGGCGAAACCTATTCGCACTACATCATCTTCCAGGGCGCCGTTGACTTTATCCGAGAGCACCAGGCCGAACCGTTTTTCTGCTACTTGCCCGTGACGCCACCGCATGGCCTGTTTGATATCCCCGATTCCGATCCGGCGTGGGAAATCTATCGCGAGAAGGAATGGCCCGAATCGGCGCGCCGATACGCCGCGATGGTCACGATGATCGACCGGCAGTTGGGCGAATTGCTGACGCTGCTCGACGAGTTGGGGATTCAGGAACACACTTTGGTGATGTTCAGTGGCGACAACGGAGGTGCGGACTATTTTTCGTCCGATGACTATCCACGCGGGATCCATGGAGCGAACAAAGATCCACGGACAGGAATTGAATTTCGCGGCAAGAAGGGGAATCTCTACGAAGGCGGTCTCCGAATCCCCTTTGTCGCCTATTGGCCGGGGAAGATCGCGCCGGGACAGGTTTCGGATCACTTGTGCTACTTCCCCGACATTCTGCCAACGATTGCCGACGTCACGGGCGCAACCCCTCCAGCGGATATCGATGGAATCTCAATTCTGCCGACTCTGATCGGTCAGGAGGCTGCCGGTCAACCGCAACGTGAGCACGAGTATTTGTACTGGGAGATTGGCGGATGGACTGCGATTCGGCAAGGCGATTGGCGGGCGGTCCGTCCCGCCCGAGGAAAGTGGGAACTGTACGATCTGAGTACGGATCCCAGTGAGTCAAAGGATCTGGCGGATCAGTATCCGGATCGGCTGGCCGAGCTGAAGAAACTGGCCACCGAGGCGCATCAGCCCGCCGTCGAAGGGACCTTCACAACGACCGAGCGGCACGAGCGCGACCGCCGCGCAAAATATGGTAAGCAGGATCAGACCGACCTGGAGGCAACGCCGGGTGGAGTCCGGCCCCGGGGCAACGCCACCACAGCGGTTCTCACTCTTCCCCGCGATGGCGCCCTGTCCGCGGACGGATGGAAGATCGCGCGTGTCAGTAGCGAGAACGCGGGGAATCAGAAGTATGCCATCAACGCGATCGACGGCGATCCGCTGACTCACTGGCACACGCGCTTTTCCGGTGGCCAGCCTGCCACGCATCCGCACGAAATGGTCGTTGACCTGGGTGCCCGCCACACGCTTCGGGGATTCCGCTATCTGCCGCGGCAAGATCGCACCTGGAACGGCGGTCTGCGTGACGTCGAAATCGCGATTGGCGACGATCCGAATGCGATGCCGCAGCCGGTCATCAAGACGGCATTCGAAAAGACTCACAGCCCGCAGGAAGTTCTTTTCCCGCCCACGGTCGGACGTTACGTTCAGATCCG
>CAZFWV010000602.1:0-2250 GCA_964522605.1 uncultured Pirellulaceae bacterium
GAGACGATTCAAGGCTCGCCCGCCGTCGGCGAAAACGGTATGTTCGTACGGAGCGACCGTTCGTTGTGGAAGATCTCCGCCGAATGAAGATGTTGGGTGACGCGAGCGCATTGGAAAGTCGGGAGGACGCGGCTGGCCTGTTGAAAGTGTTTTCGACTCGGAAACATGGGAAGTCCTGGCAGGCAATGAACAAACCGAAATCCTCGCTCCCTTCTCCCCCGGCTTTGCGGGGGAGAAGGGCTGGGGATGAGGGGGCACGGCATCGCAAAGTCCCAAGTTTCCTTGTGTATCGTCGCGAGTTGAAAGCCCCTCTCCCCCGACCCTTCTCCCCGAAACGGAGCGAGGGGAGCGAGACTTGATCGGGTCCGCTATGGACGAGCCTGTCAGGTTTTCAACAGGCCAGGGCGAGGCGCCCGCCGAGCCGAAAGAGCGATTAACCGGGGCGCGGCGAGCCCCATTTCAAACACCCTACCGAAACTTGCACAACATCGCGCTCCGTCAGTTAGGATCCAGGCATGCCCGATACACTGCAAATGAAGCCGGTGCGAACCGTGCGGGGTGTGATTCGCCCGCCGGGTTCGAAGAGCATTACCAACCGGGCACTCGTCTGTGCCGCACTGGCGCGTGGTTCATCACGTTTGACGGGTGCGCTGGACAGTGAAGACACGCAGGTCATGCTGGAGAGCCTGTTGCGACTCGGGATCCCCCTTCACGTCGATACGACGACATCCACAATCGATGTCGAAGGGTGTGATGGATTGCTACCGACCTCGCAGGCGGATCTGTTCGTAGGCAACAGCGGAACCACGATCCGATTTCTGACCGCGGTCGCGGCGATCGGACAGGGCACCTTTCGTCTGGATGGAATCCCGCGGATGCGGGAGCGACCCATCGGAGACCTGTTGGATACGCTCCAACAACTCGGGGTCGATGCGCGATCGGAGAACGGCAATGGCTGCCCACCTGTGCTCGTTCATGGTCGAGGACTCGAGGGCGGGAGCGCAACGGTTCGCGGCGATATCTCGAGTCAGTTTCTGAGCGGACTGCTGATGGCGGCACCCTACAGTCGCCAAGATGTCCACCTGCAAGTCGCCGGTCCGTTGGTTTCTCAACCGTATGTCGAGATGACCTGCTCGGTAATGCGTGCATTCGGCGCACACGTCGATCGGCATGCCGCGCAGCTTCACATCCGCGTCGACTCACGCTACCAGGGGCGCGAATACGCAATCGAGCCGGATGCGTCGGCAGCCAGCTATTTCTGGGCAGCGGCGGCAATCACGGGAGGCCGGGTGACCGTCGCCGGACTGACGGGGGAGTCCCTGCAGGGCGACGTTCGCTTCTGCGACGCACTGCAGCAAATGGGATGCAGCGTGGAATACGAGCAAGATGGGATCACGGTATCGGGTGGACACTTGAGCGGAATCGATGTCGATATGAACGCCATCAGCGATACGGTGCCCACGTTAGCCGCCGTCGCACTCTTCGCTGAAGGCCATACGCGAATGACAGGCGTCGCCCATATTCGCCACAAAGAGACCGATCGAATCGGTGATCTGGCGCGTGAGATCCGCAAGCTGGGCGCCAACGTCGTCGAACTTCCCGATGGCTTGGAGATCCATCCGGCGTCGCTTCGGGGCGCAGAGATCGACACCTATCAAGACCACCGGATGGCAATGGCGCTGTCGCTGGTCGGCTTACGGCTGCCCGACGTGGTAATCCGCGATCCTGACTGCACGCGCAAGACCTATCCGGGGTATTTCCAGGACCTGGAAAGCATTACTGCACGAGATGACATATAAATGTCACTTGAGCAGCCGCATGAGAATGGCGAACTATCCGTGAGGCGTCAAATCATCGGTCGTGGAGTCAGACTCCACGAGTTCGGCGGTTCAAGGTGGGCCAGCTCGTCCGTCGCGCTCAGCGATGGCTGATCCGCTTCAGCGGGTTTCGGCTGTGGGTCATTGGCGGAACGTGCCACAAACTCGCCACGGCAATGACGACAGGCCACCGTCCGCCCCAGATACTCAACACAGATTCGCAACGATCGACCACAGATTGGGCACACCTGATAGAAATAGACATTCCATGACATCACGGCATCTCCCTACATACGCTGCTCCCTTTTGCACCCCATCGGGGATCAGCGGCCGAACGGTTCGATCCTTCCTTTATGCACCAGCGGGCTCACGTCCGACCCCGCAGGCTCAGGGTTCGGCGGCAGACTCCCCGTTGGGCATCCCGGATGACTGG
>CAZFWV010000603.1:0-2209 GCA_964522605.1 uncultured Pirellulaceae bacterium
GTCTCCCGCCTCCAGTCTCCCGCCTCCAGTCTCCCGCCTCCAGTCTCCCGCCTCCCGCCTCCCGCCTCCCGCCTCACTCTCCCCAGCGTGGTTCGACGTGCAGCAGGTGGCGGACGAAGAAGTCCATGCGGCGGCGGCGGGCATACGGACGCTCGCCCGCGCCATGTCCGGTTCCCGGCATGATCAACAGGTCAAAATCCTTATCGGCCTTCACGAGAGCATCGACCACTTGCATCGTCGACGCCGGGTCTACATTTCGATCCAGTTCGCCGACGGTCAACAACAGCTTGCCCTGCAGCCGATGGGCCTGGGTCACATTGGACTGCTCTTCATAATGCGGACCGATTGGCCATCCCATCCACAATTCGTTCCACCAGACTTTATCCATCCGATTGTCGTGGCAGCCGCAGTCGGCTGCGCCCACGTGATAAACGTCTCCATGCGCCAACAATCCGCGCAGGGCACTTTGTCCTCCTGCGGAACCGCCGTAGATCCCGACACGCGTCAGATCCATTTCGGGATGTCTGTCGGCGGCCGCACGGAGCCACCGAATACGATCGGGAAATCCCGAATCGCCTAGATTCTTCCAGCACACATCATGGAACGCTTTGGAGCGATACGAAGTGCCCATGCCATCGATCTGGACAACGATGAAACCCAGCTCGGCCAAGCTGTAGTGTCCGCTGAGCAAACTGAAGGCCTTTGGCACGAAAGCCCCTTGAGGTCCCGCGTAAATCTGTTCGATGACCGGGTACTTCTGATCGGCCTGAAAATTGGTCGGCCGCACAATCACGCCGTAGATGTCCGTGGTGTCATCGCGTCCCTTGGCCACGAATCGCTCCGGTGGCCGCCAACCGGTTTCCAGCAGGCGATCCCAATTCGCGCGTTCGAGCTGGCAGACCAGCCGACCATCCGCGGTGCTTCGCAGTTCGGTGACGGTTGGCTGATCCACGCGCGACCAACGATCGATCAAATACTGACCGTCCGGCGATAGATCCCATTCGTGCGTACCATCTCCCTCCGTCAGAATGGTCAATCCACTGCCGTCGAAGTTGACACGACCCAGATGCACATAATACGGATCTTGATCCGGCCAGATTCCACCCGCTCGAAACCAGATTTGTCGCTTCTCTTCATCGACGCGTTCAACGCTGCGAACGACCCAGTTGCCTTGTGTGATTTGATTCTTAACCGCTCCCGTATCCGCATCGATCAGGTACAAGTGATTCCAACCATCTCGTTCACTCATCCAGATGATTTCCCGGGTCGCATCCGCGTAATGGGAGAACTGTTTGTGGGCGTAATCGACAAACGTGTCGGACTGTTCATCAATAATCGCGCGGGTTTCTCCACTCTTCGCATCGACTTCCACGATCCGCAGCACTTGGTGGCCGCGCTGGTTGTAGAGAAAAGTGAAGCGGCTGGAATCCGGATGCCAGCGGAGCTCATTGATGCTCCACGGGGTGGGAAACAGGGATTCGGCGATCACAACTTGCTTCCTTGCAGCCACGTCGAACAATCGCGGGCGAGAAACCGGCAGCTGGTCACCGGGCTTGTCGTAGCGCAGCGTCTGCAGCTTCGGCTGTAGCTGATCCTCCGGAGACGATTCGATCAAGAAGATCTCTCGATTCTCACCGGCCTGCTCCTGCATGACGACCAGTTTCTCACTGTCGGGCGCCCAGAAAACGCGTGCCTGATAGGAGTTCTGTTCGGTCCCGTCACTGCTGAGTGCGAATTCTTCATCGGTATCGGTTTCGCGCAGGAACAGGTTATGGTCTCGGACCAAGGCTTCCCAACGACCGTCGGGCGAAGTGGCTGTCGGTCGTCGGCGTGGCCGGTCCTCGCCGAACGCGGGGGAGGCATTAGGACGCTGCGTCCCGTCGACGACGGCTTCCCCCGGTTCCGCCGTAGCCTGAAACATCGCCAGCGGCTGACCGTCGGCATCGTTCACCAGCCAGACGTGTCCATCGAATGTGTGTTGCTCGCGTGTTTCGCCGGCCGAGATCGTGCCATACGACTGTCGTCCGCCGGAACTGTCGATCCAATTCAGTTGGATGTCACCGTCCGTTCGATTGACGAACCGCACATGAGTCTCTTCACCCGTTCGGCGAGAACGTCGCGGACGATCCAACCGCAACACACCTCGATTCGATGCCTCTTGGTTGGACTCCGATTCGCCTTCACTCAACACGTACTCCGCTAGATCACA
>CAZFWV010000604.1:0-2075 GCA_964522605.1 uncultured Pirellulaceae bacterium
CTGGAGACTGGAGACTGGAGACTGGAGACTGGAGACTGGAGACTGGAGGCTGGAGACTGGAGACTACAGCCTACAGTCTATAGCCTGCAGCCTATCATGAAGGAGATACGACACATGCGTACGATTCGCGGGTTCCTGAAGATGCTGCTTGGGGGGGTGTTGACCGCTTCCGTACTTTCGGCCGCGCCGCCCAATTTCCGCAACTTGCAGATCGGCGATTCCGCGCCCGACTTTCAGCTGCCGGGCGTGGACGATCGAATCTACCAGCTGTCCGATTTCGATTCTTCGCCGATTCTCATGGTCGTCTTCACATGCAATCACTGCCCAACGGCTCAGGCCTATGAGGCACGGCTGATGCAGATCCATGCCGATTACAAAGACCGCGGAGTGGCCTTGGTTGCGATTTCGCCCAATGATCCGCTTGCCGTGCGGCTGGATGAGCTGGGCTATACCGACCTGAGTGATTCGCTCGAGGACATGAAGATTCGGGCGAAGCATCGTGGGTTTCAATTCCCCTACCTGTACGATGGCGACAAGCAGGACGTGTCCGCGGCCTACGGTGTATTGGCAACTCCCCATGTCTTCATCTTTGACCGCCAGCGAAAGCTCCGCTATCAGGGACGAATTGATGATTCGGAAGTCAAGACGGTCCAATCCCACGATGCGCGCAACGCACTCGATGCGCTTCTGGAGGGCAAACCGGTCCCCGTCGAGAAAACGCGCGTGTTCGGCTGTTCGACGAAGTGGTCCGAAAAACGGGCGGATGCTCAGCGATCCCTCGAGAAATGGAATCAGGAACCGGTCGAACTCAAGCGGATCTCTGCTGCGGAACTCAAAGAGATCTCGCAGAATCAAACCGCCAAATACCGCCTGATCAACGTCTGGGCGACGTGGTGTATTCCCTGTGTCGCGGAGTTACCAGACTTCGTGACCATGCATCGCATGTACCGCGGACGGAACTTTGAGTTGATCACGATCAGCGCCGATCATGCCGACGCAGAGGACAACGCGTTGGAGATTCTGCGGCAGAACCACGTCTCGTCGGCCAACTATCGGTTTGATTCGGACGACCGGGATGCGCTATTTGACGCGTTAGACCCGGAGTCGCAGGGCGCGATCCCCTACACGGTGTTCATTGCGCCGGGCGGCAAGGTGATCTATCGCAAGCACGATTCGATTGATCCGCTCGAACTGAAACGGATCATTGCCGACCACCTCGGCCGAACGTATTAGCGGACTTCTGAACACGCAACACGCGGCTCATGCCCCCTTGGCCTGAAGCGGTGGCTCCGTCTCTCCGCGTGCCCGTCGTCGCTCGGTGACGGCCTCGATGGCTTCCACGGCCAGCGGCAGCAGGTATTCCAGGGGGCAGGGGCACTGATCGGTCGGTTCGTTGATGCAATGGGCGCAAACCTCACCGTGCAGTCCGTTGGTGTAAGGTTCCATCAGCTGGGAGTTCTGATGTTGGACGGCAAGGATGAGCTCGGCGAGGTTGATCTCGACCCCGCATCGTTTTCCGAGGGGCAGGCAGGGCGGTCCTCCCGGCGGTTTTTCGATGCAGTGGGCACATACGCTCTTCCGCAATTCGTCCATATACTCCTGCAGTCGGGGATCGAGATCGAGAGACATCCAAACACTCCTTGTGACCGATTCGCTCATCGGGACCGCCCTCCTCGGTGCCCACTGACCGTCTGTATAACATTGTGCAAAGTTTGCGCCAAATTCTCGATCGGACGACCGAACCCGAATTCGCCGCGGGACGCCGCACAAAACAGGCGATCCGATTGTGTTACCTTGGATTCCTCAAGCGTGCGGATTTGCACGCTTTTGACGCGGATCGCATCCCCTCGCCGCGCCGAAATCAAACGATAGCGTCGTGGTGCGCGTTCCGACAGCAGATCGTGCAGATTTTAAGTTGCTGACTCGGATGTCGTTACTACACGCTCCCCGTGGCGATTCGTTTAACCCGCAGCCGTCAAGTGAGGCTCGTTTAACCCGCAGCCGTCAGGCGAGGTCCGCATCAGGCCCCGTTTGTCGCTGGCCGTAACCTCCGGAAACTTGCAGCTCCGTGTGCG
>CAZFWV010000605.1:0-2064 GCA_964522605.1 uncultured Pirellulaceae bacterium
CCTCTTTCAACCGCGGCGCCGGTCGGCAGAAGCTGACATGCGTCCCGGGGGCCTGTTCGACCGCGAGTGATGTTGCTCGACTTCTGGCGGAAACCTAAACTCCGCTTCCTTCCTCGATGCCGACAAGGGAGTCGCCGCCATGTCTGGGCCCCGTCCAATCATCATCATTCTCGCCGTCTGTTGGGCGACCTTCTTCACACAGCTTGGGCGCCCGCGTCTTTGGGACCGGGATGAACCGCGAAATGCCCGTTGTGCAGAGGAGATGCTGCTGCGTCGAGACTGGATCGTTCCCACGTTTAATGGAGAGCTGCGGACTCACAAGCCGGTATTGTTGTATTGGTGCATGATGTCGGCCTATCAACTGTTTGGCGTCAACGAGTTTGCTGCCCGGTTCTCGTCGGCCTTATTGGCGGTCGGCACGGTCTTGGCGACTTACGCCATCGGACGGCGGATGTTCCAGCCACGGATCGGTTTCTGGGCAGCCATCGTTCTCGCGACAACTCTGATGTTCAATGTCGCGGCGCGCGCGGCGACACCGGATTCTTCCTTAATCTTTTGCAGTACACTCGCCTTCGCGGCTTTCGTCCACACGGCCCCCACAAGTGTCTGGCGCGGCGAGCAAGTGGCGATGGCTCAACCGCAAGCATTCGTTTCTCTCCGATTCGGGCCGGCGATTGTCGTCTACGCGGCAATGGCTGCAGCTGTTTTGGCCAAAGGCCCCGTCGGAGTCGTCCTGCCGACGGCGACAATCGGTCTGTTCACGCTCCTAGTTACTCAGCCGCGCCCCGTCGGTCCGGAAGGGGCACGGTCTCGTTGGGGGACCCGAATTCGGCAGGTCGCGGCGCGGTTCCATCCGATGCGTTTGGCAAAGACTGTTTGGGCCCTGCGGCCGATCACCGCCCTCGTTGCAACGGGCCTGATCGCCGGTCCCTGGTACTATCTCGTGGGAGTCCGCACGAACGGCGAATGGTTACGGGGCTTCTTTTGGGACCACAATCTCAGTCGGGCGGTGAGTCCGATGGAGGGTCACGATGGATCGCTCCTGTTCTATCCGGTCGCGCTGCTCATCGGGACTTTTCCGTGGTCCGTTTTGGCAATCCCCGTGGTCCTGGCAATCCGGCAAACCTGGAGCGAGCGGAAGGCACGGCCCGCCTTCACCCTGCTGTTGTGCTGGATTGGCGTCTACATCACCGTTTTTTCTTGTGCGCAGACAAAGCTGCCCAGTTACATTACGCCCACCTACCCGGCTGTTGCCCTGCTGGTCGGATGCTTCCTTTATCAATGGGAACGCTCGGTATCCGGCGCGACAGACAGCTGGTCATCGTGGACTCGATGGCCCACCATCTCCGCGCTGACTTTGGCGTCGATTGGACTGATTCTGATCATCGCCCTTCCCATCGCGGCGCACCTGCTGCTTCCCGGGGACGAAATCGTTGGACTGCTGGGGCTCATCCCCCTCGTCGGTGGCATGGCGATGTGGAACCGCATTCGGCGTAACGCCCCCGCAGCGACCGTGCGAATCCTGGCCGTTAGTGCCGCACTGTTCATCGTGGGCTTGTTTGGTTTTGTCGCACCTCGAATCGGTCGCCATCAGCAGATCGAAGGCCTGCTGCGTCTGGCTCAAGCCGACGGACATCCGGCCTCCATCGCCGCCTTCGGGAGCCAGGAGCCGAGCTGGGTCTTCTATGCCAAGCGAGTCATCCCGCTGATTCCCGAGGAACAAACACAGCGAGCAGCCGCATTCCTGCAAGCGGATCCAACTCGATTCCTGATCACGACCACCCGCCACCTCCCGCAGCTCGAGTCTCAACTGCCTCCCGGCGTTGTCGTCCGGGGGAGAATCCCCTATTTCCTGCGAAAAGACTCGATTCTGCTGCTCGGCCGCGCGCCCGTGACGTCCCATCACATGTTGTCAGAAACGTCGCGCCGTTAGTCGCCCCACCCCGAAGGAGGTCCTGCGGCTTCTGAGTTGCTGGCTCAAATTACGTTACAACTCCGTGGCGATTCGTTTAACGGCAAGCCGAAGGCGTCTGCGGGTACGAAACAAAACCGACGCCTTCGGCT
>CAZFWV010000606.1:0-2036 GCA_964522605.1 uncultured Pirellulaceae bacterium
GCGAATCGGTACTGCATCTGTTCAGCGTTGGAAACAACGGGGCCGATTTCCGGGGATCTTTCGGGTGCACAATTCGTTTGTTCACCGTGAGTCGTAGCCCTGCTTGACCCCCACCGGGGTCGCCACTACGATGCCTGTGTACTCGACGGGTTCGTCGGGTTTTTCTTTGCCCGGGCTTGTGACAAGATTCACAAAGTCGCGGTTCTTTCCCAGGTAAGGTGATCCGGCAACGGGGGATAGGCATGTCTGCAGGACCAATTTTCCTGGCCATTGCGGTCGCCCTGGCGATCGCCGTCGGGATGCTGGTGATTGGCGTGTTGATCGGTCCGCGACGCGGCGGATCGGTGAAGCGGATGCCGTACGAAAGCGGTATGGATCCAATCCACGATACGCGACGCCGGTTCGATGTGCGATTCTATCTCGTCGCGATCGCGTTCTTGATCTTCGACGTCGAGTTGCTGTTCCTGTATCCCTGGGCCGTTGCGAGCCGCAATCCTGCTGGTATCGATCATGCGGTCGAAACCGGAGTGATTTCGGGGCGGGGCGTTGTGTTTGGTGGCGTTCTGTTTTTCCTCGCTCTCGTTGCCGCCGGACTCTTCTACGAATGGAGAAAGGGGGTACTGCGGTGGCGGTAGAATTGCCCGACAATGTGATGGTCAGCAAGCTGGATGAATTGGCGAGTTGGTGTCGCAAAAACAGTCTCTGGCCGATGCCCTTTGCGACGGCCTGTTGTGGGATTGAGTTGATGGCGACGGGGGCCAGCCGTCACGATCTGGCTCGATTCGGAGCGGAAGTGTTTCGCTTCAGTCCGCGGCAGTGCGATCTGATGATCGTCGCCGGACGCGTTGTGATGAAGATGTTGCCCGTTTTGCACCGCATCTGGCAGCAGATGCATGAACCCAAATGGTGTATTTCAATGGGCGCCTGCGCATCGACGGGCGGTGTCTTCGATACGTATAGCGTCGTCCAGGGAATCGATCGTTTTCTGCCGGTCGATATGTACGTTCCGGGTTGCCCGCCGCGTCCCGAGCAGCTGATTCAGGCGATCATCGACCTGCAGGACAAAATTAGTCGCGAAGGCACGGTCACCGGAAAGGAATTTGAGGATCCGGAGCAGCAACTTCCGAAACGCGCCTTGCGTGAACTGCCGATCCTCGGTCAAACGCCCGTCTTTGCTCCTCACCTGAGAGATGCGTGAACTGATGCGTGACTCGACTGAATTGATGGCCTCGCTCGAGCACCGATTCCCGGGAATCACGCACAGTGAGTTTCGGGGGCAAACGCGGATTTGGATCGACCGGGAATCCATGATCGAGTTGTTCACGATGCTCAAAGAGGAACAGGGATTTGAATTCCTGGTCGACATTAGCTGCGTGGATTATCTTCAGTACCGAGGTGGCACGCATCGGTTTGGGATGGTCTATCTGCTGGCGCGCGTGGAATCGGCGGAGCGGCTGACGGTTCGCGTTCCGCTCGATGAGCCGGATCTCAACGTTCCTTCCCTCGTTCCCCTGTGGGAAGGGGCGAATTGGCTGGAACGCGAGGTCTGGGATTTGTTCGGGATCCGGTTCACCGGTCATCCGGATTTGCGCCGGATCGTTCTGCCGGAGGAATTCGCCGCGCACCCGCTGCGAAAAGACTATCCGCTACAGGGGCGAGGAGAGCGGCACAATTTTCCGGTTCTGCCGCGCGGACAAGCGTGACCATGGTGCAAGGATTTCCCACTGTAAGGAATCGAGGATCATCATGCCGTTGACGGCCAGTGAGCTTTCGACGCAGCCATCCGACGGGCAGGACTATCTGTGGACCCTCAACTTCGGCCCGCAACATCCGGCGACCCACACGACCTTGCGACTCGTGTTGAAGTTGGATGGTGAACGCGTTGTGGAGGCGACTCCCGACATTGGCTACCTGCATTCTGGTTTCGAAAAGATCGGCGAACATCTGGATTACAACCAGTATGTGACGGTGACCGATCGGATGAACTATGTTTCGCCGATGGCGAACAATGTCGCTTGGCATCACGCCGTCGAAGT
>CAZFWV010000607.1:0-2029 GCA_964522605.1 uncultured Pirellulaceae bacterium
TGTCCGATTGCGAGGTGGCCCAGTGCGAGTCACCGCGCGCCTGTTCGGGAGACATATAGGCCAACGTACCGACCATTCGATACGAGTCATCGCGATAGAAACGATCTTCGATGCGGGCCAGTCCAAAATCGGTCAACCGCGCGTGCCCATCGCAATCGATCAGGACATTCGAAGGCGTCACATCGCGGTGTACGACCTCATGCGTGTGAGCGTAATCGAGCGCTTCCGCCAATTCGACGCACCACTCAGTCGCCTCGTGTCGCGTGCAGAGACCTTCCGCAATCCGCTGTCGTAGTGTCCAGCCGGGAACGTACTCAAACACCACGTAACCGCGACCATCCTCCAGAGCACCGGCGTCCAACACCGACACGATCCCCGGATGACGCAGCCGAGCGACGCCGCGCGCTTCGTATAGATACCCCTGGATCTCGGCGTCCGAGAGATTCTTTCCGGGATGCGTCACCTTGACGGCGACTTCGCGGTTCAACTGCGGGTCGTGACACTGATACACGCGTCCGAAGGTTCCGACACCGATTTCCCGGCGGACTTCGTAGCGACCTATGGTTCGCGGCAAAGATTCGCCGGCCCCCGCAGGCTCCGGCGTCGTGCCTGAATCCAGCGGTTGCGTCACGTCGGGTTCATCACTCAGGATTTCGTCGATATCGCGATCGGGAAAGCGTTGCCGATATTCGGCCACGGGCGGGCTCTCGCCGCGCCGCCGACGCAGCTTGTATTCCTCCGCGATCAACTCGTCCACCGACGGTGCATCTCCGGGGATCTCGGGCAGGTCGTGCAAATACTGCTCGACCATCATCGGCTGACCCGCCTTGAATCGATGTTCCATATCGACCGCGGCCAGTTCCAGGCAAACCGCGGCCCGATGCTGCGGCGCGACCGTGGCGGTCAGCTGATGCAGATCGGGGAACCCGCTTTCCAAGGCAGCTTCATACTCATCGACGCAACGGCTGACCTCCCACCAGCTTTCAGGCAAGAGGTCTTTCATTGGCGTGCTCATATCACTCCCCTCACTTCGTCCGTTCGGACCGTGAAGATTCTGGGAATTCCATTCGTCTTCGGACCACAAACGCAAGATGATCGGCTCTTGAAGTGAACCATCAACGGCGATCTCCGGTGCGACAAATAACAGGTCCTGTCTTCGAGGTCGTAGCCACCAGCGACGGACGGCATAAGTGGCCAGCCCAAAACCGGCGGCTGCAACGGTGATCCAGAACAACTGCTCGGGGACTATTTCGACGCGAAATGTCGCCGCTGGCTGCAAATCGGCGGGGGCCTTTTGAGACTCGTCGTCTCCACCGCCGCGACTACTTGTTACAGCACCGTTCTCTACGACGCGTGGCAGATTTTCTGGACCCCACGGCAAATTTTCAGGCGGATCTGGGTTCGGCGATTCAATTTGCCCTGGATCGCCCGCGATCTCTGGGGTGGGCGAATCCTCGGGGTCCGGTTCGTTTCTGCGTAATTCATCACGCAACCTGTCCCACACCGAGGCCAATTCGGAACCCTCAGTCAATTCCGCAGGCAAAGCTCCTCCCGCGAGAAGCGTACGAACGTCGGTGACCGCGGCAGCCCACAGGTCGTAAAGCGAACTCGGCGCCCACGGGAGATCGAAGTACACGAGAAACTGTTCCGTCAACCAGAAGGCCAAATCGTTGGCATCATTGGCGAGATCTTGAAGCACCGTAATGACCGCTTCCACCGAAGCATCGAGCACGCCGTCGGGCTCGGCAGCTTCGAGAATCTCCGCACCAGTTTCACGCCCAGATTCGGAGAATTCCACGCCCGTCAGGATGTCGTCCAGTCGCCAGAATTCGTCAACCATACGCGCGTCGGGGAGATCCGAACGCGGCAGGATGGGATACACCTCGACCGGCGGGAGCATCCCGGCTCCATCGACGAACAACGAAGACAAGGGTTGATCGTACTTAAACGGCATCGCAACAGTGCCATCCGTGATCCCGGCCAGATAGAAGATCAGCTCTTCCGACGTGTCCGTCCAGTCCATCTCCAT
>CAZFWV010000608.1:0-1963 GCA_964522605.1 uncultured Pirellulaceae bacterium
TGGTCGACTTCACCGCCGATTGGTGACCGACCTGCAAAGTCTTAGAACGGTCCGTTCTAAATACACAACCCGTTTTTGAAGTCGTCGATCAGAACCAGGTCGTCACGCTGCTGGCCGATTGGTCGGAAGGCGATGAGGAAGTTGAGCAATTGCTGGAAGCGTTGGGTAGTAAACAGCTGCCGGTCGTTGCCATCTTCCCTGCGAGTGATCCTTATCGCCCGAAAAAACTCTCGGGGTTTTACTCCCGCGGCGAGCTGCTTCGCAAACTGAAAGATGCCGGGCCCTCCTCCAATGCTTCGACGCCCCTTGTTGCATCGGGACGGCGAGCGGACTGAGTTCCTTCGTCCGGAAAAAGAGTGCCACCTGCGGCATGCGCCTTGGTTGTTCCGCACGAGTCGAGCGGGACCAAGGATCGAAAAGAGGAACCGCGGATTGAACGGATGAAACGGATGTCCGCGGATCGGTCCGTGCCGATCCGTAGGCTTTGCCCCAAGTCTTACGACAGCCGGTCGTCCAACACGCTCGGTGTCAGATCAAACAGACCTTGGGGGCGAGTCAGACTTCGGCCGGCATCGGTCGGCGTGAGCGATTCCTGATGCTGCCGGACGTAGATCTGCGTCTCACGCCGTGGAAGATGGACGTTGCCCCGCTGCTGTCCCTCGACGGATTCTGTGAGCGCGAAGGTTCGGCCAACGGCGACCGGCAGGTATGCTGCATCGACGGAAGTTCCGCGGATCGCGTCATAGCCGCGCCATCCAGTGCCCGGAAGGTAGAGTTCGGTCCAGGGGTACATTCGGTATTCGACTTCGTCGGACTGCGTTGCGCTGTATCCCCGCACGATTCGCGCGGGGATATTCACCTCCCGCGCAAGCTCGGCCAACAGCACAGCCGCATCTTCATACGATCCCTCTCGGGAACGCACCACCTGCGCGAGGCCACGCGATGCAGCAAGGCGTCGCGGCATCCAGCGATAGTTGCGTGCAAGTTGGCGAAGCGTCGCGGCGATGAAGTCGAGAGTCGTTCCGTTGGATTCGTCGATCAGTTGTCGTGCTAACTGACGAACGTGGTGGTCGTGATGTTCGGGGCGAGCATAAAATTGCGCCAGCTCGTAATCATCTCCCTTATGCCGAATCGGAACCGTAACCGCCTCGGGGCGCAGGATTTCCGTCGCCGGCTGCGGCCAGACCTCAATCTGGGCGGTAGTGATGATTTTCAAGGCCACGGTGATCTCGTTGAACCATACGGTCCAGCACACGTTTCCAGACAGGTCGCGGTGTTGCGAGATTCCGGCCGGGTGCGGCTGCACCTCCAGGCGGAAATGACGCAAGTGATGCGCGCCGTCCGTCCGCGGTTGCAACCGGATTAAGGTCGGTTCGCAAAAGACCGGTCCACCAAACCGAATTCGCTCAATGTGCTTGACGTAAAATAACACCGTGACTCCCCGGCGCCGCAATCCAAAATAAATAAAGCGGCCGCATCCGAGACGGCCTGACTCGGATACGACCGCTGCCCTGTAAGTTGAGTTGTTAAAGAAGCATTTGCACCGTAAGAAACTCCCGCCACGTTACTGAGGCGGAGAACGTTCGTGCGCCAAACGACGCGACATGGCAAAGCGGTTCAAATTCAGCATGATCACTCCTCAAACAACTTGATGCAGAAAGAATCTAGCCCTCCTTTGAAGTAACTTCCCACCCAAACGAATTCCGTCAGTAGCAAACAACGTGCCACGTGTGCGGGCCACACCAAATCAATCGGTGAACAACGGGATTTTCAGGCAATTTGCCCCGCTTTTTTTTAAGTTTCGTTTCGGTCGGCCGTGCGAGCTGCCACGAAAGTCAGCAGTCGATGCTGCCAGGGCGAGCAATTGGCGTTCTGCGCGCCGGGGTGGGCGGACAAATCAGTGCGATTCGAGCAGCACTTCGCAACGATCCGGCCCGACGGTCAAATCGATTCGTCGCGAGGG
>CAZFWV010000609.1:0-1857 GCA_964522605.1 uncultured Pirellulaceae bacterium
TTGCCCATTTGAAGGAGACACTTGAATGACCGAACATCGAGTCAGCCGGCGCGACGTGTTGCGAACCGGTTGTGCAGCGGCTGCGGGTTTGGCCGTACCCTATGTGATTACCTCGTCCGCGCTCGGCAGCGATGAGAAAGCTCCGGCCAGCGATCGCATTACCGTGGGCCATATTGGCGTGGGAGGGCGCGGACGCGATCTGTTTCGCGGGTTCCAACCACTGCCCGATGCTCAGAGTGTTGCCGTTGCCGACTGTTACCGGGATCGGCGTGAAGCGATGGCCACGGTCTGCAAGGGGCGTGCCTATGAGGATTTTCGTGAACTGCTGGCACGGGACGACATCGACGCCGTCGTTGTCGCAACGCCCGACCATTGGCATGTTCCGATCGCGATTCTGGCGGCACGGGCAGGCAAGAGTGCCTATGTCGAAAAACCGCTCGGATTGAGCATCCAGCAGAATCTCGCCTGTCAACAAGCGTTCACGGAGTCGGGAACTGTTTTCCAGTATGGAACACAACAGCGGAGTATGGCACACTGCCACCGGGGCTGCGAAATGGTACGCCGGGGAGTCCTCGGCAAATTGTTGGCGATCGAAGTCGACGCGCCGAACGGTGGCAGTGGTGGCTCGACCCAAGAGGTCCCGGTGCCGGACGGTTTCGATTACCAGATGTGGCTCGGCCCCGCTCCCGTGACGCCGTTCACCGCGGATCGGTGCCGTCCTCCGGGAACCTATTGGATCTACGATCAGTCGATTGGTTACCTCGGAGGCTGGGGCGCCCATCCGCTGGACATCATGGTCTGGGGTACCGACGCGGATCTGAGCGGTCCCCTCGTTGTCGAGGGAACCGGGACGGTGCCGACGGACGGACTTTACGATACGGTCTATAACTGGGACATGAAGATCAAGTTGGGAGAGGTCGATCTAGTGTTCCGGCCGGGTTCCGATCGGACGAAGTTCATCGGGGAGAACGGGTGGATTCAGGTTTGTCGAGATGCGGGACAGACGACGGCGAGTAACCCGGCATGGCTCCAAGGGGAATTGCCGGCGGGCGATCCGCAACTGATTGTGAGCCGCAGCCAAGAGGGAAACTTCATTCAAGCGATTAAGAACGGCGATCCTATGACGGCGGTCTCGAATCTGCGCGATGCTGTTCGAAGCGATATCATCAGCCATCTGTGCGATATTGCCGTCCGAACGGGCGAGCGGATCACCTGGGATCCGGCGGCGAACGATCTCGTCTCGGGATCGGCGAAAGCCCGTACCATGTTGCAGCGTGAGATGCGCGGTCCCTGGACGCTTTGAATGAACTCTCCTCTTCCATTTTCGAGGAACGTCTGGCTGCTGCTGCTCGCGCTCCTCGTTGCGGGTTGTTCGAGCCGGACAGCGGAGTCCGTCGATACCGCCCGCTCCGCGGATGACTCGATTCACGAAGATTCCGCGCGAATGCCCGTCGAATCTTCCTCCGAGCCGTCGGGAGTTGCTTCGGTTCCGCAATTGTCTCGCGAGCAGGTTGAGGAAATCCGTGAGGTGATTCATCGCAGCGGCGGCACGTTGCAGTGTGATGACCAAGGTCAGCCTGTTGAAATCGATTTTCTGGCGAACCGTGCTTCGATCGACCAGGCGGCCTGGCAAGCGGTGATTCGCTGCGCGACGTTATCCCGATTGCGAATTCGGGCTGGCGAAATTGCCCCGCAGGATCTCGCCCGCTTGGGACAGCTTGAGCATCTGCAACTGCTGCATCTCGAGGATGCACAGGTCAGTGATGCTCTGGTGCGACAATGGCTGCCGGCTTTTTCTCGCATGCAGCACCTGTCGCTGCGCAACGCTCCGCTGTTGACCGACGAGGGTGTGGCGGA
>CAZFWV010000610.1:0-1424 GCA_964522605.1 uncultured Pirellulaceae bacterium
GCGCTTGGGGCGATCGCGATAATCTTGAGCTGTATCCGATCCTCTGCAGTCACAATGCCCAAAAAGCGCTGAGGAAAGGACCTGATGCAAGAATTGCCAGAGATTCCCAGCAATTAGTAACCGGTAACCGCTGCCAATGCCCCAAGGGTGTGGTTCAAAATCTCGTCAACAACGGTGTAGCTGCGCGCCGACAACAGAACGCCATCAATGCGCCGAAGATCAGCAGCGCGCCGCCGCTCGGCTCCGGCACGGCTAACGGTCCCCGCGGCCCCATCTCATACCCGCCATCGTCCAACGCCTTGACGAAGTCACCCGTGCCAAACACGCCGTCACCGTTCCAGTCGCCCTCACCCCAGCCGGCGTCCTTTTGGGTTTCGTACTTGCCGGCTCCCAAAACCTGCACCAGGTCACCCGTGTTGAACTCACCGTCCAGGTTGGCGTCGCCGTACCAGGTCATGTTCAAGTAATGGACCCAAACGCGACTGTCTTCCGGACCCAGGAGATTATCTTCGTTCAGATCAAAAGCTTGCTCGTAAACGGTGGACCGAATCTGGGCATTCAACAAATCGATGTCTTCGACGTCGAGAACCCCATCGCGGTCATAGTCGCCCTGGATTCCTCCGATCACGAGGATTTCACCCGGCAACCGAGGAGTTGAGTCGGGTGGCATGCGAGCCCCCGTCGCTTGTTCGAATGCGTACGCCAGTCCCAGGAGGACCGGCTCACTGAACGGCCTGCCCAAAAACTCGATCCCGAAAGGGATTCCGTTCGCCTTGAATCCTGCCGGTACCGTAATTGAGGGAAATCCGAGAAACGGAGAGGGATTCATGTTGCGAAAATCGGAGCCGGTTTCCCAAATGCCGTCATCCAGTGCGACGGACGCCGTCGTCGGCGGATTCGACAACAAAGGCGGGTAAACGAGCGCATCCAAGTTCTGCGTGTCCATCAGGCTGAGCAGTTGCCGCCGGAAGTTCTGACGAGCGGTTTCCACTCTCGCGTAAGCCGGGTCATTCTCCGGCGCAATGTTCCCGTGCAGATCGGCGAACGTCGAGTGAAGATTCGAAAGATACTCTCCCGAAGCGATGATCTGCCGAAGCGATGTGAATTTTGCTTCCGGTCCCAACGTTTGGAGATAGCGGTTCACCAGATATTCCAGATCGTTGTAGTAGACCTCCCAGTTTGCTGGTGTTGTAAGGCTTACCGAAACAACTGCCGCCCCGAGAGATTCCATCTGATCAGTCGCCGCAAGTGTTAACGTTCTGACTTCCTGACTGGCCCCGCTCAAAAAGCTTGTCACCAGTCCGATGCGAGCGCCATTGAGCCCAGCCGGATCGAGGAAGTCCAGATAGCTATCGGGTACTTGCCCTTCACTCGCCGCCGTCACGGGATCGGCCGGATCGGGGCCCGCGATGATGTCGAGCATC
>CAZFWV010000610.1:1434-1749 GCA_964522605.1 uncultured Pirellulaceae bacterium
GTCGGATACCGTCCTGCCGATCGGTCCCACCGCACCCCGCGTCGGTGAAGGAGAGGGAATCACACCATCTCCACTCACCAGGCTGCGAGTGGGGAGCAGTCCTACGACCGAGTTGAGTGAAGCGGGTTCCTGGATCGATCCCCAGGCATCGGTTCCCGTTCCGACGACGGCAAAGTTGGCAGCAATCGCTGCTGCGGTCCCGCCACTGGATCCGCCGGGCACACGGGTCGGATCGTACGGGTTCCGTGTCTGTCCTCCCAGCGAACTGTGCGTCACGCTGCAGCAGCCAAACTCATCGAGATTTGTCTTTCCCAG
>CAZFWV010000611.1:0-1722 GCA_964522605.1 uncultured Pirellulaceae bacterium
GGCGAGAGTGTCTGGGTCAGAGCGGGGCCCCTCAATTGGCCACTCGTGGAACTGCTGGCGGTTGGTCCAGGTTCGGTCGTTTAACCATCGACCGAATCTGCAGCGGTGTGGGATCTCAGCAGCGTAGAGTACGATCTAAGGCATTTGCTCCCAGTGCCGAACGACCGAAATCACGCGATTGCGGTTAAGTGACTTCGCCATCAGAAAACGCGCGATCCGCAACTCGCGTGCATTTCATTGTTAGCTCTTTTGATGGTCTACCCTGCCGGGGTGACGTCATCAATGTCCTGGGATTTCTCGCGGTCTAGCGGCAGGCGGAGGATGTCAACCGCGTCGAAATCGAGCCTTTTGAAGTCGATCTGCCGCACACGACGGTTGTGCATCGTGTGGTAGTACAGCATCAGGTTCTTGGTGTCGTAAACGGTCGTCCAAATTGTCGAACTGCGCATTCCCTCCGGGTTCGATTTCCCCGACCCTTCGGCGGATACCCCGACGGACAGGTTGAAATTGTCAAGGATACGGAACATCTCGTACATCGTTTCCCTGCCGTCAGCGGTTTCACGAGCGGTCCCGGAATAGGCGGCCGCGCGCAGAAAGCGCGAGGGAGATGACAGGTCGCCAGGAAGACCGAACAACCGGTTCCCGCCGCCGAACTTCAATGACTTCAAGTCCTCGACCTTGCGTTCGGGAAGCGGCGTGTCCAAATTCGTGTAGTTGAGCAGGTTCGCGATGTGCCAGTCATAGTTTGGGCCGTTCGTAACGACTCCCAGCGGGGCGTCGTGGATAGTCGTGACACCTTTCGTGAACTCGAGCACGAACGCCGTCCCGGTACGATCGGTCACGATCATGTGCAAAGGCGGGACGCCGCCGATTTCCTTGACGACGCTGCCGCAAATCACCACATCCGCCAGGGCCTTCCGCGCGTCCTCGGTGGTCGCACAAGTGGTTAGCAGGAAAGGGCAGACCGCAAGTATGTCCAATGTGCGGGCCGCGTTCGCCGTATCGTACTTCGGGTACTCCGCGAACCCCTCGTGATAGAACAAGTTGACGCACAAGCCTTTTTCGTTCATGCCGTCAATCAGGTAGTTCTTTTCCACCACGTCGAGTCCGACGGCTCCGTACTTCGTCGTCCACGCCAGCCCATTTCTTCCGTCAGGCGATGGACTCTGCAAATCGAACTTGCGAGGGATGATGACGACCCGCGAGCGGAGGTCAAAAGTACCCCACTCTTGGGTTCGGCCGAACACAACTGCGCCATCCTTCGCCCTGAGCGTCAAGCCCGTGCAGCCGTAGAGCGGATGACCAAGGAGGTTGATTACGGCGATTACAGAGAGGATCGTACCGAACGTCTTGCGCGATGCGTGCATTTGAATGACCTCAAGTAAGAGCTAACGACAGCCGTAACCGGGCGGCCGCCAAAAGACTTTGGTTTCAGAACCCGCGTTGTCGGCCGCGCCGGTTCACGGCCTGGTGCAAAGCCAGGAATATCCTGCCGCGATTCGGCGCCGTCAACAAGCACGGCTCCCTTGCGGTTGTTGAACGTTTCCATCGCACGCTCAAGGAGATTCTGCTTCTGATCACAGTGCCCGAACACCAGCCTGATTTCGAGCGTGAAGTGGGACTCGTCATCGCTTGGTACAATGAGCACCGCCCTCACGAGACCCTGGGCGGAAAGACGCCCGACGAAGTGTACCATTCGCGGCCACCGGCCAGCGAGCAGCC
>CAZFWV010000612.1:0-1551 GCA_964522605.1 uncultured Pirellulaceae bacterium
GGTCGGAAGGCGATTGGAACGGCGATGGCGTCTTCGGGACGGGCGACCTGGTGGCAGCCCTCTCGGACGGCGGTTATGAAATCGGACCGCGCACGGATGTGTCCGCGGTGCCGGAGCCAAGCGCGATCGTGCTGACCCTGTTGGGCTTGGCCGGTCTCGTGGGCCTGGCGCGTCGCCGTTAAGGCGAATTGCCGCTCGTTGATTGATTGACGTAACTTACAACGGCCTGACCGAGAAATTCGGCAGGCCGTTGTTTTGTTTGTCCAGCTAGATTGCAGCGTTAGGTGCGGGGCGATCGGGATTGACCTGCAGGGAGGGAAGGAACCACGGATCGGACGGATGGTACGGATGCGCGCTGATCGATCCGTGAAGATCCGTCCCCTCCGTTGCATCCGTGGTTTCCTCCTTCATCGTTGAGATGCGCACAGCGTCGCCCGCCGCATCAACTGTCCTGCCGTTCCGTTGGAATGAGGCCGCGGATTTGCGCGGATATTCGCGGATCAAGTCGATTGCATTGAAACAGCTCTATTCGTCTCTCCCAGCCGTCGAGAGTGTGTTCCACCGTCCTGACGGATCAGAACCTCCGCGCATTTCCGCGCGTCTCCGCGGCTCCCTCTTATCCCATCGTTCTACGGATTTGAATGCTGCGGTGGCGTGTTATAGCCCATGGAATTCGTCGCAACATACAACCGGTACAGGCGATCTTGCATCAAGCAGGTGCGCCGTGTCGAAGCCGGAATGGTCGTCGTGTAAACACGCAACTCACCCGGTACGGTTGTCACCAACTCCTCGCGCCAGTCGCCGAACAGATCGGCGACCATCTGCGGCCGGTCGGCTCCGGGCGGAGAACAAAGTGTTTCCCCTTGGAACTTGATTAAGTCTCCGCGCAACAACACTTCTTTCTGCGGATCGGCATCCCACCAGAGAGTCCACGGAGCCAACGAACCAATGTTTTCGCTGCCGATTCGTTTGCCTTGGGCGGTGAACATCCAGGCCTGGCTACCCCCCTTCGCTTCTCCGGCGTAGCATTCCTGCCCCGGGTATTCCGCCAGAATGTCCGCGCACAAGCCCTGGCTGTGAACATGCACCGTCGGTTCTTCATTGGCCCAAAGAGTCTCGCCCGTCAAGGCATCGACCAACCGCACGGCACCACTCTTCTGCCGCGGTTCGATCCCAAAAAAGATCTGCATTCCAGGTCGCTGCGGATCAATCTTGCCGACATAGCAAGTATCCGGGTGGCCGATCCCGAGCGTCCACATTGCACGACCATCGTGATCGACCAGGCAAGATCCCACAATGATCTCGTCACACCCATCTTCATCAACATCGGCTACGCGAATCGTGTGTGCTCCCTGGCTGTCGTATTTCTCCTTTTCGTCGTGAGAATTCCATCGCCAGACGAGATTCAGATCGGGATCGTATGCCTCGATGACGATTGCTCGATACGTGCCGCGTTGCATCAACAAGTGCGGCTGCTTGCCATCCAGATAGGCCACGGCGAGCATGTTGCGACAGTAATAGTTGTATTCGCCGATCTCCGGTAAACGCGGA